>CAZBXU010000026.1:837-26304 GCA_964495755.1 uncultured Spirochaetaceae bacterium | reverse complement strand
CGGGAAAGAAAAAGCGTAAATCTATCGTAAAACTGGTGCGGTACGAGCTCTGGAGCTGATGTACAGTCTGGGCGTGGCTCTGGCGATCCTATCGGGTACCGCCCACAACATCGGTATCCTTCTACAGAAAAAAGTGGTCAACCGGATCGCCGGAAACCGGCAGGGTTTCTTTACCAAGCTGATTCGAAATCCACTGTGGGTGGTGGGATTCATCATCCAAATGGGGCTGGGAACAGCTTTCTTTCTTCTTGCCCAAGTACGTTTGGGACCCGCCCTGATCCCGGGACTCATGGCCTTCGGTATGATTGTGCTGGTCATCGGCTCCGTTTGGATTCTCAAGGAACGCCTCGGGCTCGGTGAAATCTCAGGGATCGCACTCCTTGTAGCAGCGATCACATTGTTGGGGCTGAGTCGTCTGACAATCAACGTGGAGGATTTCGATGTGCTGGCTGGGAATTTCCTCGTTCGCGCTGCCGTATTTTCCTTGGTTGGAACGGCTTTTATCCTCATCCTGGAGATCCTTCGACGGCGGTCAGGGCGCTACCAGGGGTCTATCCTCGCGGTAAGTTCCGGCTTGTATTACGTCCTTTCCAATTTCTGGGTGGGACCGTTCATGGGAGCGGTACTACGGATCTTCAAGGGGAACCTGACTCTCCCGGTGATTGCCCTCTTTGTGACGGGCTCTGCCATTCTGGTGGTGACCAATATGTTCGGCATAGCCAAGCTGCAGTTGGCCTTCCGCGTTACCAATGCCAGCCTGGCAATCCCGATTCAGCAAATCCCGATCCAAGTCGCCCCAGCCTTCGTATACCTGGCCGTGTTCCGCTTGACTCCCCCATCGGCTGTTTCGGTTTTAATGTTTTGCTCAAGCATTATCCTGATTATCGCAAGCACCTTTGTGCTTGCCGGGCAGCAGGGCAGGATGGAAGAGATCCAGGCTCAGGTCAGGAGGCGAGCCCTTGAGGATCCTCGTTCAGAAATCCAACAGCTCTACCTCAAAGACGAGAAATTCGTTCGCCGGGATCACGCCGGGATACCCCCGTTCTCCATAGGCCAGCTCCGGGGGAATGATCAAAGTCCGTTTCTCTCCCTTTCTCATACTCGTAAGCGCCTCGTTCCAGCCCTGGATGACTTTTCCGATTTCAAAAGTCGCCGGTTGCCCTCTTTGATATGAGCTGTCGAAGACCAAACCGTTGAGACGCTGTCCCGTGTAATGTACGGTAACCGCGGTACCATATTCCGGGCTTTTACCGCCGGATCCCCGTTTCAGTACCAGATAGCGGAGACCCGAGGCTGTTTTTTCGGCATCGGGCCAGCGCTTTCTGATTTCCTCGAGGGCCAGCTTGCGTGCTCTGGCGGTATACTCCTGCTGCCGTTCCGGAGCCTCTTGGACCAAACGGTCGAATACCTCCTGGTCGATCTTGAAGGAAGCAGCCTTGCTGCCCACTCTTCTGATCCTGACCTTCTCGATCCTGTCTCCCTGGCTGATGGCATTGACGACCTCTTGTCCTTCAACGACCCGGCCGAAGACGGCGTGAAATCCGTCGAGCCAGGGGGTGGCTTTGTGGGTGATGAAAAATTGGCTGCCGTTGGTGCTGGGGCCGCTGTTGGCCATGCTGAGAGTCCCCGGTCCGGAGTGTTTCAAATCGGGATTCAGCTCGTCGGGAAAGCGGTATCCCGGGCCTCCCGTACCGTTGCCTAGAGGATCCCCTCCCTGAATCATGAAATCGGGGATCACCCTGTGAAAGATCAGCCCGTCATAGAACGGCCGGCCCGCCGGCCGGTTGTCGAAGTTGATCGTGCCTTCGGCAAGGCCTACGAAATTGGCTACTGCCAGAGGCGTTTTCTCGAACTCGAGGGAGATGAGAATGGTACCTTTTGTTGTTTCTATCTCAGCGTACAACCCGTCAGGCAGGGATTGGGCAAAACCGCGCTGCGTGAGCAGGCAAAGAACGGTGAGGAGTACAGGTGTCAGGATCTTGTTATTAAATATTTTCATTGGTGTCCCCATCTGAGCTTGTGAATCGGGTATCCGGAAGCTTCCAGATCGGCAACGATCTGGTGGGAGAGTTTGTCGGTTACCCCTTTGAGGAACAGGCGTATCGAGAAGGTGATGACCATTCGATTCGTTTTATAGTCCCGACTGAAATCCAAGAACAGAATTTTCAGGTGTTTCCGTTTGACCATGTCAATCAACTTGGAGATATCAGCGTCATTTGCCACGGTGATTTCCAGTGTTCGGTAGGAGTCCTTGGCGTAAACCTTTTCAAATCTGTTCACCACTACAAGGGTAAACAGGCCGATCAGAGTTACGACGATGGCCATCTCGAAAAAACCCGCTCCGGCGGCCATGCCCACCCCCGCGGAAACCCAGAGGCAGGCTGCGGTGGTCAGACCTCGTACATTGAATCCCTCTTTGATGATCGCCCCGGCACCGAGAAAGCCGATACCGGTGACGATCTGAGCGGCGATGCGGCTGGGATCTACCCGCAGGCCCGTGCTTTCGAGGCCACCGGAGAAGCTTTCTGCCACAGCCACGGAGACCAGCATGAACAGGGCGGCCCCCATGCTGACCAGCATGTTGGTGCGCAGACCTGCGGCGCGGCCGTGGATATCCCGCTCAAAGCCGATGGCCGCCCCGAGGAGACAGGCGACTACCAGCCTAATCAGAAAATTGCTGCTGACCGCTTCTGGAAAGATGAACTGACCGAACATAGCATGTGAGGATAGTGTATTTTGTAGAAAAGCAAAAGGCCTCAGCTGCTGCCCGGTCCCGTTGGCTTCTAAATTTTTGTTAGGCGGTAATACCAAAAAAAATCGTATTCTAGTACTTTTTTACTAGAAATCTGATAGGAACTACTTGCGTATCTTGTGGTTTCAGGTATAATAGGAGCACAATATCTTGTGGTTTAGGGTATGAGATGTCCGTTCTGCCGGCACCCGAAAACACGGGTGGTGGATAAGCGAAACCTCGAAGCACGCGATACGATCAGGCGTAGACGAGAATGTCTGTCCTGCGGGCGGCGCTTCTCCACCTACGAACGCATCGAGTGGACAGGGGTGTCGGTAATCAAGAAGGATGGGCGGCGGGAAAGCTTCGACCGGGATAAGCTTCTGGCCGGATTGCTCAAGGCCTGTGAGAAGAGGCCGATCCCGCGCGAGGAAATCGAGAAGCGGGTCAGCGGGATCGAGGCGGAGCTGTACAACTACGGAAGTCGCGAGGTTCCGGCACAGGTCATCGGGGAGCTGGTGATGGATCGACTGAAGGCTCTCGACAAGGTGGCTTACATCCGCTTTGCATCGGTGTACAGGGAGTTCACAGATCTCAGGTCGTTTGAGAAGGAGCTGAGAACACTGAAGAAAAATTGAAGCAAGCGAAAAGAGCTAGCTGCAACAACTGTGATTTACTCAGACTGGGAGGGGAACTATGTTACGCAAAGTGGAAAACATCAGGAAGAGAAACGGACAAGTCGTAGCCTTTGACCGGGAGAAGATCACCAACGCGATCTGGGCCGCTGTTCAAGCCGTCGGCGGACGCGATTTCGAAAAGGCGAAAAAAGTCTCCGACCAGGTCGTCAAAGGATTACGTCGAAAATACGAAGATGGAGGGATCCCCTCCGTCGAACATGTCCAGGACATCGTCGAGAAGATCCTCATCGAGAACGGACATGCAAAAGTAGCCAAGGCCTACATTCTTTACCGGGAACAGCACAAAAACATCCGCGAAGTCACTAAGCTTCTTCGAGATATTACCATTATTGATGATTATCTAGACGAGATGGACTGGAGGGTGCGGGAGAACAGCAACATGACCTACTCCCTCCAGGGCCTCAATGTGCACATCACCCAGAAGGTTGTCTGCAACTACTGGCTTAACAGCGTATACCCTAAAGAGATCCGGGATGCCCATATCAATGGGGAGTTTCACATCCACGATCTTGGAACTCTCGGCCCCTACTGTGTCGGCTGGGACCTGCAGGATCTCTTGATCGAAGGGTTTCGGGGTGTTCGGGGAAAGGTAGAATCCAATCCGGCCCGGCACTTCGACGTGGCATTGATGCAGGTAGTAAACTTCCTCTACACACTTCAGGGTGAGGCCGCCGGTGCCCAAGCTTTTTCGAACTTTGACACCCTTTTGGCTCCGTTTATCTATTACGATGGTTTGAGCTACGAGATGGTGAAGCAGTGTGTACAGAAATTTCTCTTCAACATGAACGTCCCCACCCGGGTGGGATTTCAAACACCGTTCACCAACATAACCCTCGACCTGAAGGCTCCCGAGTTTCTCGCGAAGCAGCCCGTTGTGATCGGTGGCGAGATCAAAGACAGAACATTCGGCGAGTTCCAGGAACAGATGGATATGTTCAATCGGGCCTTTGCCGAGACCATGAGCCAGGGGGATGCCACCGGCCGGCCCTTCACCTTTCCCATCCCCACCTACAACATTACCCCCGATTTCCCGTGGGAGAGTACGGAACTGGATCCGGTCTGGGAGATGACCGCCAAGTATGGAATCCCCTATTTCTCGAATTTCATCAACTCCGACATGAAACCCGACGATGTTCGCAGCATGTGCTGCCGCCTGCGCCTGGATAAGCGGGAGCTGCAGAAGCGGGGCGGCGGACTGTTCGGCTCCAATCCTCTGACCGGGTCCGTCGGTGTTGTGACTCTCAATTTGCCAAGGATCGGTTACGAGGCGGATTCGGAGCAGGAGTTTCTGGAAATCCTCGGCACGAGGATGGAACTGGCCAAAGAGAGTTTGATCATCAAACGGGAGATCTTGGAGAAGTTCACGATCCGGGGTTTGTATCCCTACAGCCGGTTTTACCTGCGCAATATCAAAGCTGGTTTTGACAGCTACTGGAAGAATCACTTCTCCACCATCGGGATCATCGGAATGAACGACGCTGTGTACAACTTATTCGGTTTCGACCTTACTCAAGCCCAAGGAGTGGAGTTTACGGTACGGGCTCTGGACTTCATGCGGGTAAAGCTGGCAGACTTCCAGGCGGAGACGAACAGCATCTTCAATCTCGAAGCGACGCCGGCGGAAGGCGCGAGTTATCGCTTGGCCCGGATCGATAAGAAGCTCTTCCCGGAAATTAAAGTGTACAGCGAGGCTGTATATGCAGCCTCTGAACCAAACGGTAAGGATTTCCGCGCACCCTATTACACGAACAGCACCCAGCTCCCCGTAGGATTCACCGACGACGTGTTCACCGCCCTCAAACTACAGGACCCGCTGCAGAGCCGGTACACCGGGGGAACCGTCCTGCACGGCTTTCTGGGCGAAAAGATGCCTTCGGTGGAGTCCACTAAGGCGCTGGTAAAGACGATCGCCGAAAACTTTCATCTGCCCTACTACACCCTGACCCCGACGTTCAGCATCTGTGAACAGCACGGGTACCTCAGGGGCGAGCAGCGAACCTGTCCGAAATGCGGGGGAATTTGCGAGGTTTGGTCTCGCTCCGTAGGGTATCTACGCCCGGTGGATCAATGGAATCCGGGAAAGCAGGTTGAGTTCAACGACAGGCAGACCTATGACCGACAGCTCAAGCAACAGACAATGGGTGCGGGGTCCACTGAAGGCGCCGTCTCGGAAGACGAGTCGAAGATTCTGGAACCGGTGCCGGCGCATAACGCGGCGGTTCTTTAGCCGATACCTCTCGCCTTGACTTTCAAAGGCTGGCAGAAAACCTCTCTCATCGAATACCCCGGCAAGATCGCCACCGTTTTGTTCACAGGAGGTTGTAACTTCCGCTGTCCATTCTGCTACAACGCGGATCTGGTACAACGACCGGGGGAGCTTTCGGATCTTCCCGGAGAAACCGTGCTGGAGTATTTGAGAACAAACAGAGAGCTTTATCAGGCTTTGGTGATCAGTGGCGGCGAGCCTACCCTGAATGCGGAAATACCAGAGTTCCTGGCGGAAGTCAAGGCGCTTGGTCTTTGTACGGGCTTAGAAACCAACGGTACCAATCCGGATATGATTGGAAGGCTTCTCGAGGAAGATCTGGTGGACTATATCGCTATGGATGTCAAAGCGCCGCTGACCTGGCCGGCTTACCAGAAAGCCGCCGGTCTGGCCGAGGGAGACCGGGGTTGGATCGAGAAGATCAGAGCTACTCTCGAGCTCCTCAAGACGACGAAGGTGACGGTCGAGCTTCGCTGTACCCTGGTTCCGAAGATCCACAACAGAGAGGATCTCCTGCATCTGGCCCGCCAGCTGCGGGGCCATCGCCGTTTCGTTCTTCAGCAGTTCGCTCCCGAGAGGTCCTTAGATCCTCTCTATCGGGATGAAGCGCCTTTCGACGCTGAAACTCTGCGCGAGCTTCGTAGCCAGATAGCGGATCTGTTTGGCAGTTGCGAGCTTCGAGGGGTCTAAACGGGCTGTCTTTTGTCTCGAAAGAAGGGCAGCATCTCTTGGGGCACGGCGATTAGCTCCTGAGCGCCGTTTTCGATTAACTCTTCCTTTGAACGGAAGCCCCACAGAACACCAACGGCGAAAAGCCCCCCCTGCCGAGCGGTCTGCATATCCGTGTTGGTATCTCCGGCATACAGCACCTCCGAAGGTTCCAGTCCCCAGTGCCTGCAGATCTGAAGCGCCGCCGCGGGATCCGGTTTTCTCGGTACTCCATCTCTCGCACCGAACACGGGATCGAAACGCCAATCTTTGAAGTAGCGTTCGGCAATCACCTTGGTGAAGTCATGGGGTTTGTTGGACAGGATGCCCTTTTTGATCTCCCGTTTCGTCAGCTCGTCGAGGAGGGCGGACACTCCCGTATACAGGTCGGTCTTGTCCGCCCAGTGCCTGCCGTACTCCTCCACCATCGCCGTTTGGGTTTGCCGAATCATCAGTTCATCTCGCCATTGTTCCGGAAGGACCCGTCGTACCAGATTCGCCATCCCATCGCCGACGAAATACCTGTAATCGTCGATGGGATGGGTAGCGTAGCCGGCTCGGGCCAGGACCCGGTTCATGCAATCCCCCAGATCTTCCAGGGTGTTGAGAAGTGTCCCGTCCATATCAAATATGACTGCAGAGTATTTCTTCATTTTCTCCCTCGGCGAGAAGCTTAGCCGATTTGCTCGCCCTTTGAAACCTCCCGGGCGGGAAAGGCTTGAGCGAGTTTCCAGGCCGGCGGTGTATACAGCAGCGATGGAATATGTTTGAATAGGAGAGTACAATGGAATGTGGAGGAAGCTATGAAACGCGGACCGAGGAAAGAACTACGGCAGAGAACCCAAGCCCTGGAATACGATCGAGAGCTGCTGAGGGGCAATACAGATTCTCTCCTGCTGTGCCTAATCAACGCATCCGGCCGCATTCACGGTTACCGTTTGATTAAGGAGATCCGGCATAGAAGTGAGGGTTTTTTTAAATTCCGAGAGGGTACCGTATATCCGGCCCTGCATAAGCTGGAGAGCGACGGGTTGATCCAGGGAGAGTGGCAGGTTCAGCCCAACGGGCAGCAGAGACGCTACTACAGAATTACCGCAAAAGGGAAAGAAGTCTTGCTGAACAGGATCAGCATGTGGTTCAAGTTTTCCCAGGCCATGAACCTGATCCTCAGCCCGGAAAGCACTTGATGTCTTGAAGCGGTAGGGCACCGATGCAGGCGATCGAGACTTATTTAAATCTAATCAGATCCAATCTCCATCTCGATCCGAACACCGAAAGCAACGTTATAGGGGAGTTGGCGACATATTTCCAGGACAAGGTAGAGGAGCTGGAGACCGAGGGTTTCACCGAAGCGGATGCGACCAAGCAGGCGATCTGTTCCTTTGGAAGACCGCGCAAGGTGGCCAAGCTCCTGTACGAAGCTCACAGCCGAGGCAGCTGGCTGGAGGCTCTGCTCGCGGCTCAACCCGCTCTTCTGGGCGCGGGGTTATTTGCTACCCATCTATGGTCTAAGCCTTCTGCCCTAATTGGCGCCTTCTCTCTACTGCTCATGGTTACCCTGCTTGGTTGGCTGAAAGGCAAACCGAATTGGTTGTATCCCTGGATTGGGTATGCCTTTGCACCGGTTCTGGCGGTGGTGTTTCTTTCCCGCAGTTTCGTGTATCACTCCATCTACAAGTTGGTGATCGGTTCCGGTGTGTCTACCGAACATGTCCGGCTTCTCCTGTTTCTCGGGATGTACGCAGTGGCCTTCTGGATCGTACTAGCGGTGGTTCCGCGTATCCTGAGGCGGGACTGGCTCCTGGTTTCCTTTGTGCTTCTTCCTCTTCCGTTGCTGGGGATTTGGATCGCCGCGATCGACAGTGTCGGGCAGGTCCTCTTCACTCGCGGACTAACGCTGCATCAGTGGGACCGAAGTATGGTTCTTGCCCTCCTGCTCCTCAGTCTGTCCGCGGCACTGTTCATGCGCCTGCGTCAGCGTTTATCGAAGATTGCCACGCTTCTGGTTATTGGGATGGGAAGCACGATAATCGCCGGCTGGAGCATGCTGGGAGCCAGCAACTTCTTTAATCTGCTGTTGCTTTCCGCCATACCCGTGTTTACCGTCCTGATCCCCGCTGTCTTGGAGATTATTTTCGTTCACCAGTCCTAAGGATGTATACCCAATGAGCAAGATCAAGAATATCCTCTTCATAACGACGGATCAGCAGCGTCAGGACTCACTCCCCTGCTACGGGTTGGATTTTATGCAGACACCGGCTCTGGATCGAATGGTACGGGAAGGGGTGGTCTTCGATCAGTGCAGCTCCGTTTCGCCGATATGCCAGCCGGCCCGGGCCTCCTTTATCCTCGGCCAGTATCCGCAGGTGACCAATGTAGCCCACAACTTCCACTGGATCCGCAGTGACTCGCCAACCATTGCCAGAGCCTTCAACCGGGGCGGTTGGAATACCGCGGCTATCGGGAAGATGCATTTCTATCCCTGGGACAATCCTGAGGGCTTTCGCTTAAGGATCAGTGCCGAGGATAAGAGGCATTTCTTTCGCAGGGATGACTACACCCTGTTCCTGGAGAAACACGGGTACACCCGGGACCATCCGGCTACGTTTCCCGGATACGAAAAACAGCTCGGGGCGGCGGTCAGCCCCCTGCCCGAGGAGCTGCATATCGACTCGTTTATAGGGAGTCAGGCCGTGGATTGGATCAATAGGCAGCCTGGGGAGCCCTTTTTCTGTTGGGTATCCTTCAACAGCCCCCACGATCCCTACGATCCGCCGGCCGGGTTCGCGGATCTGTATCGAGAGGCGCCTATCCCCGAGGCTGTCGGTACAGCGGAGGAGCTGCAATACAAGCCGGCCTATCAGTCACGGATCCTGGAGTTCTACAAAAACAACCTCCTCTATCTGACAGATTACCGGGAGCTCTCAAAATCCTCGATCCGCAAGATGCGGGAATACTATCTATCTACGATAACCCTGATAGATCGGCAGGTTGAAAAGATCTTTGCCGCCCTAGAGGCCCGCGGACTTCTTGAATCAACCCTGGTGGTCTTCTCTTCAGATCACGGCGACCATCTCGGCGATCACGGCCTCCCCTTCAAGGAAACCTTCTACCAGAGCTCTTTGATGGTTCCACTGATCGTCATGGGTCCGGGGATCGCTTCGGGCAGACGCTGCAGCGCCCAGGTCAACTGGCTCGACCTGCACGCCACCTTTCTTTCGCTGGCCGGTATCGAGGTGCCCGACCACGTCCAGGGCAGAGATCTGACTAAAGTTTTTGTCGAACCCGAAATCCCCGCCACCCCAGGAGAACAGGATCCTTATTTTCAAGTCGCCTTCAGCGAGCTGTTGGGACGCACGATGGTGCGAACCGAGCGGTACAAGCTGGTCCTCTGTGACGACGGGGACGGAGAGCTGTACGACCTTCAGGAAGAACCGCTCGAAGTTCACAACCACTTCCGCGATCCAACCTTGCGGGATATCAGGGAAGAGCTGACCGGACGAATTGTGAGGCACCTGCTCGGTCAGAACCGCATACGATCCTTTGGAGGCGGAAGGCACCCCTCGGACGGGGAACGGGATCGATGCTTCGCCAAGATTCGCCGTCAGATCGAAGCCGGAGAGCTTTTCCAAGGGCGGTGAAACTCAGTACCTTAGAGAAATAACTACAACCTGCGCTGTCTGTTTCCGTGGAGGAAGGACGGGGGGAAAGTGAGTAAGTTCAGATGTTTCTGCTGAACAAGAAGTACAAGCTCTTCTGGGGGGATCTTCACAATCACAACGCCGTGGGATATGCCAAGGGTTCCCTTGAACGTTCCATCGAGATTGCCCGGGAGCATCTGGATTTCTTTGCCTTCACCGGACACGCCTCCTGGCACGATATGCCGATCATGCCGGGAGAGCGGCATATGCACTGGGTGAAGGGCTTCGAAGCCCATACGAAGCACTGGCCGAAGACGCGAAAACTGATTCAAGAAGCTAACAGTGAGGGCTTTGTTGCCTTCCTCGGTTACGAATGGCACTCCAGTGCTTTTGGAGACTACTGTCTGATTTTCCCGGAGGATCAGCCGGATCTGTTTCTTCCCGATTCCGCAGGCAAGCTGCTTGAGTTCGCCAGGAATAAGGGGGCGCTGGCGATTCCTCATCATGTGGGCTACAAGCTCGGCTGGAGGGGATACAACTGGGAGCACTTCGATCCTCGGGTCACCCCGGTTGTGGAGGTGTTCTCCGAACACGGCTGTACCATGTCCGATCGAGCTCCCTACCCGATGATTCTTCATTCCAACGGCGGCCGCTCGGTGTCCCAAACGATCGAGTATCAGCTGGCCAGAGGACTGCGCTTCGGTTTTGTGGCCTCCACGGACGATCATTTTGGCTTCCCCGGCGCCTACGGAGAGGGTTTGGTCGGGGTGTGGGCGGAGGATCTAAAGCGCGCCTCTCTGATCGAGGCGCTTCGTGCCCGTAGGACCGTAGCGGCTACGGGGGACAGGATCGGATTGGCCGTTACGCTGAACGGTCAGCCTATGGGGACGGAGCTCTCCTACACCCCGGACCGGAGCGTCGAGGTCTCTGTCGAGGGAGCCGATTCTCTGGAGATGATCGAACTGATGCGTAACGGCAGGGCCGTTCAACGCTTCTTCCCGGAGGATCTGATCAGTTCGCCATTGAAACTTCCGGGGCGGGTCAAGTGCCGCTTTCAGTATGGTTGGGGACCTTGGGCGGCTTTGGCCATGGAGAGGATCTGTCAGTGGGATGTCAAGATCGGTATCGAAGGCGGGAAGTTTACGAGTGCGGAAAAGCACTTCCAATCCGGACCTTTCGACGAGGAGCTCCGTGACCGGCTGGATCGGCTTTCGGACAGGGAGCTGCACCTGAAGTCCTTCACTTCCCGTAAGCAGGCTTATCTTGAGGATCCGACCAAATCCTTGGTTCTCGAACTGGAGGCGGATCCGTCGGCCAAACTCATCCTGGAGTTTTCCCAACCTACCAAGAAGCGATTCGTGGTTCCCGCAGCCGATCTGATCCTGGAGAATGCAGTAGAGTTCACAGGAGTGTTTACTACGGAGAGCTTCGTGCTGCATCGTCTGGTTTCAGGGCAAGATTACACTTCCGAAGTCCATTGGCAGGACAGAGGCCGGGATAAACAGGAGGGCGGCGACATGTACTTTGTCCGTGCCCGCCAGCACAACAACCAATGGGCTTGGTCCAGCCCGATCTGGGTCGGCTGAATGATTCGTTTCCAAAGCTACGGCTTTGCGATCCAGCGGGAGCAATTTTTGAGGCCTTTTCACTTCAAAGGCGATGCCTTCAACGAAAAGTGGTTGAACATCACTTCTCTATATCCGGCTGAGAGGGCCGGAGGCTCCTCCGAAAAACAGCAGACCGCAATCGGCGGTAATGCGGTTCTCTGGTCCGATCCTGCTGTTTTTTCCTCCTATTCGGAAACCGGGGGCAATCTGGTCATGGCTCTCATGGCCGAACGGGCCGTTCAGCTTATCAGAGGAAAAGAGTTTCCCGATCCAATAGCGGCAATTCAGGCACTGCTACCTGAGCTGCACGAGTTCGGAAAAACCCTCACCGGCCGAGCCGATCTGCGGCCGACTTTCACCCTCAATTCCGTGGTTTCCCTGGATCTTGCGCTTTGGAAGCTCCACGCTGCGACTGAGGGAATCTCCACGTTTATCGATCTCATCCCGCGGGAGCACCGCTCCGCCTTTCCGGGACGGCAGAGAGCGGTGGCCCGGGTCCCATTGGTCACCTACAACCTGCCCTCCGAGGAGCTGCTTGATCTGGTCGAGGAGGGGCATTTCCTGCTGAAGATCAAGATCGGCCAGGCGGGCAGCCAGCGGCGGATGCTGGAAAAGGACCTGGACCGGCTCGAGCAGATCCACAGGCTGCTTCGGGAAAAGCGAACGGAACAGACCGACAGCGGCTGTCTGGGCTACTACCTCGATGCCAACGGGCGCTACGAGGGCAAAGAGACCCTTCTTGCTTTGTTATCGGGGCTGGAGAAAATGGGCGCCCTGGATCAGGTCGTTCTCCTGGAGGAACCCTTCCCCGACGACCGTGAGCTCGATGTACACGATCTCCCGGTCCGGGTTGCCGCGGATGAGTCCCTGCACGGTATCGAGGATGTGCGCCGGAAGATCGGGTTGGGCTATGGGGCGATAGCCCTCAAGCCGGCGGGCAAGACCCTGAGCATGTCGATTCTCATGGCAGCGGAAGCACAGAAACAGGGAGTGCCGAGCTTCGTAGCCGACTCGGCCTGCGTCCCCTTGCTTCTCGACTGGAACAGAAATGCGGCCGCCCATCTACCCCCATTTCCCGGATTTTCCTCGGGGATTTTGGAATCCAATGGGGCGCAGAACTACAAAAATTGGGCAGCCCTGATCCGCGATCACCCCTGCGCGGGGGCGTCCTGGCTCGAACCCAAAGGGGGGATGTATTGGCTCGACGAGAGTTTTTACACCAGTGGCGGGGGTGTCTTCCACTCTGCCGGCCGCTACGAAGAGTTGATATAAGATTTTCGGCAGCACCGTCGCCGCCATATTTGACAAAGCCGGAAGGATACCCTACCATAGGAAAAATCCTATAAATCAATTTTAAAGGAGGGAAGCGATGAAGCGCTTATCTTTGATTTTCCTCATCCTCTTCGCAGCCGCAGGTTTTCTACTGGCTGAAGGGACACAGGAAGAGAGTGTCGGAGAGTATCCCACCAAGCCGATCCAGGTCATCGTGCCTTGGGGCGCAGGTGGACGAACCGATATCAACGCCAGGATGTTCGCCAGTGTGGCTCCCAAGTACTTGGGGCAGCCGGTCGTGGTAGTGAATAAAGCCGGTGGCGGCAGCGTGATCGGTGGCAAATATGTAGCCGACGCCGACCCCGACGGCTATACACTGCTCGCGATTACTCCGGGTACCAATGTATTTCCCGTCATATTCAAACAGGCCCCTTACGACACCTTCGATTTTGATCCGATCGGACAAATCGGCTCAAGTACCATGGCAATAGCCTCCAAGCCGGATCGTCCCTGGCGCAACGTCAAGGAGCTGATCTCCTACGCAAAGAGCCATCCCGGAGAAGTAACCTACGCCTGTGTAGCTCTGAAAGCCCCCCAGCTCGGTTTCCTGCGCTGGGCGGACAAAGCCGGTCTGGAGTTCAAACACGTACCGGTCGGCAATGATGCCGAAGCAGTAGAAGCAGCCCTGGGCGGACACGTGGACATCGCCATGACCTCCAGTGTGGCAACGATCATCTCCCATGTGAATGGAAAGAACCTCAATGGCCTGATGGTCTTCGCCGAAAAGAGAGATAAAAACCTGCCCGATACCCCGACTGCAGTGGAGCTCGGCTACGACGTGGTAGCCAGCCCCTTCACCGGTATCGCCGGACCCAAGGGCCTGCCCCCGGAGGTGCTGCAGAAGCTGCGCACCGTTTTCAAACAGGTGATCGAGGACCAGGATTTCATCACCATTATGACCCGTGTTGGGGAGAGCCTCGATCCCAAGTTCGGGGATGATTTCTACGCCGTGTGGAAGAACGACAAAGAGGGATACGGCGAAATCGTGGAGAAGATGGGCCTGGCTCAGTGAGGCAGCCCGCTATACGGTGCCTGATCGAAGGGGCGGTCCTGATTGGACTGGGGGCGCTGATCCTCGTATTGATCCCTTCGCAAATTCACGACATACCTGGGATGGAGACGAACACGTCTCCATCCTTTCTTCCTGCGTTGCTGGCGGTCCTGATCATTCTCATGGGTGCGGGGTTGATCGCGCAGGGATTTCTCAGCTCCAGGCGCGACGGGCCCCCGGATCTGACCCGGGTTGTGGTGTTTCGGGTCGGACTGTCCGTGGTTCTGCTGATCCTCTACACCGTTGTTTTTCCCCGCCTCGGTTTCGTCGTGGCCAGCGGTGTCTTCGTCGGGATCTACGCCTACCTGTTCGGCTCCCGCAGTATCCTCAAGATCGCGATCAGCATGGTCGCCGTACCGATCGGGATCTGGCTGTTCTTCGAGATCCTGTTCCGGATCCCTCTGCCCCACGGGATCCTCTACTAAAGGCTCTGCAATGTTTGAGCACCTGCTTCCGGCGGCACAGCTGTTTTTCACCTTTCAAAATCTGTTCGTTGTGGCGGCGGGACTGTTTATCGGGATAACCATCGGCGCGATTCCGGGTCTCAACGTGCCCATGACCGTAGCCCTGCTTCTGCCGATCACCTTCTACATGTCCCCGGTTGCCGGAATCAGTCTGCTCTTGGGGGTTTACAAAGGGGGAACCTACGGCGGGTCGATTTCCGCGATCCTGATCAACACTCCGGGGGCCCCGGCCGCAGCGGCTACCTGTCTGGAGGGCTATCCCATGGCCAAGCAGGGAAAGGCGGGGAAAGCGCTGCGCGCCGCGATATACGGCTCGGTAATCGGAGAGTTCATCAGCGATGTCGTTCTGATCTCCATCGCCGCTCAGATAGCCATGGTTGCCCTCAAGTTCGGCCCGACGGAGAAGTTTTCCCTCGTGGTGTTTGCTCTCTGCACGATCGGCGTGGTGTCCAGCGAGCACAAGCTCAAGGGAATCACCGCCGCCCTGTTCGGGATCTTTTTCCGCACCATCGGTTCGGATCCCATTTCCGGTTCCTCCCGCTTCACCCTCGGGATCTTCGATTTGATCGGCGGGATCCCCTTCCTGCCCCACCTGATCGGGTTGTTCGCCGTTTCCGAGTTCTTCGTGCAGATCGAGAAGAAGATCAGCGTCGGCAAGCAGGACGTCATCGCTCCGGTATCCAAGAATCCCGAAGACAACCGGGTAACCTGGAAGGAATTCAAGGCCAACATCGTCACGATCATACGATCGACCCTGATCGGGATCGGGGTAGGTGCACTTCCGGGAAGCGGTTCTGCTATCTCCGCCTTCGTGTCCTACGGGGCGGCGAAAAACACCTCCAAAAATCCGGAGGAGTACGGCAAGGGCAGCCTGGAAGGAGTATTCGCCGCCGAAACCGGAAACAACGCCGTCACCGGCGGAGCCCTGATTCCCCTGTTGACTCTCGGAATTCCCGGGGACGCGATCACCGCCATCATGTTGGGGGTGTTTCTCGTCCACGGTTTGATTCCCGGCCCGGACCTGTTCGTCAAATCCGGGGACATCATCTACGCCGTATTCATCGGCCTGATCGTAGCCAATATCCTGCACTTCTTCATTGCATCTTTGGGTCTGCGTCTGTTCATCAAGCTGCTGTCCGTAAGCCGGGCGGTTCTTTCCCCCATCGTGATCATCATCTGCGTCGCCGGCTCCTACACGGTAAACAGCAACATCTTCGACGTGTACGTGATGATCTTCTTCGGGGTTTTGGGATACATCATGAAGAAGTTCAACTTTCCCGTGGCTCCGCTGATGATGGGCTATATCCTGGGCGGTCTGCTGGAGACCTCTCTCATACAAACACTGATCCTGAGCGACGGTTCCGTGCTCCCCGTTTTCACCCGACCGATCTCCCTCGTGTTCGTGGTCCTCACGGTTTTCTTCATCCTCTGGTCCCTGTTCATCCAGAAAAAGGCGTTGGCCAGGCGGAGGCGAAGGGAAGAGCAACGCCGGCGGAACCTTCCCTCCTGAAGCAACCCTCAGGACTGGGAGGGAAAGGACTCCTTGGTGCTCAGCAATCGATCCAGTACCAAGCCGAAAAAAGAATCTTCCCCCCGATAGACCCAGCCCAGATGGACACGACAGCTGCGGCACATGGCGTAGCGCCAGGTGTAGCCGTCGAACCATGAGTAGGAATCCGTGAACTCCCCTGTCTGCTCGCAGCCCGGGGCTTCCCGAAAGCAGCCGATTTCGAAAAGGTATCCTACCGGATTGGTGAAGGTGTGTTTGTGGGCGCCTTCCACGGGGATGCGGTTGTGGGTCCGGGTAATGATCTGGCCGCAGATGAAGCAGTAGAGGTTCTCATCCTCCTCCTCTGCCATCTGCTGATTGCGAAGGATTTCTTCCAACCAGGGCTCGCCGTCCTGCTCCGGTTTTTCCTGGCGGTAGGCCCGGATCATGCCACCAGTATACAGTTATTTCTGTTTGCGGAATACTAAACCGTCTTTACTCGTATCGACGACGATTTTGCTGCCCCCTAGAACCTCACCGGCGATGATGGTCTTGGCCAGTGGGTTCTGAACCAGGTTCTGCAAAGTGCGCTTGAGCGGCCGCGCCCCGTACAGCGGATCGAATCCCACCTCCGCCAGGTGCGCCTTTGCCTTGTCGCTGACCGTGATCGTGATATCCTGTTCCTCGAGCCGTTTGGCCAGCACCTTGAGCTGAATATCTACGATCTTCAGGATTTCCTCTTTGCCCAACCGGTCGAAGGTGATGATCTCGTCCACCCGGTTAAGGAACTCAGGCCTAAAGGTGGCCTTGAGCAGTTCCAGGATTTGATCCTTGATGTCGTCGATATTCTCGGTCTGCTGGATCAGCTGGCTGCCGAGGTTGGAGGTCATGATGATGATCGCATTCTTAAAATCCACGATATGTCCCTGACTGTCGGTCAGTCGACCTTCATCCAACAGCTGAAGCAGGACGTTGAATACCTCCGGGTGTGCCTTCTCGATCTCGTCGAAGAGGATCACCGAGTAGGGGCGACGGCGCACCGCCTCGGTCAGCTGGCCTCCCTCCTCGTAGCCTACGTAGCCGGGGGGAGCCCCGATCAGGCGGCTTACGGCGAACTTCTCCATGTATTCGCTCATGTCGATTCGGGTCAGGGCTTTCTCGTCGTTGAAGAGAAACTCCGCCAGGGTCTTGGCCAGCTCGGTTTTTCCGACCCCGGTTGGACCGATGAAGATGAAGGTACCCAGGGGGCGATTGATATCGGAAAGCCCCGATTTGTTGCGCCGGATGGCGTCGGACACCGCCCGAATCGCCGGTTCCTGACCCACCACCCGGCGGGAGAGGATCTCTTCGAGCTTGAGAAGCTTGGTTTTCTCGGAGCTGAGCATCTTGGAAACGGGAATGCCCGTCCATTGGCTGACGATATGGGCGATGTCCTCCTCGGAAACCTCTTCCCGCAGCAGCCTGGACTCACCCTGAGAGCTCTCCAACTCTTTTGTTTTTTCATCCAGCTTTCTCTCGGTTTCAGGTACCAGGCCGTGCTTCACCTCCGCCGCTTTGGTCAGGTTTCCCTCTCGCTCGTAGCGGATCTCCTCGAGGTTGAGCTCCTCGAGTCTTTGTTTCAAGGCCCTGATCTCTTCGATGATCTTCTTTTCGTTTTGCCACTGCAGCTGCATGGCATCCCGCTTGCCTTTAAGCTCCGAAAGCTCCTTGTCGATTTCCCGAGTCTTCTCTTTAGAAGCGGAATCGGTTTCCTTGGCCAGTGCCTGCTTCTCGATATTCAGCTGCAGCATACGCCTCTCGGTCTGATCGAGTTCGGTTGGCTGGCTTTCGATCTCCATTTTGAGGCGGCTGGCCGCCTCGTCGACCAGGTCGATGGCTTTGTCCGGAAGGAACCGGTTGGTGATGTAGCGATCGGAGAGTATGGCTGCGGCAATGATGGCCTCGTCCTTGATCCGAACCCCATGGTGAACCTCGTAGCGCTCCTTCAGTCCGCGAAGAATCGCGATCGTGTCTTCCACGTTGGGTTCGGAGGTATAGATCGGCTGGAAACGCCGCTCCAGTGCGGCGTCCTTCTCGATGTGTTTGCGGTACTCATCGAGGGTGGTGGCACCGATCGCCCGCAGCTCTCCCCTGGCCAGCGCCGGCTTGAGCAGGTTCGAGGCGTCTACAGCACCCTCCGCTGCTCCTGCACCCACCAGGGTATGAAGTTCGTCGATAAACAGAATTATGTCCCCCTCCGCATCTACGATTTCCTTGATCACCGCTTTGAGGCGTTCCTCGAACTCTCCCCGAAATTTGGCTCCCGCCAGAAGGGCGCCCAGGTCCAAAGCCAGCACTCGCTTGTTCTTCAAGGAATCGGGAACATCCCCGGAAACGATTCTACGGGCCAATCCTTCTACGATCGCTGTTTTGCCGACCCCGGGTTCCCCGATCAAGACGGGATTGTTCTTGGTGCGGCGAGAGAGCACCTGCATGATCCTGCGGATTTCTTCGTCCCTGCCGATTACAGGATCTATCTTCTCTTTCCTGGCCAGATCCGTCAGATCCCTGCAGTAACGGTCCAGAACCTGGTATTTATCCTCAGGGGACTGGTCGGTGACCCGCTGATTTCCCCGGATCCGCCGCAAAGCATCGAGAACTGCGGATTTCTGCACTCCGTGGCCCTTCAGCAGTTCCCGAGTGTCGTTTTGAATGTCGAGCAATGCCAACAGCAGATGTTCCGTAGAGATGTACTCATCCTTGAGGTTGCTCGCCTCCATCTCGGCGTTGTGGAGCGCCTTGTTCGCCTGGGGGGACAGCTGGGTCTGTGAGCTGTCCCCGTAGACTTTCGGCTTCTTGGCCAGCTGGTTCTCCAAATCCGAGCGGAGCCCGGCACTCTGTACGCCCAACGCCGCGAACAGCGGAGGAATCACTCCATCCCTCTGTTCCATGAGTGCCAGGAGCAGATGATCGGTATCCAGGCTGGAATGATTGTACCTATGGGCCAAAGATTCCGCAGCTTGGACCGCTTCCTGGGCTTTGATGGTAAACTTGTCAAATCTCATACCTGTCTCCTGTAATGATGAAAGGGCGGATATCAATAATAAAATAAGAAAACCGGAGGACTTGAGTCAAATTCTCACCTTCCATCGCTCTTGTGCCTTCGGTCCGCAGTCCCTATACTTGAAAAAAACACTTACTTGGAGAAGGCAAACATGGAAGCTGTACGTTGGGGTGTGCTCGGTGTTGCCAATATCTTCACGAAGAAGGTTCTGCCGCCCTTGTTGAAATCGGATCTGCTGCGGGTCGAAGCCATCGCCTCCAGGAGTGAGGATAAGGCACGAGCCACGGCAGCCAAATTTGGGATTCCCAAATCATACGGTTCTTATGACAAGCTGCTCGCCGATCCGGATATCGAAGCGGTCTACATTCCCCTCCCAAATCACCTCCATGAGGAATGGATTCGCAAGGCCGCGGATGCGGGAAAGCAAATTCTCTGTGAAAAACCTCTCGCTCTCAACGCCGCCGAAGCCGCTGCCTGCGTCGAGTACGCCGCCAAAGCCGGAGTGCGTCTCATGGAAGCGTTCATGTATCGATTCCATCCCCAATGGCAGCGGGCGAGAGAGCTGGTGTATTTGGGAGAAATCGGAGAGGTATTGGCCGTGCATACCTACTACGCCTACGATCTGAAGGATCCCGAGAATATCAGGAACAGAGTGGATATGGGAGGTGGAGGCCTGATGGATATCGGCTGCTACGCAGTTTCAGTTCCCCGATTCATCTTCGGCCGGGAACCGGAGAGTGTCATCGGCCGGTTCACCCGTGATCCGGATTTTAAGACCGACATCCTGACTTCGGCGATCCTCGATTTCGGGAAGGGTAGATCCGTATTTACAGTCGGTACTCAGGGCTTTCGAGCTCAAGCGGTCGATATCTACGGCACCTCCGGAAGCTTACATATTGAGATCCCCTTCAACATGTATCCGGATGTGCCACCGGTTCTGACAGTGACTACTCCGATCGGCGAGAGACGGCCGGGGTTGGCGGCGGCGGACCAGTACGGTCTGGAGGTCGAGGCCTTTTCCGTTGCTTTTCGCAAGGATCTTCCGGTTCCGACTCCTGCAGGGGATGCGGTGGCCAATCAGAAGGTGCTCGACGCTCTTTTTCGCTCCGAGACATCGGGCCGGTGGGAAACTCCCTGAGCTGGCCGTTGGACCGACTTTTACAGTATTTTGTACTGGGGTGAGGTGTGGAGAACAAGCTGAAGAGCAAACAGAACATACTCGCCGAGGTGGTGAACTGTCTCTGCGATTCCGAGCACGGTATGCTGTCCTGGAGAGGGAAAGGAGGGCGGCTCCTGCCCTCCAGGGACCGGGTCATTGAAGCCGCCGAGGCTCTGCGCTCTGTCCTGTTTCCGGGCTACTTCGGTATTTCGGAGCTGACAGAAGAAAATGTGCGTTTTCACGTCGGCGCCACTTTGGACCGCACCCTCCACGTATTGCTGGAGCAGATCAAGCGTGGGTTGTGCTTCGAATGTGATCACTACGGCATTGAGTGCCCGGCCTGTCTGGAAAATGCGGAGGCGATCACGACCGAGTTCCTGCAAAGGCTGCCCAGGGTCCAGCACATCCTGGGCACGGATGTGCATGCCGCTTACTACGGAGATCCTGCGGCCAAGAGCACCGACGAGACGATCTTTTGTTACCCGGGGATCCTGGCGGTAAGTTACTACCGCCTGGCCCATGAGCTGTACTGTCTCGAGGTGCCTCTGATACCCAGGATGATCACCGAGAGAGCTCACAGCCTGACCGGTATCGATATTCACCCCGGAGCCAAGATAGGGGAGGAGTTCTTCATAGATCACGGTACGGGGGTGGTAATCGGAGAGACCTGCGTCATCGGCGAAAGAGTGCGTATCTACCAGGGAGTCACCCTGGGTGCCAAGAGTTTTCCCCTGGATGAAAACGGCAAGCCGGTCAAGGGAATCCCGAGACATCCTGTGGTCGAAGATGACGTCGTAATCTATTCAGAAGCCACGGTCCTGGGCAGGGTCACCATAGGACGCGGATCGGTAATCGGAGCGAACGTCTGGATCACTCGGGATGTTCCCCCCGAGAGTGTGGTCACCCACAGCGCCGAGGAGGGCTCCCCGATCGGTCGATGATTCTACTCGTCGAAGGAGTCGAATTTCGGCAGACAGTCCTTCAGCCAGGAAATATCACTGATCAGCACCAGTCCGATAAGACCGCCGAGCAGGGTAATCCCGAGAAAGAGAAAGAAGAATTGACCAAGCTCTTCCTGGACTGCGAAGAAATCAACAATGAAGGTTTGACTGGTCCCGAAGAGGACCAGGAGAAGTAGATTGAGCAGACAGAAGCTTGCCCAGAGAAGGGTTTTACGGATTTTACCGGGAACTTCCAAGACGTCGGTCATGACACGTTCGACGAACCCTACCTTTCCGAGATATACGGTGATATCCCGTTTCAAGCCCGCTTTCGGTTCGACGCTATCCAGGCTTTGATCTGCATGAGCTCCCCGCCGGTTCATCAGATGACTCCCTCCTCCAGATAGCTGAGAACAGACACTTCGAGGCGGCTGCGGAGCAGCTGTTTTGTCCGGAATACATAGGACTTGATCGTGTTGACAGGAATGCTCAAGAGTCGCGAGATTTCCGGATAGCTCAATCCTTCGAAATAGTGCAGGTCGATTACCGGTTTGTAGATATCGGGGATCTTCTTCAGCACCTTCCTGACTCTTTCTCGAAGCTCATTTCTTAAAACGCGGAGTTCCGGACCAAGGGAAGTGTCGCGGGGCTCAAAAGGCATGGCCACCTCGACATGAGCGCGACGTCGCTTGTGATAGTGGTTCACCGCCATATTGTAGGCGATTTTATTGAGCCAGGAGGAGAAGGGAACCTCGCCTTTAAAACTCTGGAGCTTTTCAAAAGCCTTGAGGAAGACCTCCTGGGCATAGTCTTCGGCGTCATGGCGGTTATGAAAAAATTTCAACCCAAGATAGAAGACCCGGGCTTGATGGCGAGCCAAAATTTCTCGATAGGCATCGATCTCTCCCCCGAGGATACGTCTAACAACGAGGTTGTCATTGACTTTTCCCACGTTCCCTCTTCTTCTTCAACTGTTGGATCAGGATGTAGTAGGTAATTATACCCATCCCGGAAGCTGTAGGAATGATACCGCCCAGGAGGGAATTGCTCAAGCCTGTTTTCAAGCTGAAGAAAACCAACAGCCCGATTCCTACAAAAAGAGACACGATCCCTATCAGAAGCAGCTTATCGTCGATGTTTCTCGGTTTGGGAGCGATTCCCCGCTCGATCATCACACGGTGCTTCTTGTAGTCCCAGAGGATGAAAAAAAAGGTAAGAACCGCCAGCAGAGCCACCGCGACAACGGGGATCGAGGCGATCAGGATCTGGGCGGTAGAACCCAGTCTTGGCCACCCCCTCGTAGTTTCCAGAAGGGCTGCACTGACAATCCAGCTCGCTCGAATCAAATTTGCAACAACCATCTATTCTTGAAAAAAAAAATGATTTTCGCACTGTCATCACAATAGGACATCGGAATACGGCAAAAGGTTGCGCCTAGGACTTGAGATCCCCAATATAGCCGGCGATTTTATCTTTCCTCCGCTGGAGCTCTTCCTGCTTGTCCCTCTCCTTCCGCACAACATCTTCAGGAGCTTTTTTCAAAAAGGATGGATTTGCCAACTTGCCCTGGGTTCGCTTCAACGCATCTTCAAGATTCCGGAGCTCTTTGTTTAGTTTTTCCATCTCTTTGTCCAGATCTATAGCATCTTTGATATAGACAAAGGCCTCAAAACCCGAGCCGACTACCGGGATGCTTCCCTCCCTCTTGACTGCCCCATCCGTTATTTGCAGCTTTTCCGAGCCTATGAGCAGGGAAATCAGATCTTTCTGCTCGGTGAACACCTGCAGGGGAGAATCTTCCACAGCTTTCACCGTGACCGGGATCTTTTTTCCCGTCGGTATGGTGAACTCGCTGCGCAGGGTGCGAACGGCCCGGACGAGCTCTTGTACGAGGGCAAAGCGATCTTGGGCCTCCTGATCTGTTCGGTGGTCGGAAAACTCCGGGTAGGAGGCTGTGACGATGCTCTGACCGTGCCCGGGCAGTTTCTGGTAGATTTCCTCTGTCACGAAGGGGAGAAAGGGGTGCAGCAGGCGCAGCGATTCTTCCAGGATGTTCAGGCAGAGCGTGATTTTTCTGTCCTTCTCCGCCGCATCATCGGAGTCTAAAACGAGTTTCGCGGCTTCGATGTACCAGTCGCAGAAATCGTTCCAGAAATACTCATATACCGTCTGCCCGGCATCATTGAAGCGGTATTGATCCAGGGCTGTTCGGGAGCTTCGGGCCGCCAGGTTCAGCCTGTGCAGGATCCAGCGGTCCACCTCGTCGAACTTAGCTTTAGCCTTCTCAAGCAGATTGCGGCCTTCTATATTCATAAGGATGAAGCGGGATGCGTTCCAGATCTTGTTGGCAAATTTACTGCCCAGTTTGAAGCTTTCCTTGTCCATCAGGATATCTTGGCCTTGAGCAGCCAGGAAGGCGAGGGTAAAACGAAGGGCATCGGCGCCGTATTCATCAACGATTTCCAGGGGATCGACGCCGTTGCCCAGAGACTTGGACATTTTTCTCCCCTGTGTGTCCCGCACCAGACCGTGTATGTACACATCGGGGAATGGCACCTCTTCCATGAACTCGAGTCCCATCATGATCATGCGGGCTACCCAAAAGAAGATGATCTCGTAGGCGGTCACCAGGGTTGAAGTGGGATAGAAGGTTTTCAAATCCTCGGTTCGATCGGGCCACCCGAGGGTAGAGAAGGGCCAGAGAGCGGAGGAGAACCAGGTATCCAGTACATCCGGATCCTGCCGGATATCCGTGCTAGAGCAGTGCCGGCAGGCCGAAGGATCTTCCCGGGAAACGGTCATCTCACCGCAAGCTTCGCAGTACCACACCGGGATGCGGTGACCCCACCACAATTGCCTGGATATGCACCAGTCGCGGATGTTCCGCAGCCAGTGCACGTAAGTGTTCTCCCATTTCCGGGGGTAAAACTGGACTTCCCCCCGTTCCCAGGCACCGAGGGCCTTGTCGGCTAGGGGACGCATGCGTACGAACCACTGGTCTGATAGGTAGGGTTCGATCGTACTGTGGCAGCGGTAACAGTGACCTACGGTGTGCATGTGCTTTTCGTCGCGGATAAACAGTCCTGCTTTTTTTATATCCCGAACCACCTTTTCCCGAGCCTCGGTGACTTTGAGGCCTCGATAGCTTTGAGGGACGTTAGTGTTTAGTGTGTTATCAGGGTTGAGAATATTGATCCTCGGCAGATTGTGCCGTCTGCCGATCTCGTAGTCGTTGGGGTCGTGTGCCGGAGTGACCTTCACCACCCCGGAGCCGAACTCCATGTCCACATAAGTGTCAGCGACGATGGGCAGTTGCCGGTCGGTGAGGGGTAAAAGTGCGTGTTTCCCCACCAGGTGTTTGTACCGCTTATCATCGGGATGGACGGCCAGTGCGGTATCTCCCAACATCGTCTCCGGACGAGTGGTAGCAATTTCTATAGATCCGCTGGCATCCGCCAACGGATACCGATAGTGGTACATCCGGCCTTCGATCTCTTCGTGCTCCACCTCATCATCCGAGATCGCTGTACCGCAGGACCAGCACCAGTTGACCAGATAATTCCCCTTGTAAACAAGACCCTTCTCGTAGAGGCTTACGAACACCTCCCGCACCGCCCGGGAAAGACCTTCATCCAGGGTAAAGCGTTCCCGCTGCCAATCGCAGGATGAGCCGATCTTCTGCAGCTGTTTCACGATAGTGTCGTGGTGTTTATTGGTAACCTTCCAGGTTTCCTCCACGAATTTTTCCCGACCGATCTGCTCCTTGGAGGTGCCCTGCTGCCGCAGCTGTTTTTCCACCACGGCCTGGGTAGCGATGCCGGCGTGATCCGATCCGGGCAGCCAGAGAGTCGGTTGGCCTGTCATCCGGTGATAACGAATCAGCACATCTTGAAGGCTGTTGTTCAAACCGTGTCCCATGTGGAGGACCCCTGTCACGTTCGGTGGGGGTATGACAATCACATAAGGTTGGCCTGTCTTGTCCAGATTCGGCGCAAACAGGTTGTTGTCCAACCAGAACTTGTAGAGTCGATCTTCGAAGTCCTTCGGGTCGTATGCTGTGGCTAGCTCAATGGCCTTCATCATGGCCGCACATTTTACAGGAAATCGTCGGCAGTGACAAGAATCGATGAGTTTTGGCAGCGCTGACGCATGAGGGGACCCGTAGGGTCTGCGCAGCGGAACTCAAGAAGGCGGGACGTCGTGCCCGGGATTCCTCTTGTCCGCGGAGCCCGGGAGTGCATCCCGCAGGCTCGCCTCCAGACTCTCGTAGACCTCCCGCAAAGCGAGTCCCCGCTCGGCGGCGAAGACGTGAACCGGTGACAGCCGCTCCCTGTGTC
>CAZBXU010000026.1:0-827 GCA_964495755.1 uncultured Spirochaetaceae bacterium | reverse complement strand
GCGGCGATGAGCCGGCATTCTTCGTACTCCGGCACGGCCCTCACGAAGATTCCGCCTTCATAGACGAGCTTGACCCTGACGGTACCGAACTCGGTCTCCACTTCCGCGGTGCGCCGCTCCAGACCGTGCCGGGTTACAGTGTAGCTGCGGATTCCCAGGGTCGTCGTCTCCCGAAAGATCAGGGCTTCCAGGGCATTTTCGTCCCCAGGCCGGCAAAGCACGCTGAGCTGTATGGCAAGCCGGCCTTTCTTCATGACGATGTTCGTGAGAAAGGCGTCCAGGGCGCCGCGCTGGAGGAGCAGCGGCAGCAGATAGGAGTAGATCTCCGGGTTCATGTCGTCGATGTTGGTCTCCAGAACGGTCAGCTGCTCAAGAGGCGCACCATCGACCTCCGTACCGAGAAGCACCCGCAGCAGATTCGGTCGCTCGAAGCGCTTCTTGCCGGCACCGTACCCGATGGCCTCGATCCGCATGGGCGGCAGGGCTCCGAAAGATGAAACCAAAGTCTTGAGGACCGCCGCACCGGTAGGGGTAACCAGCTCGGATTCAATTCCGGAGTCGTAAACCGGTACTCCTTTCAAGATCTCGACAGTCGCGGGTGTGGGTACCGGAAGCATGCCGTGGGCGCTGTGGGTCACCCCGTGTCCCAGGGGAATCTTCGAAGCTGTGATCCTGTCCGCTTTCAGCAGGTCTATACAAACCGCAGTTGCCACGATGTCGACAATCGAGTCCACGGCGCCCACCTCGTGGAAGGTGACCTTCTCTACCGGCCGGCCGTGTATTTTCGCTTCCGCCTCGCCGAGGCAGCGGAAAATTTGATGCGAGAA
>CAZBXU010000025.1:0-26677 GCA_964495755.1 uncultured Spirochaetaceae bacterium | reverse complement strand
CCCTTGGAGGTGGGAGACGTTATCGTGCGGACGACCTTCGAAAGTCCCTCGATCAGGGTCAACAACCTGGCCATGGTGCGGGAGGATTTCGAGGAGGAGAGCGTCATCTCCCGGATGGAGGGGCGGAAAGCCATCTCTTTCGTGGTGTACAAGAGCGAAGGGGCTGACATCATCCGCACCGTTCGAGCGGTAAAGGAACTGATACGCGAGGAGAGCGGCCTAGGATTGATCGGTGGGCCGGCCACAATTGAGGTGACGGACCGGGGCGACCGCAAAATTTTCGACCGTATAAAAGTGTTTCTCGGTATCGGCACGTACGAGCAGGATATCTACCGGTATGGGCCGGTGCGTATCCTGATTTCCAATGATCTTTCCCGCATAGTGCAAAACCGTTTTCGGATCACCCTGATCAATGGAGCGATCGGATTGTTGCTCGTTGTAGTGATGCTGTCGATCTTCCTCAACCTGCGTACCGCCTTCTGGGTGGCTATGGGGATTCCTGTGGCCGTACTTGGTGTGTTTTTCCTCATGCCTCGTTTCGGAACCTTCCTGGACTCCATTTCTCTCACCGCGCTGGTCCTGCTGATCGGGATCATTGTAGATGATGGAATCATCATTTCTGAGAATATCTACCGCCGCCGGGAAATGGGCGACTCGCCGGTGGAAGCGGCCGTAAATGGAACCAATGAAGTGTTTTTTCCCGTGCTCACCACGGTTCTGACTACGTTCCTGGCTTTTGCTCCCATGTTTTTCATGAAGGGGATGATGGGGAAATTCGTCTTTGTCATTCCCCTGACCATCAGCCTGGCTTTGTTTATCTCTCTTTTCGAGGCGGTTTTCGCCCTTCCCTCACACTTAGCGCACGGCATGGAGCGGTCTCGTAGAGGTGCACAGAGAGAGTCGGTACGAAAATGGTTCGAGGCATTGAAGACCTTCTACGCCAAGGTCGCCTTTCACCTATTGAAGGTGCGCTATCTCCTCGTCGTTCTTTTCATCGCTGCAATGGTATTGGCATTTATATACGCACAGAGGAATTTGAAGTTTATCATGTTTCCCACCAAGGGAGCCGATCGCTTTGTTGTAGGCGTAGAGATGTCCACCGGTACCCCACTCCAGGCCACGGCGGAAAAAATCGTGGAGCTCGAGGGATTCATCAATGAGCTTCCAGTCGATGAATTGGATACCTTTATATCCCGGATTGGGGTCAGCCTCAACGGCGGCGACGGGGAGAACTTCGGCTACACGTTGATCGGACTGACTCCCTTCTCGGAACGAGAACGCACGGTGGATGAAATTATCGAGTGGCTGCGACCGCGGATCGAAGCCATAGAGGGTGTGGAAAAAACAACCTTTATCGTGGATGCCGGGGGGCCACCGGTTGGAAAGCCCATCTCGATACGTGTGAGCGGCAATGACGATCCAATGCGGCGCCGGGCTACAACAGAGATCATGGAATACCTGGCCGCCATCAACGGAGTGAAAGACATAGACAGCAATGAAAAGTTAGGTAAAGAACAGATAGAAATAAAGATAGACTACGATCGACTGGCTCGCCTTGGGCTGACGGTTGCCGACGTAGCGCAAAACGTTCGCATCGCCTACGACGGGGAAGTTGTCACCAGCATGCGCGACGGGGATGAAGATGTGAACTTCCGGGTTCAGCTGCAGGAGCGTGCGCGCAGGGACGTGAGCTACCTGTATAACCTTTCGATTCCCAATGCCCAAAACCGGCTGATAAAGCTTCGAGAGGTCGCCCGACTGGAAACTACACCGGGGCCGAACGCTCTCTATCATTACGACGGCGAACGGACGGCAACCGTTGAAGCGGATGTCGATCAGGATATTATCACGCCTCTGGGAGCCACGACTCTGGTGATGACCCACTTCAGCGATGCCGAGGACAGGTGGCCCGGGATCCGCTTGGGTATCGGTGGAGAAGCGGAGGAAAGCCAGGCAAGCATCGTCGAGTTGATGACGACTTTCGCCATCGCGCTGGTCGGCATCTACTTCCTACTGGTGCTGCTATTCAACTCCTACACCCAACCGTTCCTCGTCCTGGTGTCTGTACCCTTCGGCCTGATCGGTGTGATCATCGCCTTCGGGCTTCACGGCGAAGCTTTGAGTTTTCTGGGTGTGATGGGCATTATTGGTATGGTCGGAGTCGTCGTGAATGACTCCCTCGTACTGGTCAATCACCTGAACAACCTGCGAAAATGGAACCCCGACTGGAGTATACGAAAGTTGGTCTCCGAGGGAACCTCCCACCGGCTGCGGGCGATTCTGCTGACCACTCTCACCACAGTTGCCGGTCTACTGCCCTTAGCCTACGGCCTCGGGGGAACCGACCTCTACATGCAACCGATGGCTCTGGCTCTAGGATACGGTATTCTCTTCGCCACACCGCTGACGTTGGTGTTAGTACCGTCTCTGTACATGATTGGTACGGATATCGGCGGTCTCTTCAGGAGGGAAAAGGCGTAGAGTATACCACTCCTGCCGGAAAAGAAGTCGAGATAGCGCCCCCCCCTACTCAGACCCCAATGCTTCTTGAATATAATAGATGGATTTTTTCGGCCCGACACTGTACAATGGACAGTAGGAAAGTTGGTGTTTTATGGAAAAGAAGTTTTACGCTCACCTCAAAGCCTACATCCTCTCCCACCAGATCGGGGAGGATCCGTACAAGAACCTGGCCAAAATCAAGGTCATCGCCAACACCAATCCCAACCGTTGGGACGGGAAGCTGCCGACAAAGGGGATCCGCCCGGACATCGAGTACTGCAGCGTGGCGGAAGCCAAGAAAGACCGGCCTGTCGTACCCTGGTGGTGGTATGCCGCGGAGCGCGAGCCTGTTCCGGCGGTGGCAAAGGATATCTACAAACGGTTAGCCTTCGATTTTGCCGTGATGTATCCTCAGAAAAATGTCTGGATCTACATCAGTGTGGAACCAACGCAGGATCTTCTCAAGCTCCTCGGCCAGCAAGAGCATCTAAAGGCTTTTATTCTGATCTCGTTGATCAACAAGAAATTTCCAAAAGCCCAGAGGGAGCATAAACGCCTGCGGCTGGGCACGGTGATGGGATCGAAGGACATGAACAAGATCTTCGCCTTCGCTGCTTTCCAGGAAGATGATGAGCGCTATCGGTCGCTTCCCGGGAGCATTCCCACCCTGAGTCGTTTGGTGCATCCCGCTTCCAATACGGCCAACTGGAACATCCGCCTGCCCAAAGACAATCAGATCTACGGCTCGTTCCAGGAAATCATCGGCTAACACCGTCGCAGCCCATGATCTGAATCTTCCTCGTCGCCTCTCAAGGAGGGGATTTCTTTTACACCGTCAGGTTTTTTTCGAGAAACCATGGGTTCGGCGTCTGGGCATGTCTCGTCGACTACCGCCCTTCTTCGATCCCATGTGAGAAAAATCTGGCTGATGTCCGATCCAGGTGGGAGCCAGACGGTTGGCGGTTATCAGACGTTTCGCCGATCCCAGGTCTCTGTGGGTGACCAGGGTAATCGCTATCCCTTCCCTGCCCATGCGCCCGGCCCGGCCCGTCCGGTGGGTGTAGGTAATCGGGCTCCGCGGGAAATCGTAGTTGATCACGTGGCTCACATGACTGAAATCCAAGCCCCTGCCGGCCAAGTCCGTAGCGATCATGTAACGAACCTGTCGGTTGCGCAGGCGCCGGATGACGGAGCTGCGTTTCTGCTGCTCCATGCCGCCATGAACCATGTCCACCTGAGAATGTTCGTTTTTTAGCTTCAGATATAATTTCTCCGCGTTGATGCGGGAGTTGCAGAAGATGATCGCCTGTCTGATCGATCCCTCGTTCATCTTGCTGTGAAGCATCGATAGACGGGCATCCTGAGCCACAAACTGAAATTGATGGATCAACGATTGGGGTGACACCTGTTGGGAGTTCAGCTGGACGCGAACCGGCTGGTTCAGATACTTATCCGCCAGCCTGCTTATATCCGCCGGCATGGTGGCGGAAAAAAGCAGGGTCTGATGCTCGTGGATCAGACAGGAGAAAACGAACTCGATGTCTTCGAGAAATCCCTCTTTGAGCATCTCATCCGCCTCGTCGAGCACGAAGGTCTGAACATCGGACAGGGAGATCTTTCCGCGGTAGAGGAAGTCGATTAGGCGCCCCGGTGTGGCCACCAGTATGTGAACCACATCCTGCAGCTTCGCCTTCTGGACCCCCATATCAAAACCGCCGTACACGGCGAAGGGAACCACGTTCAGATTTTGAGCGATGCGGCCGATCTCCTCCGTATACTGGAGAGCCAGCTCCCTGGTTGGAACCAGGATCAAGGCCTGGATGGCTCTCAGATCCGGATCGATCCGCTGCACCAGAGGAATGCCGCAGGCGCTGGTCTTTCCTGATCCGGTTTCGGCAGTGGCGAGCAGATCCTTGCCTGCAAGAATATGGGGAAAGGTCATCTCCTGTATCGGAGTAAGTTCACTGTATTTCATCGCCCTGAGGGCTTGCAGGATTTTCTGTTTGATATCTAATTCTGTGAATTTCATGTTTGTATTTCCTCTTGATGTGTCTTACGTTGGCAGCCTCAACCGAGCCGGAGCAGACGGCTATTGGTTGTACTTTTCCCGCAATTCCACCGATTCATCGTGGATACGGCGGATCAGGGTCTCGGCAGGCCCAAGATCGGAACTCCTCGGTTTTCGGAGCACCGAATCAAGGGTGGGCAACTCCGCTTGCGTGTACTTCTGTACCGCATACATTGCTCTTTCCGACAACTGCACATTGCCGGCATCTTCGAAATAATTACGGATCAAGCTCTTGGCCTGGCCCGACAGCCGTTCGCCGATGATATGTTCAGCCAGCGCATACACCGCTTCTAAAAAACTGGCTATACTCATTGGGACTACTCGTGAACGTGTCCGTGACCCAACTCCTCGGCGGTGGCGTCGCGAACGGACTGGATCGTAATGTCGAAATCAAGAATCATCCCGGCAAGGGGGTGATTGCCGTCGACGAGGACTTGGGATTCATCGATTTGCATGCTGCCTCCTATCCTTCTGGAAGGGAGTACTCCTCTATTTCTGCCTGGCTGCGCAGTTGGGCGGCCAGCTCCTCTATAGCGACCATCACCTTCTCCCGATGCAGATACTCAACTATGCGGGCCTGAATTTCCTCGTAGGGGATGATCGATTCCGTTTTCCTGTCCGTGACCTGTATAAGGTGAAAGCCGAATTCCGTAGCAACAATCCCGCTGAGCTTCCCGATCTTCAGCGAAAAGGCGGCATCTGCGAAGGGCTTTACCATCTGCTCCTTCCGGAAATACCCCAGGTCGCCTCCGTTCGCGCTGCTGCCGTCCTCGGAAAACTGGCTGGCCAGCTCGGCAAAATCCTCCCCCGCTATAATCCTGTTCCTGATCTCTTCGATACGGCTCCTAGCCGCCGATTTTTCCTCCTCCCCGGCATCCGAACCCACCAGGATAAGTATATGACGGGCCTGTACCTGTTCGGGGGTTAAGAAGAAATTCGGATTGTTCTCGTAGTAATCCCGCGGTTCCTGTTCCAAAACCGATACGGAGGGGGCGATATCTAGATCGATCATGTCCTGGATCGCGATCTGTTTCTTGAACTCCGTCCTCAATTCATCTTTGTTGATGCCAATCTGCTCCAAGGCACCGCTAAACCCCTCTTCATCGGCGAACTGATCGCGCAGATTGATGACCTGTTCCTCGATGCGTTCCTCAATGATCTCGAAACCACGGCGTTGGCTCTCCTGGTAGAGCAACTCCATATCGATAAGGGTATCCAGGGCTTGCCGATTGATCACATCTACAGAGCTCTCATCGACCAATTGGCCTTGGCCGAGAGCCTGCTCCTCAAAGCGCCTGACCTCCCGGGCAAGATACTCTTTAGGGATCAAGACCCCGTTTACCGATGCTACCGCAGAGTGCTGTTTTTCATTAGCCCCACCGGCATGCAGGAAAACAGCAGAAGCCAGCAAAAGCAAAAACAACGCAATTATGACCTTCGCAGGCGTTTTCTTTGCCATTAAAATCCTTTTTTTAATACCACTTCGAGCTTTATACAGCCACGGCCGCCTTCCCTACAGAAGAAAAGGGGATCGAAGGGAGGATGAAGTCGTCTAGACAAAATACTTATTCTTAACGGGAAAAGCAATGCGCACCCGCCCGCTTCGATCCCATGTGGGCGTATCAGGGCTGAAAAAACGGAATAAAAACACAAATTTATATGTACAGTGTGGATCATTCTGGTTACTATATAGCCCAGAAGCAGGGGGAACAGACATAGCTTCCTTGCCTGAAACTTTTGAGACAACAGCACCCGCCTACGTATTGCTGGCTTTACTGAAGGGAAAAAAACTTTCCTTTTCGTTATCACGTCTGGGTTGCCGAATCAGCACTCATTCCTACCAGCCAGTCTGCCGGGTTTCTATTCGGGTCGAGCCGTCTCGCGGTGCTGATACTACAGATTGGAGGAACAGTGGCAAAGATATTCATTGACGAGAACGAGAGCCTGGAAAAGGGGCTGAAGCGTTTCAAACGTATGCGCGAGCGGGAGGGCATAGTCAGGACATTTAAAAACAATCAGTACTATGTGAAACCATCGGACGAGCGCAGGGAGAAAAAGAAAAAGGCAATTCGGAGATTGAAACGCAAACGGGTGAGGAACGTCCAGCGGCGCACGAGATATTGAGACCCATATTTTATATTCCTTAAAAATCCCAAGACAGATACCAACTCCATCGGCGCCGCCGGCATGGCGGCGATGGCGATTGATCGAACCGCGCCGATCTGTATAATTAAGACAGAGGACAACATGATGGAACTGGATGAAATGAAGGGCGTTCAGGGCAAGTTCAAGCAGGGGCTGGAGAAGCTCGAGCTTGTCAAATCCTGCCTGACCAAGCTGAAAAAACAAACCGGCCTGGAAGTGGAGTCCGATTCCGTGGACAATCGGGAAGGTATGCTGGCCTTCTGGTTCGCCGGAGTCAAGTACTATGTGAAAATCCGTCTTACCGAGCGGGGCATCGACAATGTCGGCACGGACTACAACGTAGCTATCGGCTGGTTGGACTGGGGGCGCTTCGCCGGCGGTGGAGGCAGGGAAAGCCCAGAGCAATCCAACTATTACGATGAGCGGGGCATCCTCTGCGAACTTGAAAGAGAAGAGTTTTACTGCAACTTCAAAAATTGTGACGAGGAGAAGCTGCGCAAGGCGATGCTCTACAAGCTGCAGCGCCTGGTCGGCCAAACCATCACTGTGAACAACGCTCTATCCCTCTAGACCTGGATTCACGACAGCTCCTCGAGATGGCAGGTGTCGTTTAAACAAACTTACCCCGGCCATCACTTTCCCCTCCGTTCCGAGATTCGATCCTCTTCACCAACCCGACCGTACAGCAGGGGAGATTCCGGATCATGGCTGGAATGGCGATCTTGAGCCCTCCGGTAGTCGGCGTTGGCGTAGCAGTACAGGCAGTGATGCACACAGGTGTCGTAGGCCCCGATATCCACGCTCTCCACGCAGCCGCAGGCCTCGCGCTGGGACCTGTCTTTCTTTCCTTTGAACTCCCGGCCCGTGATTCGAGAGATCAATGAGTCATCCACGCATCTCCCCGCCGGAATTCCCGCCTCGGTCAACTCGGGACAGGCACACCCGTAGAGCTGGATGTCGTACCCGGCAGCGATACTCTGGATCTCCAGGGCGAGGCTCCTCTTCCCCTCGGCAGAGATTTCTACCAAGCCGGCGGAGTCCATGTTGCGCCTGCACTTGTTGTACATGGTGAGATAACTGAGGATACAGCGCCGGGTCGAACCGGCCAATTCTCGGGCCAGATGCCGAAACAGACGAATATGCACAGACGGCGAATAATCCTGGGTGAAGAGAATCGGGTCGTAGCGCCACACCACCCGCTCCGGCCCCAACCGTGCAGCCAGATCCACGAAGGTGCGGAGGATCCTTCGCTTGTCCGGAAGGTTCCTCTCCAGCTCCGGACCGTAACAGGTCAGGGTAAACAGGAAGTAGTAGGGAATCCCATAGCTGTCCAGCTCGTCGAGCCGCCCCATCAGGCCGCCCGGGTTCTTGGTCCAAAACACGATGCAGCGCGTCTGGTCGGCGGAGATCGGAACGCGGTACACGAGCCGCTGATTCACCGGGTTTCGAACCAGTGCGTATCCCTCCCCCAACCGTTTGAGAAACCACGGGCCGTAAAAGGCCGGTATGTCGGTTCTTCTACTGGCGCTGATGATCATCCCGATGCCTAGAAACCCAATTTGGGCATAAGCTGCTTTTCCAGCTCGGATTTCACGGCATCCGTGGCCTGCTTTTGAGAGTCGGATATTCGCTTCTCCACTTCGCTTCTCTTCTGCTCGAGCACCGCCTCGTAGGCGGCCACTTCGGCCAGATTCCCGCCGGCGGCCCGCACCGCAAGGGTCAGGTCGTTTTCCCGGTTTCTGCGCCTGTCGAACACACCGTCGACGGAGAGCTGTTCGTCCGTTTTAGTTCGAGAAAAGGCGAAGATAATCGGCCGGCCCTCGATTGATCGGGGCGCTTGTCCGCGTACCCTTTGACCCGTCGGGCGTATCCGTAGTAACGCCCCAAGGTCTGTTCCAGATATCCGGCAACCACGTCGGAAACCAGGTTCTTCAGCTCGCCGCTGGAAAGATCGGACAGGGAGGTCAGGTAGGCGACATCCGCATCCACTGCCCGTTCGAAATCTGATCGTGCCGCCTCTATTTCCTCCCGATCCGCATTGATTTGGGTATTCACAACCTGTACATCATTCTTGAGTTGACCCAGGGCTGCTGCAAGGTCCTCAGCCGGGTATTCAACGCGGTGATCCGGGCCGGGCTGCTTAGTTTTTGCATCTGGTCATCAACCAGGGCTTTGGCATCCAGGCTGCTCAGGTTCAGCGACAATCCTTTCCGTTGCCCCCGGTCACCCGAAACCTCCTTCTCCGCCTCGCCGCCTTCAGCCAAAGCACCTGAGGTCTGCCGGGGCGTATTCCAGCCGATCTCCAAACTTTCCAGGTTCGTCACAACCACTTTCGCCTTGAGCAGCTCGGCTGTGTTCAGGTCCACTTCGGTCGCGCCGAGCTCGAATAGATTCCGAAAAGGCTGCTCACTGTCCGCGACGCTAAGATGGGCGAAGAAAATCCGCCCGGAGAGAATCCGAAAATCCAGATCGCTCACCTCGGCTCGAGCGGAAAATACACTCTCCAGTCCTCTTTCCAGAGCCTGTTCCAAAAGCCTGTTTTTGAACACAAAGTTGAATACCAGGATTGCGGCAATGACGATTACCAGCAGAGACACCTTCCCGGTCCGCAGGACTCCTCGGTTCTTCTTTATGGATCGGGCCAGCTGCTGCAGCCTCTTGGTATCTTCCGTGTTCAGCTGTTCCGGCCGGCGGTATCGGCCGTCCGCCCCCTTGCTGTACAGCCCGAGCAGAAACCTGAGCTCCGATTCGATATAGATTCCTCTTATGACCTTCTTTCTGAACCGCTTTTCGTTGAGCTCTGTTTTAAACAGCTTCGGTACTTTCATGACAGCCGCCTCTACCGCACCCTCAGGTATACGCCGCCGATCCTGCGAACCGCGTTCCCGACGGTCGCCACCAGCGGCACTCTTCCCAGCGCCTTCACCAGCCTGCCGGCGATCTTGTCCCTCAATCGGCGTCTGTAAAGAATCACCAGCTGTCGAAAGAGCAGGAAAACAGGAACCCGAAGCAGCAGCCCGGCGGTCAATCCTCCCATCACGATCGTGTTGTTGGAACGGCTCAGGGGTAGGAGGGGAAGATTGTAGGCGGTGGTGAAGGGGTCTTGTAAAAACGGTTGGCTCAGCACCCAAGCTCCCAGCCTGTGCAGAAGCCCGTCGCTCAAAGGGGCCGGCAGTTTGAACAGGGCCAGGAACAGCAGCTCCCCGGCCAGATTGACCTTTAACAGAAAGGTGATGATAAAGAGGGCGATCCAGAGCAGGTTCCCACTGGGGATCAGGGCCAGAAGCAGGGCGAAGGATATGCCTGCAGCGACCTCCCCGGCACGATTGTTGGCGTTGACAGCTACGATCAATGTGGCGATCCATTTGACGGACATGGTTTTGTACTCCTCGTCTCAGTATTATATCCGTTGCCGAAGGAAAGCCGCAATGGATCGCGCTCCCTTCAGATAGAGTTTCCATGTTGAATAAACCGCGCCTCTCGTTTAGTCTTTTGTGCAGCGGTGGTAGAGTTGCAATATGAGAGCCGAACAATCCCTTTCTGACCAAGCGTTCTGCGCTTATTTGAACCGAAGAATCGGGGAGATGATGGTGCTGGCCGTGTATGTCAGCAAAAATGCCTCTATAAAGGGATGCTTTACCCGCCCCCTGCTCGCCGACCTTCTTTCCGAAGCCACAAAGATCGAAGAGCTGCTCGATGCCTACGGAGTCAGGCACAACAAGCGCTGGTATCCCCTGCGCCAGGCCGTGGCCCCGATCAAGCTGTTCTCCAGGGTGGGCTATATCCTGCTTCACGTCCTGCAATTCCTGCCCAACTACCGTCTGCTGCCGATCGAAGAGGACTTCCCTACCGCTACGGAAAAGGCTCTGGTCTATACCTGTTCGATCCTCATCGAAAGCATAAAGGCGCTGATTCGAGAGGCCCGCAAGCTGGACATAACGGTTCCGCAATCCGTTCCTCCGCTGGAGAACTTCAGAGACAATATCCTTGCCGGATATCTTTCCTCCGATAGACCGAGCCAAAAGGTTGCTTCACCCGAGGAAACGGTGGTATACCTGGCTACCGCCTCCCTCAACCTGGCCGAGCAGAGCGCCTTTCTCCACGCGGTTCAAAGCCGGCAGGTCGAGAACCTCGCCGATTGGATCCCCGATCCCATCAGCGAGGAGCGTCTGCGCAATCTGGAAGAGATGTTTCACAACCTCCAGTCTCTCTACGACACCCATATCTCCAATTCCAACGTGGAGACCCTGGATGAAAACCTGCCGGTTCTCCGCGGTCATATCACCGTAATCTACCACCTGTTGGAAACGGCCACGGCGTTCACCCACTACTGCGAACGCCACCTCTTGAGCTTTGCCGCCGAGAGGCGGAAGAGCAGACACAACCTGACCGATCTCAACGAGCTGCTCGACGTTCTGATCCATTACTCCGTGGCCTTCGCCAGCCGCTACATCACCCGTACCCGCAACCTCTGCCACGACATGCTAAAGCGCTACGCGATCCAGGGCCGGATCACGGTGCCGGCGCCCCGCTACCGGGGCTTTCATGTCCGTCCCTCCACGCTGGTAGCCAAGATCATCAACCACTACGGAAGCGAGGTCCAGATGAAGCTGGCCGGGGGGACCTACAACGCCGGAGTGACCCTGGACCTGTTTCGGGCCAACGAGAAGATCAATGCCGGCAAGAAGCGCTGGCTGAGGGCGGAGGTGCACAGGCTCGGCCAGCACCCCCGCGGCAAGACAAACGGAGCCGCCGCTACCCCCGGCCGGGACGACGAGCTGATGGTGAAGTTGACCCACAGCGCGGTACAGACCCTGTGCTCTCAGAACAAGCTGGTTCTGTACGAGAGGAATCTCCCCCTGGAGGAGATCAAACCCCTGCCCGACGAGACGGCCACCGAGTACATCACCCGGGCCCTGATTCAGCTCCTCACCATGGGAAAGATCGATGTGATTGTGGATATCAACGTGACCTTCACGGGGGACAGGAGGGTGCTGGAGGACATCCAACTTCTTGCCGACAACGGCTACGGGGAGGATGATTTCGGCAACAACCTGCCGCTCCCGGAGAAACTGTCCTACCTGCGCAGATAGTCGTTTATCTTCCCGCCCTGGCCTTTACGATCCGGTAAGCCTGCTCGGGATCCTCCACATCGGAAAGGAGGATTTCGGTCCGGCAGTCGATCCTCTCCACGATCGTGGTGAAGGAAAAACGCACGTCGTAGCGTTCCAGGACCGCTTTGGCCAATTCGCTCAACACACCGGCTTTGACCCTACGGATCCCCAGTCGAACCAGAAGCAGGGCCGCCGCCTTGCCTACGATCTTATCCTCAACCAGGACACCTTGCAGCGGGTAGGATACGGTGCTCAAGAACTCCTCGAGCTCGAAGAGCGGGTGCAGCCACTTGCCGACGCTGGAGAAGACCTGCCGGTCGTCGTAATGGACGCGAAGGGTCACCTCAGCAGCCATTCTATCGTTTCTCGGCGTGGTGCATGCCGCAGTCCTGATACCACTTCCTGTCATGCCGGGTCAGAATTTCATCCGCCTCCTTGGGTCCCCAGCTGCCCTGTTCGTAGAAGCACAGGGCCGGGGCTTCCGGGTCATCCCAGAAGGCGAGGATGTCGTCGACCAATGTCCAGGCGAGCTCGATTTCATCGCCTCGGGAGAACAGGGAGGCATCTCCCTGCATGGCATCCAGTAGCAGACGTTCGTAGGCTTCGGGGAGCACGTCGTCGCCGAAATCCTCGGCGTAATGGAAATCCATGTCCACTGAACGGGTGCGCATGCCCACTCCCGGCTGCTTGGTCTCGAAACGCAGGTGGACCCCCTCATCGGGCTGGATACAGAGGGAGAGGATATTCGGAGTAATTCTTTGTTCCTCTTCGGAAGGAAACATCAGATGAGGAACACCCTTGAACTGGATAGCGATCTCGCTGGTTTTGAGCTGCATCGATTTACCGGACCGCAGGTAAAAGGGAATCCCCTGCCAGCGCCAGTTGTCGATGAAAACCTGTACAGCTGCGTAGGTCGGTGTTTGGGATTTCGAATCCACCTGCGGCTCGCTGCGGTAGCCGTTGTACTGGCCGCGTACGTTCTCCGAGCCGCGTCTCAGGGCCCGCAGCACCTTCACCTTTTCGTCCCGCAGGGCGTCGGCCTCGAACAAGGACGGCGGCTCCATGGCGGTGAGGGTAAGCAGCTGGAGCAGGTGATTCTGAAACATGTCCCGAAGCACGCCGGCTTTTTCGTAGTAGCCGGCCCGGTGCCCGACGCCGACGCTCTCGGCCACGGAAATTTGCACATGGTCGATGAAGTTCCGGTTCCAGAGAGGCTCGAAAATTGCGTTGGCGAATCGAAGAGTCAGGATATTCTGGACCGTTTCCTTTCCCAAATAGTGATCGATCCGGTAGACCTGGCTTTCATCGAACACCGAATACACCTGTTGGTTCAGGTTTCGCGCACTGGAAAGATCGTATCCGAAGGGCTTTTCGATGACGATCCGCCGCCAGCCGTGCTCGGACCTGTTGAGCCCCGCCTTGCCGAGCTGGTCGATGATCAGCGGGTAGAGGTTCGGGGGGGTGGCCAGATAGAACAGACAGTTGCCCTTGAGCCCCTTTTCCCCCTGGTTGCGCTGCAGGGCCTCCGCCAGTTTGGTGTAGGTCTCGGGATCGTCATAAGCACCGATTAGATAGGAGATGCGGTCCCTGAAGTTGGGCCAGAGATTGCAGATCTGAGGTTTCAGGCGGGCGTAACTGCTTACCCCTTCAAAGGTATAGCTCTGAAACTCCTGATCACTCATGGAGCTGCGGGCAACCCCGACCACCCGGCTCGCCTCGGGCAGAAGGCCTTCGCAGGCCAGGGTGTGTATAGCAGGTACCAGCTTACGGCGGGTCAGATCGCCGGAAGCCCCGAAAATGACGACCGTGGCCGCTTCCGGTTTTTTCAGGCTCGGATTCATGTCAAGATCCGATGCCGCTCATCAAGCCCCGGATAGCAGCGTCCACGTCCCGACCCAGATGGATGCGGATCACCCGACGCCGGTTGTCTTCAAGGGCCCGCTTGTCCCCCAAAGCCTGGGCCATCTTCAGAGCGGCAAAGGTGACGGCGGATTCCTGTTTTCCCGCCGTATCCGGGATTGCCACATCCCGCCGCTCTGAGCTTGTGAACTGGAGAAACAGACCGCCAGCCCCGCCGCCCTTATGCAGCTGCCCGGTGGAATGTAGGAAGCGCGGACCGTAGCCGACGGTGGTTGCAACCCGGTAGCGGTCCCTGATCCGTGTGCGCAGCTCCTGCAGTACCGCGCTGGTCGTTTCGGTCGGCTGCACATAGGCCTGCAGGGCGACATAGTCCCCTGGTCCGGCTTTGGAGAGGAATTTCTCCACGACCTTGCCGTCCGGGGGCTCGGCCCTGTCTTCGGGGAGTTTGCCCGTTTCGGTATAGGCGCTCATCATCTGCCGAGCCCGCACCTTTGCGCTCTCCACATTGGGTTGATCAAACGGATTGATTCCCAGAAGGTGGCCCGCCACCGCGGTGGCCATCTCCCACAAAAAGAACTGTGCGCCTAGATCGTAGAGATCCCGCAGATCGATCCGGATGACCGGGTGGCCCGCCTTTTCGAGGGCCTCCACTCCCGCATCCAGGTCACCCTCGCCCTGCAGACGAAGATGAACGAACAATCTGTCCCGACCGTACACCTCCGGCGCCCCGAGGGGTTCCCCGATCACAGGAACGATCCCCTTGCCTTCTTTTCCCGTGCTCTCTGCGATCAGCTGCTCGACCCAGTCCCCGAAGCTGGCCAGCCGGGACGAGGTGAAGATGGTGACTTTGTCCCGGCGAAAGTCCTCCCGCTTCTCGATCACGAGCCGCCCCAAAATCGCTCCAAGCCGGGCGCCGTCCGCATCCTCACGGGCGGCGGCCAGGGCCCGGTCAAGGAGAAGCTCCAGGTCGATTCCGAGCAATGCCGCGGGGAGCAGACCGAAATAGGACAGGGCGGAGTAGCGCCCGCCGATATTCGGATCGTTGAGAAAGGTCGTCCGGAAACTGTACCGAGCGGCCAGATCGGCCAGCTTGCTTCCCGGATCGGTAATCGCTACGAAATGCTCCCCAACCCTGTCTTCGCCGACGGTATCGGCGGTACGGTTGTAGAAATACTTGAAAAAGGACAGGGTCTCCACCGTGCCCCCGGATTTGGTGGACACGATAAACAGGGTCTTGTTCAAATCGAGCGCTTCAGCATAGGAGAGAATCAGATCCGGATCGGTGCTGTCGATCACCGACAGCTTCAGATATCCCTCGGCCGGGCCGAAGGTCTTGCTGAACACCTCTGGAGCCAGACTGGACCCACCCATCCCGAGCAGAACCGCCTGCCTGTAGCCTGAAGCCCGGAGCTCATCGGCCAGTCCGGTCAACTTCCCGATATTTTTCTTCGAGGTTTCAGCGATGGTGAGCCAGCCTAGACGATTGTCGATCTCGGTCGGCTCGGTTTTCCAAACGGTATGATCGTGAGACCAGATTCTCTGCATCACCCGCTGAGCCGCCATCTCCTCAAGGGCGGCATCAACGGCCTGCTGGTACACCCCCAGGCTGACCTGAAGCATTTCCCGTCCCCCGCCCAAAACCTTGGCCTTCTCTACGATCGCCCGGCGCAGCGACTGAAAGGATTCGGCGAAGGCGGCGACCCCGTCCTCCTGCAACTTCTCGGTGATCGCCTCCAGGTCCACTCCCAGCCGGTTCAACTGCTCCAGCCGCTCCCCCGCCTGTTCCAGTTTGGTATCCAGGGAGGAGGAGAGGTTTCCGTGGTCGCGGAATGCCTCGAGGGTTGCCGGTGGCACCGTATTGACGGTGTCGGGACCGATCAGGTTATCGAGATACAGGGTGTCGGGGTAGGAGGGGTCCTTGGTTCCCGTGCTGGCCCAGAGCAAGCGCTGCACCCGGGCGCCCCCGGCTGCCAGCTTCCGCCAGCGCTCGCCGCTGTACAGCTCCCGAGAACGGAGGAAGGATGCTTTGGTGTTGGCGATGGCGATCTTGCCCTTCAGTTCCTCCTCTCCCAGCTCCTCCAAGGCTTTGTCCACGGCGGTGTCCACCCGGCTGACAAAGAAGGAAGCGACCGAGGCTACCCGCCCGAGATCCCCGCCGCCGACGGCAAGCTTCTCCAGACCTGCGAGATAGGCCTCTGCCACCGTTTCGTAGTGGTGGAGAGAAAAGATCAGTGTGGCATTCACGTTGATGCCCTCGGCGATTAAAGCCTCGATGGCCGGGATTCCCTCTTTGGTAGCGGGTACTTTGATCATCACATTGGGTTTGTCGAGGGTCTTGAACAGTCTTCTTGCCTCTTCGATCGTACCCTTCGTGTCCCGGGCCAGTTCCGGGCTGACCTCCAGACTGACGTATCCGTCGGCACCGGCACTCGAGTCCCACACGGGGCGAAGCAGATCCGCGGTCCGACGGATGTCTTCAAGAACCAGGGCTTCGTACATCTCCTCCAATGTGGATCCAGCCAGCTTTGCTAGCTGTTCGTCGTAGTCCGAACTGCCGGCGATCGCTTTTTCGAAGATCGTCGGGTTGGAAGTCACCCCCCGCACTCCCTCATCGATCAGGTTCTTCAGCTCCCCCGATGCGATAAAGGACCGGCGGATATAATCCAGCCAGATGGACTGCCCCAACTTGGTGAGTTCCTGTAGCTTGTTCATTTTTTTCTCTCCCCTCAGTGCCGTCACGACCGCGATATCAGTGTCTTATGAAAAAGTAGTCACAGCACCCTATAATGGTCAAACACAATTCGTTCAGGCAGGCGTCATCGGTTCCTCGGATCACTCCGCCCGTACATCATCAGGGAATAAGACAACTTGATCGGTCAAATCCTTACGCAGACTGGTCACAGCCAACTCCTTGGCTTTTGCCTCGACCTCCACCGTGAGATCTTCCTCCAGAGACAGCCAGGCGGCGGGGAAATCTTCGGGACTAATGAAGTCATGGTGATAACAAGGATTTTTTCCCTGCCAGCCCTCCCTGGGACTGGATAGGTGAAACAGGGGTTCCCTGTTCCAGGTCCGAAGGGCGGCTTCGGTTGCCTCTGCCACCTCCAGTCCGTCGGCAAAACAGCGGTGGTGATGCACATCGTAGACAAAGGGGATTCCTTCTGCCAGGCACACAGGGAGGATATCCTGAGGAGTGTAGATTCTATCGTCGTTTTCAAGGCTCAGACGTTGCCGCACCGGGGGCCGAAGCTGCTCCAGACGGCGGGCCAGACGTGCCAGTGCCTGCTTCTTGTCCCCATACGCGCCGCCGGCGTGTATGTTGATCACATCCGCCCCTACCAGCTCGGACAGTTCAGCCTGGTAGTCCAACTCGGCTATGGACCGGCGGGTCACCTCTTCGGAGGGTGAACTCAGCAGGATGAACTGGTCAGGATGAAAGGTGGTGCGCAGCCCATGTTCCAGACAGAAGGTTCCGCAGCTCTCGAAGGCCGTTATGATATCTGCGGATCCTGGAAGCTCCTCAATTCTGTAGCCGATCTCCGGATGCGTGTAGAGAGGAAGGATCTGGCTGTTGATCCGAAAATCTCCGATATCGTGGTCGCGGCAGTAGTGAAGGGCCTGCTGGAGAGAAAGGGCGTTTTGCAGACACAGGGAGGCAAGGCAAGCGAGCTGCTCCGTCCGGGAGAACCCCTTCAGCGAGGCGGCGGTCTTGTGGCGGAATCTGATCGGCTCCGTGCGAAAGATGCAGCATAAACCCAACCGGATCATGCGCCGGGGTCCGATCCGCGGGACAGGTCCGCCGGGATCTCTTCGAGGCGCTGAACTGCGTACCCGGGTCCCCGCTCCCGCACCCAGCGGCTCCAGGAGCTCAAGGGTTCATTCCCTCCTTGGAGGGTCCGCCTGGCCGCCTGGGCCATCTCGGGTTCGGTGAAGTGATTGGAATCCAGGACTCGGGCGATCCCCTGGCTTTCAGCGTCCCGGGCCACATTGAATTGATCGCTTGAGAAGGGAAGCAGGATCGTCGGCACTCCGTAGTGCAGAGACTCTGTAAAGGAGTTGTTGCCGCCGTGGTGCACGAACAGATCCATCTCCGGAAGCAGCCCGATTTGCGGTACGAAGGATCGAATCAGGATCTGATCTTCCGGCAAACCTTTCAGAGTCTGTTCCTGGGCGTCCGCCCCGGCGATGACCAGCGCCCCGGGGAAAGCCTGCAGGATCCCGCGGATGCAGCGGCCGATCACGTCCGTCCTGGCCGACAGGAAGGTGCCCAGGGCGACCAGCACTTTGGGCTCCAACCGCCTCCGGGCCTCCAACAGCCGGCTCCACTTCCCAGAAAGCGTCTCGGGCTGGAAACAAGATCCGAGGAAGATGGGCCTGGTTCCCGCGATCTCCCGGCCGGGGGAAAACTCGGGGTAATTGTACAGCACGGCCCGGGAAGAGGTGAAACGGAAGGCATTGGCGATGAGCTGACGTTGCGGGGCGCTTCGCTGGAGCACGGCGTTGAACTCTCCCGTGAAATGCTCCTCCACCTGAACCGAGAGGGTTCTCAAGTGCTCCAGAAGCTCAGTATGAATGGGAGCGGGACCCTCCGCATCGTCTACAGCCTCGGCAGTGAATACCTCGGGCCAGACCGGAGGCACTCCGTAGAGGATTTGACCCACCGGGATAGAGTAGGGATGGGCCGGGCAGAAAGAGACGAAGGGCAGCCCGAGCAGGTGCAGGGCAATGGTAACCCCGAAGGACAGCTGATCCACAACATAGAGGTCCGCCTTTTCCCGGCGCTGAATCGCCTCGATCTGATCGGCCAGGTACTCCGGCTCGAAGAGCATGTCCAGCTTGCGGTGCTCCGCCTGCAGAATCAGGGTCGCAAGCGGTCCCCGTCTGGTGGCCTCCAGGAAAGCGCTGATTCTCTCCTGTTCCTCTTTCGGCTGCTCCGTCTTTTCGGCGATGCCCGTGTTGGCGTTGCGGCTGATGACCAGTTCCACAAATCCCAGCTTTCGATTGCGGATCTCCGGCTCGAAATCCCCACTGCAGGCCACCAGGGTCTGCCATCCCCTCTCGGCGAAAGCCAGACTCAGTCTAAGAAGCGAACGAAAATGGGAGAAAAAAGGCGGGCTGATGACTACGACTTTTCCCCGCTTCATCCCTCAGTGATCCTCCCCGATCGGCAGTCGCTCCGGTCGAGCCTTCTCAACTCCGGGATACGCAGACATTGATTCGGGGAATCCGGGATGTTCTAAGACGTGACGGTAGAACCCGGCAAATCTTGCGGCGATTTTCTCTATGCCGAAGTTGTCTAGGATGAATCTCCTTCCCTCCTTTGCGATCCGCTGCAAACGCTCCGGCGGCTCGGAGAGCAGGATCTGTTCCGCGGCCGTTCGGATGGATAGAGCCGAGGCCGTATCGATCAGAAAGCCGCCCTTCCCGTGCTCCAGATAAGTGGAAACCCCGCCTCGAATCGGCGCCAGCACGAGAAATCCCGTCGCCATGGCCTCGAGAACCGAGATCCCGAACTCCTCCTTGAGGCTGCTGCACAGATACACCTTCACACGATCCGGTCCGTTTTCCACCAGGGCGCTCTCCAATCGCCGAATCAAGGAGTTGTCCAACGCGGCGAGATGACAGAAGCGGCCGGCAAGCCCGGGATGCCGCTCCATCGTCCTCTCGATCCCACCGAGCATCTCCGCTTCCTCCAAGCTCGGCGCGTTCAGGTTGCCTCCAATCAGAATCAGATTGTATTCCTCATTGAGGGGGGATTCCGCCCAGGCCTCGAGCAAACGCTGCTGGCCTTTGGCTGCGACCAGGCGCCCCACATTGAGAATAACCGGGCGATCCATGTTTCGATGATCCAGTGTGAACCTCCCGGGATGGTCGGTGAGCATCGAGAGAAGCTGTTCCTTCCCCCCGGTCTCTTCGGCGGCATCGAGGCGAATCCCTTCGGGGATCACCCGAACCGGCTTCCGTTGGATCTCGGGGCTGAGACAGAGCTTTGGAAAGTAAGGGAGCAACTGGGCATCGGCGCTTCCGTGGGCGATACCCAGAATCCCGGCGGCTTTTTCCAGAATACTGTCGGCGATGAAGACCTTGTTGAGGTTGAACAGCGCCTGCTCCTCGCTCATGGGCAGCATCCGTCCCACGGAATCCGAAAAATCCCTGTGGGGATCGGCGGTCACGGTAAAGATGAGTCGGCTTCCTATTTCACCGGAGAGCACCATCATGGCCTTGGCCAAGTTGTCTGTGTAGCGGATATGAATCAAGTCGGGGGCGATTCCCCGCATCCTCAGTGCCAGCTCCACGGATCTGCGGATCCCGAGTTCATGAATCATCAGCTGTTCAGGATCGGAATTGGGCAGAGAATACACGGGTACACGCAGGATCGAATGACGGCCTCGACCGGCGGAAACCAGTGGAGACGACGGATCCGCCACGTTCCAGGGCAGAACCTCCAGGGTTACCACTCCCTCTAAAGATCCTTCCACACCCAAGGCGTCTCCGATGCTGTGAAGAAAGGTGAGCACCCCGCCGGCGGAGGCGGAGCCGCCATTCTGCCGGTTCCCGTTGAGCACGGTCTGCACCATCACGTGTCCGCCCCTCCGTCGGCGGACACGGCCCTCCAGGCGGACTCGAATATCCTGTCCCACAGCCTCGGCGTACTGCCGAAGCAAGCCGGCATATTCACTGCATTGCCGTGGCAGTCCCCGACCGCAGAACGTCTCGATGATTCGGAGGCTTTCTCTATTCCCGATTTGCTCCAGCACGTCGAGGCAGCTCAAGACCGTCCTCGGCGAATCACCGCTGCCACGGGTCAGCAGGCGATGAATCTGAGGCAGGCAGGCTTCATAGCCGCAGTCCCCGACCATGCGCAGAACCACCAAAAGCTTCTGAGGATCCGCACCGCAGCGCTGGAGCAGCTCCTCCAGCTCAGCCGGATCAAATGCGGCGATCCGGTTTTCCGCAAGTAGATCGATGTACAGAGTCCAGCGTTCGCTCCCGGGCTCTTCCGCCCGGGTTCTCTGTCCCAGTTCAAGAGCAACGGCGTTTGTATCGAGGAGGGGTAGCTTTTCCCGCAGCAGATCCCGAATCAGGGTGTCCAGGTGGGCGGATCTTCCCGCCAGGTCAAGAAGCCCCTGAAGCGGCGGTATGGTTGGGCTTCTCAGGATCCCCCGGCAAAGAGCGGCCAGATCGAGGAGACCCCGACACTCGCCCATCAGAGTACCGGCATCCGCTCCCTGTCGAAGCAGTCCGAGGAACCCCAACTCGCAGAGCTCGGAGATCCAAATCGGATGGCCCACTTCGGGCTGAAAAGGCTCGCTGATTCCCGGGAGCAACACCTCCAATATGGCCCGGGCATAACGCAGCTGAGAATAGGTATCCCGCACGTAGGGAATTTCCTGCGCCACTACATCTTGAATCAGATGGATCTGGACCTCCAGATCCGTGGAACCCTTGAGAGCACTGCAGATCTTCTCCATGACTGTTCTCGAGAACAAATTGCAGGAAAACTCGGTAGGGCTCGGGTCCGGCCTCTCGCTCAAACTCAAGCCTCCCCTTTGCTGTACGGTTCTCCCAGCTTCGCCGGCGCTAACAGCCGACGGCGGTCTTTGCGCAATCCCCCGGCAAGCAGCACGGCCAGGGTGGCCAGGTAGGGCATCATAGCCAGGAAATTGGGAGGCACTCCGATGGGCTGCAGCAGATACTGCAGCACGAAGATACATCCGAACAGAAAGGCACCCAGAAAGGCCCGCAGAGGATTCCACAGTGCAAAGATCGTCAGGGCGATGACGATCCAGCCTCGCCCGCCGGTCAGTCCTTCGGTCCAGGACTTGCTGTATACGAGGGACAGGTGGGCCCCCGCCATACCGGCCAGGGCGCCTCCCAACACGACGCAGAGATAGCGGACCCTGGCGACGTCGACTCCCTGCACTTCCGCGGCCGCGGGGTTTTCACCGACCGAACGGATCTGGATGCCCCAGCGGGTACGGCTGAGCAGAATCCAAAGCAGGATGCCCAGGACCACGGCCAGGTAGAACAGCGGGTCCTGGGAGAAGAAAATGCGGCCGACCACCGGGATTTCAGCCAACCCCGGGATCCTGACCGCGTTCAGCTTCTGGGGCAGGGGACGCCCGATGAAGGGACGGCCGAACAGGCCGCTGACCCCCAGACCCAACATGGTCAGGGCCAATCCGGAAACGACCTGATTTGCCCTCAAGCTAACGGAAACAAAGGCATGCAGACCGGCGGCCAGCGCCCCGGCCAAGACGGCGGCCAGCAGACCGAGCCAGGGACTGCCCGTGATCAGGGTCACGGTGAACGCCGACATGGCTCCGACGGCCATCATGCCCTCCACCCCGAGGTTCAGCACTCCGGAACGTTCGGTGATGATTTCTCCCAGGGTGCCGAGGAGAAGCGGCGTTCCGGCGATCAAGGTGCGGGTAAGCACCGAGATGAGAATGCTTTCCATACCCTAGGCCCTCCTCTGCCGCGAAACCACGATCCGGTTGTGGACGAAGGTATCCCCCATGATCAGGAAGAAGAGAAGAATCCCGTTGAACACATGCACCGTTGCCGCGGGCAGGCCGAGGGAAATCTGGATGGCATCTCCGCCGACCAGAATGCCTGCAAAAAACAATGCCGAGATGATCACCGCCAGGGGATTCAGCTTGGCCAGCCAGGCCACGATGATGGCGGTGAATCCGTACCCCCCCGATATCACCGCAGGATAGGTCAGATGATGGTGGATCCCCGCGACCTCCCCTACCCCGGCCAGCCCGGCCACCCCGCCGCTGATAACCATCAACACTACTGTTGTGCGCAGAAAATCGATGCCTGCGTAGCGGGCCGCCTCGGGATTTTCCCCGACAACCCGAAGCTCGTAGCCGAACTTTGTCGAATAGACGAGAAAGAAGAGCACAACGGCGCAGGCCAGGGCGACAAGCAGGGTCAGATAGTGGATCCTGGTTCCAGGTATCAGCGGAAGCACTGCAGCGGCGGGCAGATCGTCTGTGTAGGGGAAGCCCTGTTGGCTGGCCCCTTTCCACGGTCCCACGATAAGCAGAGTCAAAAACTCCGCTGCCACATAGTTGAGCATTAAAGTGGAGATGACCTCGTTGACCCCGAAGCGTACCTTGAACAGAGCAGGTAAAAGTCCCCACACGGCGCCGCCGAGGAAACCGGCCAAGAACATCAGCGGGACCACCAGCCAGGCAGGCAGACGCGCACCCAGATTCAACCCGACCCAGGTGGCGAAGATCGCTCCCATCAGCAGTTGGCTCTCAGCACCGATATTCCAGAACTTTGCCCGGAAAACCAGGGTAAGACCGGTCCCGATGAGGATCAGGGGAATCGCTTTGGTGACGGTTTCGGAAATTCCGTACAGGCTGCCGAAGGAACCGGCCAGAATTTTCCAGAGAGCGAAGAAGGGATTCACCCCTTTCACTACAAACACCAGGCCGACGGCAACAAAACCGGCCAGCAGGGAGAGTACCAGCACGGCAAGCCGGAGCGCGGCGGAAGCCTCCTGCCGGGGCTGCAGGCGAATCGAGATACTCACTGCCCTCCTCCCACCGCGGCACCGGAATGAGAGCCTGCCATCATTAGACCCACGTCTTCCATGGTTGCCTCGGCTGTGGCCAGAATACCCATAAGCCTGCCCTCGTACATGACGGCGATCCGGTCGCAGAGCTCGAAGATCTCCTCCAGATCTTCGGAGACCAGAAGAACCGCCAACCCCTGCTCCCGCTTCTGCAGAAGCTGTTTGCGGATGTATTCCGTTGCCCCAACGTCCAGGCCATAGGTGGGATGGGCCGCCACCAACAGGACGGGCCGGCTGGAAATCTCCCGGCCGAGGATCAGCTTCTGAATATTGCCCCCGGACAGGTTCTTGATCGGCGTGTCTATGGTCGGCACACTGACATTGAAGCGCTCGATGATGGCCGAGGCGTGCTTGCGGATGCTGCCGTAGTTGAGAAACAGAACGCGGGAAAACAAACGCCGACGGTGCTGCTTCAATACGGCGTTCTCGTACACGAACAGATTGGGAACGATCCCGAACTTGATCCGCTCCTCCGGCACGTGGGAGATGCCTCGGGAGGCCACAACCCGGGCGGAGGCATTGGTGATGTTCTGCCCGTTCAGAACAACCGTACCCGCCGTCGCCTTTCTCAATCCTGTGACTGCCTCGATGAGCTCCCTCTGCCCGTTTCCCGAAACCCCGGCGATGCCGAAAATCTCGTTCCGAAATACCCTAAAACGAACTCCCCGCACGGCGATCTGCCGGCGGTCCCCCGGGACAACGAGGTCTTTCACATCCAGAACCATCTCGCCCTGTTCGAGGTGGGGTCTTTCGATGCGAAAGATTATCTCCCGGCCGACCATCATGCGGGCCAGCTCCCGCTTGTCCACGTTCTTGGTCTCCGCCCTGCCGGCAACCTCACCCTTGCGCAGAACCAGGACCCGCCGGCAGATGGAGAGGATCTCCTCCAGCTTGTGGCTGATAAAGATCACAGAGTGCCCCTCTGCGGTCATGCGGCGCAGAATGGCGAACAGCTCCTCCGTTTCCTGGGGTGTCAGGACCGAGGTAGGCTCGTCGAGAATCAGCAGATCCGCCCCCTTGACCAATGCCTTGACTATCTCCACGCGCTGCTGCTCCCCGGCGGAGAGCTGCCAGATCCGTTCCCGGGGGTTGATCTTCAAGCCGAAGCGCCGGCCGAACTCCTCCACCCTGCGCGCCACGTGCCGGGAGGGAGACAGGAAGGGAGCGTCGCTCAATCCCAGGGCGATGTTTTCAGCTACGGTATGATTTTGAATGAGCATGAAATGCTGGTGGACCATCCCGATGCCCAGATCGATCGCATCCCGGGGGGATTCGATTCGCACGGATTGGCCGTTGATCCTGATCTCTCCCTCGTCCACGGGGATCAGGCCGTAGAGTATGTTCATCAGCGTGGTTTTTCCGGCGCCGTTCTCCCCCAGCAAACCAAGGATCTCCCCCGCCTGTATACGCAGATTGACGCGGTGGTTCGCCCGGGTCGTGTGGAAGGACTTGGAAATGTTGCTCATCTCGAGCACTTCGATCTTGGGCAATCTCTGCTCCTCCTAGAGGAATGTTCTGACTGTACCGGACAATGGGGCTTCTGACAATCCCGAGGCGAACCTCAGCGTTGCCGAAGCTCTCAACCTTTACTCTTCTTAAGGTGGGTTCGTATTCCCTGCCTTCTGTGGTAAGATGAGGATTAGCGAAGAAGGAGAAGTGATAGACATGGATAAGGAAACAAGACAGCGCTACGAAAAAAGAATGCTCGATGCTATGCAAGAACAGGGAAACATGAAGCTTCAATGCGATTTTTTTACCAAGAAGATCGGTCTCTCTCGAGACTACGTTCTCCAGCTCATGAAATCTCTGGACGAGCAGGGGCTGGTGGAGTTTGAACTTGCCAAAAAGGCCCCTGAAAAAAAATCCTGGGTCCGGCTGAAGTCCGGCGGCTAGTCAGCAGCCACTAGCCAAGACCCGCCGTCGATTTTTTCCTATCCTTTCTCAAGCCGCTCGAAAAAAAATGAGAATTCTCGAGAAATTCCAGGAAATAAATTTGTCATCTTCCCTCTCGGTGTCTATGATGTACAGATCAAAGAAAGAAGTGGAGTATGAAACCAGCGACTGTTCTTGGTTTCGCGCTTTTACTCCTGCTTTTCATCTCTGAACCAGCCACATCCGACGAGTCAGAGCCGCCTTTTTCACAGCTTCCCGAGAAAGAGAATCTCCTGGTATTCGAACGGGCCGAGCTTGCTACGGACCTGGATCAGTGGCTGCAGACGGTGGACCCGCGGCTGGCCGATTTACCCGAATGGGAGGAGCGTCTACTCCTGTGGCTCAGGCACGAATGGGCGGACAACCTGCCCCGACCCAGATTGGATCTATTCATCGACGAGATCGAAAAGGCCCACGAGGCCTATGTATTTACCACCAACGATTCGGGGCGTATCCTGCGGGACGCTTGGGGCAACCCGCTTGTGCTCGAGCATGAGCGGGACGCCGAGGATTTCCAGGCCTGGAAGGAACACCTTGGTGCTCGTATGGAGGAACTCTTACAGCAGTGGGAACTGGAGAGTCAGGTCGTCTACCACGAGCTGCTGTCCGTCTTGGATACCGCGGATACCGGTAAAGTCCAATCCGCAGCCCGAACAACCCTTGCCCAATATAAAGAGGAAGTTCATAGAGAGTTCGAGCGTCTGTACCGCCAGGCGGAGAGCCAATTCATCCGGGTCAGGCTGAAGCAAACTTCGGAGGCAACAGTCGAACAGGAAATAGGGACTCCGGGAGAGCTGGCCCGATTGTTGATCACCCGCACACAGGCGGAGCTTCAAGACTCAAGCTTTCCGTCCGATACAGGTCCCGAAGCGATCCCTGAGCATACCCAGCTGCCAATCGTACTCGATGCTCAAACCTGGAAGGAGGATTTCTGCCTGGCTTTTGAACTGGGAATCGAAGCCTGGAACCGGGCGGAACGGAGTTTCCTCGAAGAAAGGATCCGCTGGGAGACCGACGCTCGCACCTCTTTCGCCGAATCGGAGGAAGCGTGGCGGACGGCGAGCTTTGAGTTCGAGCAAGCCCGAGAGACCTGGATGGGAGAGATGCAGAGACGCCTGGACGAAGGCTTGGCCCAGTGGGATCTGATGGAGTCAGAGTTCATCGATCAGTACGACCTGGCAATGACACATCTGGCCGCCGCCTCCAAGGGCGAGCTGGATCAACTGGAACAGGAGCTCGGCAGGCTGCTGGGCCTTTACAGCCAAAACAGCGACCTCCTTCAGGTGGCCAAGGACAACATCGAGCTGCTTCAGAGAGAAATTTCAAACCTCGAAGAGCAGAACGATCCGGATCGATTGGACAGTCTACATCTACTTCGAGAAGAGCTGTTCTATTGGCAGGGGGAGGATGGGGAAGGAGGAATAATGGGTCTTTTTAGTTTTATGAGGAATGTGGGGAAGAATG
>CAZBXU010000024.1:14611-26797 GCA_964495755.1 uncultured Spirochaetaceae bacterium | reverse complement strand
GCAGTACTGAGCACCGACGACAAGACGAACAAAGAGATCCTACAAATTTGCACGGAGTTTGGCGACGAATTTGTACCGGTGTACCTTCGAGACAAGAACATGATTGTTCAGCATCTCAACTACGAACTTCCCGAGATCATCGTCATCAACTGCTCTGACAAATACATCAAGCTCAAGACTATCCTGAAGGAGATCAAGAGCGACCCGTGGCTATACTCCGGCGGGTTTGTCATACTCCACGAGGAGGGAAACGAGCAGGAAATCCTGAAGATGTTTTCAGGGATAAACACGATCTCGGTCATAGAGAAGAGCCAGCTGGAAGACTATTTTACCAGGCTGCTGCGAATCTTGAGCCAAAATCGGGGAATTCTCTTCCAGCGGGATCTGCATTTTATCCTACAGGCGAACCTTGCAGGGTCTTTTGTTCTGGAGAACGATCCTTTCGATCTGGTGACCTATTCCAACCTCCTGGCCAACTTCCTTTACAACTCCAATCTCATCGATCACGAGCAAAAGGTGCGGTTTTACATCGCGATGATGGAGCTGCTGATCAATGCCATCGAACACGGAAACTGCAAGATCTCGTACGAAGAGAAGTCGGAATGGCTGAACAGCGGCAAGGACATCCTGGATCTGGTTCGGGAAAAGAATAAAGATCCCAAGATCAGCCAGAAGAAGGTTTATCTCAACTATAAAATTACGCCGAAGAAGTCGACCGTCAAGATCCGCGACGAGGGAGCCGGCTTCGACTGGAAAGCTCAAACCTCCCCTACCGGCGAAGACGGACTGGAAGAGATGCATGGGCGGGGAATCGCCATGGCTTCGCACTATGTATCCAAGCTGATTTATAACGATAAGGGGAACGAGGCCAGCTTCGAGATCACCCATGTGACCCATGACGGCAAGGTAGTGCCCAAGGTGTTCACCGACCAGGAGGAGGTGGTGTTCCAGGACGGGGACATCGTGTTCACCCAGGGGGAGAAATCGAGCTTCCTGTACTACATCGTCTCTGGTCAGTTCGAAATCATCGCTAATAGAAAACAGGTTTCGATACTTACGCCCGAGGACATCTTCCTGGGTGAAATGTCTTTTCTTCTCGATAATCGTCGATCCGCTACTGTTAAATCCATAGGGCGGGGCGCCTTGATCAAGATCTCTAAGGAAGGCTACATCAACGCCATCAAAGAACGCCCGCATTACGGGATATTCTTAGCCCGGCTGCTCGCTCAGCGGCTGGTCAAGCTCCACAAAGTCACAACAGCCTGATTGATCCACTGATTCCCTGTTGATATAATGGGTGCTTCGAACAACCGAGGGAGCAGCAATGGACTTCTGGCGTATGCCCTTGGACGCGGAAAAGCATGAAGTTGTCATCGGCAAGGTGAACATCATCAGCTACCGTTGCAAGGGGTGTAAGTACTGCATCGAGTTCTGCCCAAACGACGTCTTGGAAGAATCCGAAGAGTTCAACGAAAAGGGCTACTACCCACCACGGGTCAAGCAGGAGGGAAGGTGCATCAACTGCAACTTCTGCGAGACCATCTGCCCCGAGTTCGCCATTTACTGTACGGAGGCCGAGCGTAGACCCCTTCAGCCGCAGGATGTGATCCACATCGAGAAGATCTCCAGGAGGCTCAGACACCGCCGGGCTTCAGGAACCGGAAAGGCGGATTCGTGACAGGCAGGTCTGCCCAGCGTGGTGAAGATTTGACAATCCTTACCGGTACTCATTTCATGAACGGTGATGAGGCCTGTGCCGAGGGCGGAGTGGCGGCGGGATGTGCGTTTTTTGCCGGTTACCCGATCACCCCCGCCACAGAAGTAGCCGAGCGCATGGCACGGCGTTTGCCCCAGGTTGGCGGAATGTATATACAGATGGAGGACGAACTGGCCTCCATGGCGGCTGTTGTCGGTGCCTCCTGCGCCGGAGCCAGGGCCATGACCGCTACTTCTGGGCCGGGTTTTTCCTTGATGATGGAAAACGTCGGGTTGGCTGCGATGCTTGAAGCGCCCTGTGTACTGGTGAACATCATGCGGGGAGGACCGTCCACAGGATTGCCGACTCTGGTTGGACAGCAGGACGTAATGCAGGCCCGTTGGGGTTCTCACGGGGATTACGAGGTGATCGCTCTTTCTCCCGAGTCTCCCCAGGAATCCTTCCAACTGACCTTCGAAGCCTTCGATCTGGCTGACATGTACAGAACACCGGTCATGATCTTGAGCGACGAGGTGGTAGGACACATGACCGAAAAAGTGATCATCCCCCCACCGGAGGCGCTCATATGCAGGGCCCGGCGCAAACGAAAACCGGCGCGGAGAGGATTTCGTCCCTTCTATCCGGATAGCAGTGGAGTACCGCCCATGGTGTTTGCGGGGGAGGGGTATCATATCCACGCCACAGGCCTCACCCATGATGAGTTCGGTTATCCCGTGATCACACCGGAAGCCCAGGAGCGGCTCGTGCAGCGGTTGGTGCGAAAGATCCGTGATCATGCCGATGAAATCGTACGAACCGAAGAGCTATACCTGGAGGACGCGGAGGTGGTAGTTGTATCCTACGGGTGCTCGGCTCGTACAGCTCGTGAAGTGGTTGAACAGGCGAGACGGCGAGGCTTGAAGGTGGGAATGCTCCGGTTGATTACAGTCTGGCCGTTTGCGGAAACCCGAATCCGGCAGCTGGCCGGATCGAACGGACTGAAAGCTTTTGTGGTTGCGGAGATCAACAGCGGGCAGATCGCCTACGAGGTAGAACGATGCGCTGAAGGGAAGGTGGAAACCGTGCTGGCGGGATTTATGGGTGGACGCATCTTTTCTCCCGAAGAGCTTCTCCCCATTGTCGAGGAGGCGTTGCGGTGATTGAGAAACTGGCGCGGCCCCACGGGTCGACCGCGGCTAAAGACAGCTGGCAGAAAGGGCACGGTGACCATCCACTGGATCGGTTTCTCAAAGAGGGTCGGATCCCCCATATATGGTGCTCCGGCTGTGGTATCGGCATTGCCTTCACCGCGTTCGTAAAGGCTCTGGAAAAGGGACAGTTCGACCCCGACCGGACCGTTGTTGTCTCCGGGATAGGGTGCTCGGGCCGGGCTGCGGGGTACCTCGACCTCGATACTTACCATACGACCCATGGACGACCGATTCCCTTTGCCACCGGCCTCAAGCTGGCCAAACCGGAGCTGAAACTCGTGGTTTTCAGTGGCGATGGGGATCTGTTCGCAATTGGAGGTAATCATATTATCCACGCTGCCCGGCGCAACATAGATATGACGGTGATCTGTATCAATAACTTCAACTACGGTATGACGGGAGGCCAAGGAGGACCCACCACCCCTCTGGAAGCCCGTACCACCACGACCCCCTACGGATGTGCCGAACACCCCTTCAATCTGATCTATCTGGCCAAGGCGGCCGGAGCCGTGTACGTAGCCCGCTGGACCGTGCTGCACACCTACGAGATGCGGGATGCCATGATCGAGGGAATGAACAAACGCGGTTTCAGTTTCATCGAGATTATCTCGCCCTGTCCAACAGGGTACGCCCGTCGCAACAAGCTCGGCTCTGCCCTGGATCTGATGCGCTTCTACAAGGACAATTCCTATCTCGCCGACGAGCTGGACCCGGAGAACACGGCTCTACCGTTCAAGGGAAGGGTCGCTGTGGGCAAGTTTGTCGACATTGAGAAGCCGACTTTTATGGACATGTGGGAAACGTGTGTGGTGGCGAAAGCAGAAAAACGATGAGTTCCGAAGGAAAGATCGAAGTTCGCCTTGCCGGGTTTGGAGGACAGGGCATTGTGCTGGCCGGAATGATTCTCGGTAAGGCCATTACCCTGTATGAAGGCGCCAATGCCGTAATGACACAGAGTTATGGACCCGAGGCCCGGGGTGGAGCCTGCAGCGCCGATGTAATCATTTCCAAGAATCGTATCAATTATCCCCGTGTGACAACTCCGGATATTTTGGTGCTGATGTCCGAGGAAGCCGCCCGTACCTACGGATCCAATACGGTTGAGGGAGCCCTGGTGCTGGTGAATAAGGACCTTGTGAAGACCCTGCCGGAGGAAAGCCCCCTTACGATTTTTCAGGTTCCTGCCACCGGCATAGCCGAGGAGCTGGGCAGAGTGATCGTAGCCAACATCGTTATGCTGGGATTCGTCACGGCGGTTGCAGGGATCGTGGGCTACGAAGCCATGAAGCGAGCTGTATTGGACTCGATCCCTAAAGGAACGGAAGAGTTGAACCTTTCGGCTCTCCAGGCGGGTTACGATCGCGGTGAAGAGAGTGCGAGGAATCGGATGTTCAGCGCACCCGGCTTCGCGGCAAGAGTAGTGAGATAGCAGGGGCTGGATGCAAGGTTTAGGCATTTAGAACCGCAGGAGGGAAGCGAACGTTGACCAACGACGAGTTCGAGATCAGGGACCTGTCCACTGAAGAGCCCCGCATCGGCGTATACGTGTGTCACTGCGGTTTGAACATAGGCGGTACGGTGGACTGTGAAGCTGTAGCTCTGCACGCATCCAAGTTGGAGAATGTGGTGTATGCGGATCACCAGCTGTACACCTGCTCCGAGCCGGGGCAGGAAAAGATCAAACAGGATATCGCTGAACATGACCTGAACCGCGTCGTTGTGGCGGCCTGTTCACCCCGGATGCACGAGCCGACCTTCCGCAGCTGCATCCAGGCTGCCGGGTTGAATCAATACCTTTTGGAAATGGCCAATATCCGGGAGCACTGCTCCTGGGTTCACCTCCATGACAGGAAAGGGGCGACGGAGAAAGCCAAAGACCTGGTGCGGATGTCCGTTGCTCGTGCTCGGCTTCTCGAGCCCCAGGAGGAGGTGGACATTCCGGTGATCCAGAAAGCGCTGGTCATCGGCGGCGGGGTGGCGGGCATCCAGGCTGCTTTGGACCTCGCTGATTCCGGGTACGAAGTCGTCCTGGTGGAAAAGGAACCTTCGATCGGCGGCCGTATGGCTCAGATCGACAAGACCTTTCCCACCATGGACTGTTCGATCTGTATTCTAGCCCCCAAGATGGCCGAGGCGGGCCGTCATCCCCTGATCCGGCTGATGAGTTTGACCGAAGTGACCAACATTTCTGGATACGTGGGGAGCTTCAATGTCAAGGTACGCCACCGCGCCCGGTATGTAACCAGTGACTGCTCCGCCTGCGACGAGTGTTCCAAGGTCTGCCCTCAGTACGCCCCCAACGAGTTCGATATCGGTCTGGCTACCCGCAATGCCATCTACCTGCCCTTCGCCCAGGCCGTACCCGCAACCTATCTAATTGACATGAATCTGTGTTTGAACAAGGACGGGGTCCGGGTCTGTGAGAAGTGTGTGGAAGCCTGCGAGCGCAAATGTATTGTATTTAATGACCGGGAGACCGAGGAGAGTTTCGAGGTAGGAACGATCGTTGTTGCCACCGGAGTGGACGTGTTCGATGCCCGGGAGCTCCCGCAGTACCAGTACGGCCGCGCTCCCAATGTGATCACCAGCCTGGAGTTCGAGCGGATGATCAACGCCGGCGGGCCTACCGGGGGTCATCTGATCCGGCCTTTGGATCATCAGGTTCCCGAGACCGTGGCTTTCCTGCAGTGCATCGGCTCCCGTTCCAGCAAGACCAACCCCTACTGCAGCAATGTCTGTTGTATGAATACGATTAAAGACAGCTTGCTGATCAAGGAGCACTGGCCCGATACGAAGATCACGGTTTTCTATATAGATATCCGCGCCTTCGGTAAAGGCTTTGAGGATTTATTTCAGCGGGCAAAAAAGGCGGGGGTGCAGTTCATCCACGGGCTACCCGGCGAAATTATTCCCCTGAAGAATGGTAATCTCCGGCTGGTGGGGGAGTCCACGTTGCTGAACAAGCTCTATGAAATCGAAGTGGAGCTGGCCATTCTTTCAGTGGGCTTAAAGCCCAGCGTGGGAAGCGATTTGGTGCGCCGCTTCCTCACCCTGTCCCTGACCTCCGGGGGCTTCTTTATGGTGGCCCATCCCAAGCTTCGACCCGTGGATACCTCGACTCGCGGAGTGTTTCTGGCCGGTTGCGCTGAGGGGCCGAAGGACATCAAAGACTCGGTCACTCAGGCATCCGCTGCGGCAGCCCGGGCCAATATCATCATGCATCGGGGAAAGGTCACTGTCGAGGCGATCACCGCCAGAGTCGATGCTGAAAGCTGTACCGGTTGCGCAGCCTGCATCAAGGTATGTCCATACCAAGCGATTTTCTTGGATGAGAACAAGAAGGCTGTGGTCGTGGAAGCCGCTTGCTCCGGCTGCGGCACCTGCGGGGCGGAATGTCAATTCGGTGCCATCACGATGCGTCACTTCACGGACGATCAGATCCTGACTCAGATCGATGCTTTTACGGAGTACGAATCAGACAAGAAGATTCTGGCCTTCAACTGCAACTGGTGCTCCTATGCGGGTGCGGACTTTGCCGGGGTCGGCCGTATGCAGTATCCGACCGAGGTGCGTATCATTCGCACGATGTGTTCAGGCCGGGTGTCCACCCGCTTTGTAGAGCAGGCCTTTGCCCGCGGAGTGGCTATGGTGCTGATCTCGGGCTGTCACATCGGCGACTGTCACTACATAAACGCCAACACTCATACGGAGAAACGCTTCCACCGTCTGCGAAAGATCATGGAGCAGGGCGGCTTGGAGCCGGAACGGCTTGAACTGGTCTGGGTGAGCGCTGCCGAAGGACAGCGATTCCAGGAGAAAGTGATGGCCATGCAGAAGAAACTGATCACGATCAGTCAGGAAGAGATCAAGAGAGGAATGAAATTCTTCGGAGAACGAGAGAAGAAATGGGAGCAGCGTCGGCAGAAACGGGCGCAGGAGAGAGATGCCGGCGGTCCGTCTTTCGAACGAAAGAGGAAAATCCCGGTGGAGGCGGACTGAAGCCGGTTCAAAGAGATCAGAAGGAGAGAGTGAGTGGCAAAGGCGCTCGATTTGTACGACAAGGAAGAGTTTTACCGCTGCCTGCAGTGTGCCATCTGTACGGGGAGCTGTCCGGTAGCCTGGGTAATCGAGGGATTTAATCCGCGGGAGATCATCCTGCGGTACATGCTCTACGGGGAGCAGGAAGAGGTGCTGGCGGATGAGAAGCTGTGGTGCTGCACTACCTGCCACGCCTGTCAGGAACGCTGCCCCCACGAGATTACGATAAGCGGATTGCTCACCCATATCATGAACCTGGCCGCCAGGGGCGGGAACTTGCCCCGGCCGCTCAAGGAAAACATCAAGCTCATGGCAGAAACCGGATGGTCGGTCAGGGCTACCTCCCATTCCGACAGGATCCGTGAGCAATTGGGATTGAAGCCTTTAAAGCGGCCGGACACCGATGAAATCCGTTCGATCCTGCGCGAAACAGGCCTGGATGAGATACTGGAACTGTAGCATGAGGATATCGATTTTCACGGGCTGCGTGATCCCGATTAAGTATCCTGGGATGGAAGTAGCCATGCGCTATCTGGCGCCCAAGCTGGGTATCGAGCTGGTGGACGTCAAGTTCGGATGCTGTCCGGCCCCGATCGGTCTGAAAGGCGTACACTTCGATGCCTGGCTGGCCCTGGCGGCGCGGAATCTCTGTCTGACCGAGGAGAAGGGACTGGATGTGGTGACTCTCTGCTCAGGCTGCACCAATACGCTGCGGGAGACCAACCACATCCTGGCTCAGGACGAGAAGAAACGCCTGTTTGTGCATGGGATACTCAACCGCCTCGGCAAGAAGTACCAGGGCAATATGAACATCTATCATCTTCCCGACCTGCTCACGCAGGAGCCGATCCTCGATCGTCTGGAGGAATCGATCGTGCGGCCCCTCACGGGGTTGAAGGTGGGAACCCACTATGGATGCCACTACTACCGGCCGGCCGGGACCATGAAGCACGATTCCATGAACGGCCAGTATCCTTTGCCGGAAACCATGGAGCTGATCCTGGAAGTCCTTGGAGCCGACATCGTGGAGTACAACCGCCAGGATCTGTGCTGCGGTGCCGCCCTCAATATAAACGCCGGAAGGACCGAGGAAAGCCTGAAGATCACCGCTGAAAAGCTGGATTGGATGAACGAGGCCGAGGTGGAAGCCCTTTCGGTCGCCTGTCCGACCTGCTTTACTCAGTTCGATACGGGACAACTGCAGTTGAGCCGGAGAGACAGGGATCGACGAATGATCCCCGTGTTCCACATAGCCGAGTTGGTTGCCTACGCTCTTGGTGCCGCTCCTGAGGCGATTCATCTTGGCAGTCACAAAGTGAAAACTGCGCTGCTCCAGGCGAGCCCGATTGTGCAACCTTGACTGGGCGAGAAAAGCGGCAATTCCGGTCAGAAGAATCGATCTGCCGTTGTAAAAAGGAAGTGTAAAAGGGTGAACGTTCGCGAAGACATCCTCCAAGAAAAGATCGATCCCTTTTTGACACCGGAACGGCTCGCCGTCGTAGCTCGGATAGTCTTTGAGGAACATAGGGATGGTGTAGGGACAAACTCCGGCCCCGGCGAGGCAGAGCCTCGGATAGAGGCGGCCAAGGTGCTAAGCGGGGGCTGCTGGAACAGGGTGATCGATGTCTCCTTTACCTCGGGAGAAGCGGGGATCGTGTACAAGATCAGCCCGGAAGAGGGGGACGAAAAGATCATTCGGGAGTATCGGGTGCTGGGATACTTCGCCAGCCGAACGACCATGCCGGTTCCCCGTCCCCTGTTCGTCGATACTTCGGGACAACTTTTACCCGGCACTCTCCTGGTGATGACCCGGGTTCCCGGCGTGGTGCTGCACCGGGTTTTCGGCCTGCTTTCCCGTGAGATGATCGATGGACTCACCGACCAGATCGCCTCCCAGGTGATCGATCTGCACAAAGAACGCAGCAGCGGTTTCGGAGGCGTGGAGCTGGCCGAAGGGAAGCGGTGTCAAAACTGGGCGGAGTTTTGGCTGCCGCGCTTCGATGCCCTGTTTTCAGAAGTTACCGACAGCGGTTTGGTTGACCTCAAGCTGCTCGAACAGATCGAGAAAGTTCGCCGCAGCTTCCCGGCAGCCCTGGAGATCGGTTCGCGAAGCACGCTGACCCACTACGATATCTGGTCGGGAAACGTGATGGTGGATTTTGAAGGCTCCGGGTATCCCGGGCGGCCCTTTGTCAGCGGCTATATCGACATTCCCGGCTTTTGGGCCGACTACGCCAGGGAGCTGTCTTTTATGGAGATGTTCGGACTGGCAAATGAGCGTTTCTACGATCACTACTGGAGTGCCTTTCCCAAAGACGAGAGTTTCGAAGTGCGCAAGAACATCTACAATCTAAAGATGCATTTGAAACACATCACGATGTATCCGAGCGAGGCTTACTACCGGCAGGGTGCCGAGGCAGCCCTGCGCTACATCCAGCGTTTTCTTTAGCACCTGAAACAGGATCAGCGGGTCCGCAGCAGCTTCACCGCCAGCCTACGGATTTGCTTTTCATTTTCCAGTTTTTCCAGCCAGTTTTTCGGTAGAGCCCTTTCACCGAGGTAAGCTCCGGAGACGGCACAGGCCATAGCGCCGAGGGTGTCCCGGTCCCCCCCGTTCAGAACGGCGCAGTACAAACACTCTTCAAAGCTATGGGGGTGGCGTAGAAAGGCGTACAGGGCAAAGGGCATCGATTCCTGTACTGCGACCCCTCGCCCCAGCTTCACGGCCGCTTGTCCAGGATCAGCGTTCATCGAAATCAGAGTCTTCACTTGGTTTAGTTTCTCCCTGATCCCATCGGTGCGGGCGAACTTGATCAGCTCAGCAACAATTTTGGTCGCCGAGAGTAGTTTTGAGCGAGTTTGTCCGACCGCGAGGGCTACAGCTTTTGCCAAAACAGCAGCCCCGTCGACTCCCACCGGGTGAGCGTGGGTCACCTCGCTGGCGATGCGGACCTGCTCGTAAAGACGCGGGGAATCGTAGTAGAACGCTCCCACCGGGCCGATGCGCATGGCAGCGCCGTTACCGAAGGATCCTGTACCCCCGAAAAGGCGGCTCGCCGCCGCTATATAGGATATGCCGAGATCCGACACCATGGAAAACACGGCTGGCGGTCCCGATGCGTAGCCCCGCCAGGGTTCGCGTAAGAAGTTGCTGCGAAAGGTGTCTCCCAGATGGCGGCTCTCCAGGGATCCCCTGTTTACGATCGACTCGGCCAAACCGATCGCCATGGCCGTATCGTCGGTGTAACGCAGCTGGCTGCTGGTTCGCATCTCTTCTTGAAGGGCTGCACGGGAAGAACGGAAAAAGGCAATCTCCCCGATCGCATCCCCCAGCGCGCCTGCCAGCAGACAACCGCAGAACTTTTCTTCCAGGTTGGTTTCCCTCTTCATAGTCTGGAAACAGCATAGCACGAAGGGAATGATCTGAAAAACTTTTCTACGAGGGTGCATATTCGAAGGGTCGGCGGTTTTATTATATTAGAAGATACATTGCAGGGAGGTTTACGATGCCAGAAAAGCTGACGGAAGAGATGAAGGTCAAAGGGGAGGATCTTCTCAAGAAGGTGAAAGAGCTGATCCACGAGGGGAATATCCGGCGAATCATCATCAAGAAGGAGACCGGAGAGACGTATTTCGAGATTCCTCTGACCCTCGGCGTGGTCGGTGTGGTGGTCGCCCCCGTCTTGGCTGCGGTCGGCGCGATCGCCGCTTTAGCCAGCAACTTCACGATCGAGGTGGTGAAGAAGGAATAACCCGCTGAAGCAGGCTCTCTCCCACGGGAAGGGAAAGAACTAGAGCAAACGATCCGTACACCGCTGCGATTCCTGCAGACTCATTCCCATCGTTCGGTTCGAGCCGGGTCAAGGTGTAGACCAATGAAGCGGCCAGGACCCCTCCGCCCAGCGTCAGCAGCAGGTCGCTCCATTGGGGCTGTCCGAATCCGAGTGAATCCAGGAGTTCTTTGGCTGTACCGGCCAGGAGTGCTCCGGACAAACCAAGACCCGCAACCAGCAGAGCGCTGCACTGATCCGAAGCCGCCTCCACCAGTGGATAGGCGACAGCGCTGATCAGCAGGGCGCTGGAGGCTCCGGCCAATATGTGGAGAGCGGCGGATTCTTCTATATCACCGCCCGCGGACTCGGCTTCACACAGAGGCGTAATGACCAACAAAAAGACGCTGAAGAGGAGGACCGTTTTCGCGTTGCCTGTTTTCATCTCTGTTCCATAATTGTACAACGTTTCAATGGTGTTTCGTACTTCACCGATCCCGTTATTTTTCTGTGGCCTCGACGTACTCAAATCCGGGCGACTCCCAGGAATACCGCGTGCAGGGAAACGGCCAGAGTAAGAAAGATCAAGCGGGAGGTGGAGGGAGAGGCGCGGAAGAAGGTATACCCCAAAGCGCCTGTCTCGCAGGAAGCGATGCAGTCGCCGCAGAGTGTGCAGGTGTATCCGGGGCGCCTCTTGGCAATTCTCTGGGCGGGACAGTGCGTTGTAGCGGCAACTGGCCGTGCAGCGGCCGCAGTCGGTGCAAGAGGGGCCTATACGGACACGGGAGGGCGACATCCTGCCCAGTAGATTGCCGGCCACCCCCAGCGGGCAGATCGCTGTGCAATGAACCATTACCCCTCTTCGGGATGACAGACCAACCATAACCGCCAATCCGAGTGCGCCGAAGCCCAGCGCAACAATCTTGGCGCTTGATCCGCTGACTCTGAAGAACCTCAGCAAAACGGCGATGACCGGGGTGGCCGCAAAAACGGTGAAGCGCAGCCAGGTCCATCCGGAGGAAAGGCTGCCGCCTCTCCGACGTGCGGTTGCCGCCAGGCCGTCCCAAGCGCCTATGTAGCACAGGTGACTGCACCAGGCCGGACCGACCAGGACGATGGTGGAGACGAACAAAATGGGCATAAAAAAGCGTTCCCCCCGGAAGATCGGTCCGGCGATGACTACGGCGGGGACAGGGACGTGGAGCCGCCCGGTCATCAGCAGTTTTTCAAAGCCTGCGACGCCCAGGATAAACTGAGCGAAGAAAACTACGGAAAAAGTGAGCCAGATTCTCAGACGAATTCCGGCCGTGTCCCGTCGATCGGCCATCCTGTTGATCAACAACACCCCATAGATCGCCAGCAGGAGTATCTGAATCCAGCCCGATCCCGGGAGGAATCGGTCGGCGAGCAGGATCGGAAACGGCGCCTTCCATCGGGCCAGGCTGAGGATCCCCGCGGTTAGAAGAAATGT
>CAZBXU010000024.1:12991-14511 GCA_964495755.1 uncultured Spirochaetaceae bacterium | reverse complement strand
GCAGGGTATATAGTTAAAAGCAAAGGAGTAAGAGTACACATGAGCGAATATCAGAAGGGAAGTGCGGAATATCGGCAGACACAGCTCAAGGAGATCGTACAGGATCTCCACGAAGGAAGCGACATCAAGGCTGTGCAAAAGCGCTTCGCCGAGTTGATCCGCAATGTCAGTCCGGAGGAGATCGCCCGGATGGAGCAGTCTCTGATAGCCGAGGGGGTTCCCGTTGAACAGGTGCAGAAGGTCTGCGATGTTCATGTCCAGGTATTCGAGCAGGCCTTGGGGCGTCAGAGGAAATCAAGGGTGCTTCCGGGGCATCCGGTGCATACCTACCTCGAGGAAAACAAAGCGGCCCGAAAGTTGTTGAAGAAAATCCGTCCTTTGCTGAGGCAGGTGTCTCGAGGAGCACGAACAGGGGAATTCGAGAAAGAGCTGGAGCAGCTCAAGAAGATCGAGATCCACTACCAGCGAAAGGAGAACCAGCTCTTTCCCTATCTCGAACGGGCAGAGTTCACCGGACCTTCCAAGGTGATGTGGGGAAAGCATGATGAGATCCGAGCTCAGCTGCGGGAGCTTGAAACCGCCTACCGCGAACAGGACTGGGGCCGATTCATTCCTGTGGGTAGGGGGCTGCTGCGGGCAATCCGTCGAATGATCTTTATGGAAGAAAAGATACTTTTCCCCACTTCCTTGAAAAAAATCGTTGAGCAACAGTGGGCGGAAATTCGACGGGGTGAGTCGGAGATCGGCTACGCCTGGGTCCAGCCGGGAAACCTCTGGGACCCATCGGTGGTGATTGCCGGTTTTGTGGCCAAGGATCTCGGCAAGGAGCCTCAACCGAAGATTTCCGGTCAGGAGGACAGCGGGACCCGGAGCCCGGTCGAGATGCCTCTGGATGTGGGCCAGCTCAACCTGGAGCAGATCAACCTCATGTTGAAGAACCTTCCCCTCGATGTCACTTACGTGGACGAAAGCGACAGGGTGCGGTATTACTCTCAAGGACTGGAGCGGATCTTTCCGCGCAGCCCGGCGGTGATCGGGCGGGAGGTCCAGAATTGCCATCCCCCGAACAGCGTCCATGTGGTGGAGAAGATACTTGACAGCTTCAAGCGGAAAGAAAAGGATCAGGCCGAGTTCTGGCTCACCCTCAAGGATCGCTTCATCCATATCCGCTACTTTGCCGTCTACGACCAGGAGGGTGAATACCGGGGAGTGGTGGAAGTGAGCCAGGACGTCACCGATATCCGGGCGTTGAAGGGGCAGCGGCGGCTGCTCGACTGGTAGGTGTGGGTCAGATCGTTACCAGGATAAACCAAGAGCCTCGGTTAGGAAGCGCATGAATGGTGCAGCCCGGCGGGAGACTTGGGCGTAGCGGTCGAGAAAATCCGGAGAGCAGGCTTCCCGTTCCGAGAATACGATGTGGGCGATGTAGTCTTTACGCTTCAGGTCTTCGATCTGGGGATGATCCGGTTCGTATCCCTGGGGCGCCCGCTTCAGAGACTCACCGCCCAGCTCGTAGAGAC
>CAZBXU010000024.1:10803-12891 GCA_964495755.1 uncultured Spirochaetaceae bacterium | reverse complement strand
TGCAGCGTCTTTGAGTCCGGATGCCAGATGCCCACGGCGGCGAAGACATTCTCCGGTTCCAGATGGAGGTAGAAACCGGGAGCATGGACGTCCCTTCCCTGTTCATGCCGGAATTGGATCCCCGCATGGGTCTTGTAGGGGCTCTTGTCCGGCGAGAAGCGGACGTCCCGGTAGATGCGGAACAGGGAGCCGCCGACTGGACGCGGATCCGCCCTGAAATGAGGGCTGATCTCCCGCAGGGGCCGCTCAAATTCGGAAACGAAGCGCTGCAGCGGCTCTCGGACCTGGTTTTCGTAGCGATCCTTGTTGGCCAGAAACCACTCCCGCCTGTTGTTCCTCTTCAGTTCTTGGAAAAACTCAAAGAGCTCCTGAGTTATATGGTTCACACTCGTGTGTCTAACCCTCGCCGGCGAACCTACTCACCGGAATCCCAGATCAGGGACAGCTCTTCCGCGGCGGCGCCTCGGCTGGCTCCAGCCCGGGCTTGAGCCGAAGAACTATCTGCAAGATAGCTGTAGCGCCGGGCCAGCTCCGGAGAGCTGCCGCGCGCCTTGTCCAGATACGCCGAGGCACGGTCCGGTTCGCCCTTGCGGCTGTGGTAGAGGGCGAGGAACACGTTGAGAAGGGCCGAATCGGGATTGCGCTGGTGGCCTGCCCGGGCTACCTCCGCCGCTTCCTCCAAATCACCCCGCACCATCTTCAGATTGGCCAGGTTGAGATACGGGGCAATATAATCGGGATCTTCGGACAAACAGCGGGAAAGCTCCGCTTCCGCTTCTCCGTCCTTGCCGAAGCGGGCGTGCAATACCCCGATCTGATTGCGCAGACGCACGGCCCGGGTTCCCCCCTCGCCTTGTAGTTTGTCCTGAAGGAGATTCAGGCTGTCTCTGTACAGAGTGTCTTCGATCGCGGCGATGGACTGTGAGAAGAGAACGCCGATCTCCTGATCCGGGGGCTCGAATATGCTCAGGTCGGTAGCCGGAAGGGGGAGGGCCGGATAGAGCTTTCTCTGCTCCCCCACGGGCAGGAACTCGATCTTACCGCGGTGTTTCCGTACCAGTTCCGAGGCCGTTTTCCACGCCGATAGGAATCCCTTTTCGAGAATCGTCGTTTCCACGGGAAGCCAGACCGTACTCTGGTGAGAGATTGCTTCCAGGTTTCGATGGGTGAAGAGCCAGAGATTTTCTTTGGGTTCTCCGGTGTCGAAGGCCAGGAATACGTGTCCCGGGGAAGTCATGATGGCGGTGCTCACCCCTACCGATTCGAGCAGGGAGCCGAGCAGCGCCGAAGTATCGTCGCAGTCCCCGGACTGTATCAGAAGGGTAGTGCGGGGAAAACGAACCGTATCCACGACCGCGGTCTTGCCCAGAACTCTGGATATGGGTGAGTCGGGGTCCTCGACGTAGGCAATTCCGTAGGTGCCCAGAGCGTCGCAGACCCGGATGCTCCGAAACAGACGGCCGGCCAGACGATACTTTTTTTCCACCTCCTCGATGTCGGACACCCTGTGGGCGAAGGTGCTGACGATCTCTTCGTTGGGCATGATGAAGGAGGCCAGCTTGGCCGAATCGTCCCACACCAGGGCTGTATTTCTGTACAGCATGAGCGCCTCGACTTTGGAAGTCTTCTGCTCTCCCCGGGCTGTCTGGTAGCTGACTTCGATCTTTCCCTGGACCGGGAGGTCTTCCTGGAGATTGAATACCGACGTGTTGAACAGCACTTTGAGATCCAGGGTTGCGTTGTCCTTGGCCCTCAGGCGGGGTAGGGATGCGGATTCCGTCGGGAAATCCATGTAGCCTTCGATGAACAGGCTCGCCTTTAGGTCTCTGAGCTCTTCATCCAGAACATTGCGAACCGTTACCGTGCCGACCGGACGGGTGCGGTACGCTTGCATCAACGAGGGAAAGAGATCGTCGATCTTGGCCGCGGTGATGGTGATTCGTCTCTGGCTCTCATCGAATATGATTTTCAGATCCCTTCGCTTCCCTTGAATCTCTCGATCATCGGAGTCCAGGCTTAGGATCTTCTCGTACAGCTGCATGGTTTGGCTGTAGGGTACTCTGGCCGATTCCGGTCCCAGGGAATCGA
>CAZBXU010000024.1:0-10793 GCA_964495755.1 uncultured Spirochaetaceae bacterium | reverse complement strand
AGGATTGAACGGGTTTTTGCCTCCGATTCAGCAGCTCTGGACTTGAGCTGGACCAGCTCGAAACCGTCCAATTTCCCCTGCGCTTCGGCGGAGTTGGGATCGATCTCCAAGACTTTTTCCCACGTAGAGCGGGCCATTTCGATGGAACCGAGCCGTTCGTAGATTTCGGACCTGGCGATAAGCGTCTTTACGTCATCCGGATTCCGGGCCAGGCGATTGTTGTGCTGGATCAAACCCTGTTCAATATCATTGTTGATCCCCAATTCTCCGCTGTAGGCTCTGTCCAGGAGTTTGATGATGCGTCTGCCCTGGACATCGGCCAGATAGATCAGACCGGTCTTTGGATCCGGGGCAACCCAGGCCAGGTTGAGGGAAGCGAATTCATCAGGTCCGAGCAACTCGTTGGTGCGCCACAGGGGAACACCGTTGCGCCGGAAGCGGTACAGCCACCCTTGAGCGAAGAACAGAAAGCTGCCGTCGGGATACACCGCGATCTGAGTCGGAACCGGTTGCTCCGGGGAGAGCGGAATGATCGAATCGACCAGCTGCCCCTCCGTTGTATAGATCCGCACTCTTCGTTCGGCGGTTGAAAAGATCCAGATGTTCCCATCCGGACCGGCTGCGATGGCACTGTAGTACAGATTCGGCTTGGTGAGGAACTCCACCTCCGTAGGCCTTCTGTCTTTGAGCCGCAGGGTTTGTTGCTGCCCGGCGTGGGCCGCCAAGGCACTCCCGTCCGGAAGGGCGGTGAAAGAACCCAGGAACTCAGGCCCGATCTTCCAGCTCTGCGGTTTTATCCCGCTGCCGAACCATTTGATGACCTTGCCGCGCTTAAGGTTCTTGAAGAAGGTTGTGCCCGCCGGGGTCACGGCAACGATATTGGCATAGCCATGCTCGCCGTTGTCGTACAGCTCCCTGCCGGGCTGATCGAGTACGCGGAAGTATCTGTCCATCTCCAGACAGACGGTTGAGGTTCCGATCAGAATATTGGAATCGGCTTTGACAGCTACGGACCACGGGGCAAGCATGCTGTTCATCCCGAACAAAGACTGGGAAATCAGGTCGAGAGGTATCTCCTCTACATACTCCGGAGGTTCAGTGGTTTCCCGGGCGAGGTAATCGTGAAAGGAGCTCCACTGGTAGAAAATAGTGTTCGCCAGGTGGATTGCGCTTTGCGCCGTGATCTCGCCAAGAATGGGTACACCTGCGCTTTCAGCTCCATCCCGATTACGGAGGACCTGAACATTCAGGTTGCTGCTCGTATCGGAAAAATAGGCATTTAGCTGAACCGAGTAATCGGCCCGCTGCCCTCTCTGATTGTAGTCGACGTTGATGTAGTTCCCGTACAAGGCGTTGGCCCTTGCCACAGACCACTGAACGATCTTGTTGATGAGTGCTCTGTGCTGGGAGGATTCGGGAAACACCTTGGGTTGCAGGATCGTAACGCTTTCCCCTTGGGCAGAAAACGTGCCGCCCAACCCGAATACGATCAGAGCGAGCAGGATCCTGCCGGCCGCCCTCATGCAGAGTCTCCAATGCTGACCCGCTGGATGCACACCGCCAGCACTTCTACGGCGGTGCGGATCTGCTGCAACGAGGGCAGGGTGGGAGCGATACGGATGTTGGAATCGTGGGGATCCTTGCCGTAAGGCCAGGTGGCGCCGGCTTTTGTGAACTTTACTCCCAGCTCACCGGCCAGAGCTACGACCGCAGCGGCGCAGCCCGGTTTGGTGTCCAGGCTGACGAAATACCCTCCGTACGGTTCGGTCCAGGTGGCCACGTCCTTGCCGCCGAGCTCTCGCTCCAGGATCTCCTGGACAGCCTGAAATTTCGGGGCAATGATACGGGCGTGCTTGTCCATGTGATCCAGGATCCCCTGCATATTCTTGAAATATAGGACGTGGCGCAGCATATTGATCTTGTCCGGTCCGATCGTCTGGAAAAACAACCGCCCCCGCACCCACTCCAGGTTGCTTGTGCTGCCGGCCATGACGGCGATCCCTGCTCCGGGAAAGGACACCTTGGAGGTGGAGCCGAAGATCAGCACCCTGTCCGGGTTCCCCGATTTCTTGCACGCCTCCAGAATATTCTTCAGTCGGGCCGGTCCGCCCCCCAGGTGGTGGACGGTGTAGGCGTTGTCCCAGAGGATGCGGAAATCCTCCGCCGCTGTTTTCATCGATGCCAGACGCTCCACGGTTTCCTCGGAGTACACCACTCCCGAAGGATTGCTGTACTTGGGCACGCACCACATTCCGCGAACCGAGGGGTCCACCCGCACCAGACGCTCCACCTCCGCCATGTCCGGTCCGCCGTCGGTCAGGGGGACTGGGATCATCCCGATTCCGAAGTGTTCACAGATGGCGAAATGTCGGTCATAGCCGGGCACGGGGCAGAGGAACTTGATCTTCCGCCCGAGCCAGGGTTTCCCTTCCCCGGAGGTCCCGTGGCTCATAACTTGAGCGACTGTATCGTACATCAAATTGAGACTGGCATTGCCCCCGATGATCACCTCATCGGGGCTGACATCGAGGAAATCGGAAAACAACCTCTTGGCTTCGGGGAAACCGTCCAATCCGCCGTAGTTGCGGACATCTAAACCGGAGGGAGTATGAAAGTTGTTCTCTCCCACGATCGTCAACATCCCGTTGGAGATATCGAGCTGCTCCGGTCCGGGTTTCCCCCGGGTCATATCTAGGGAGAGATTCTGCTTCTTGAATGCCTCGATGCGTTCGTTTAAGCTCTGTTTGGCTGGCATTGTCGATTCCTCCTTGGATTGTTTGTATCGCAAGCGTGCCGATTAATCACAAAGAAAATACGGGAATGGGGAGGCACCGTCAACGCTGTAACCAGGGCAGGGTGTCCAGGTCGAGATTGCCTCCAGACAGGATGATACCGATGCGCTTGTCCCGCACTTGAAAGGTGCCTTCAAGCACAGCCGCGAAGGGCACCGCAGCCGAAGGTTCTATCAGGATCTTCATCCGTTCCCAGATATGGCGCATTGCCGTGACGATCGACTCCTCCTCCACAGTAACGATCTTCTCCACATAGCGGTGGATTATCGGAAAGGTCAGGCTTCCCAAAGATGTGCGCAGGCCGTCGGCGATGGTTATTGGATTCTCCGAGGGGTAGATCCGGCCGTCGCGAATGGAGCGGAAAGCATCGTCGGCACCTTTGGGCTCTCCGGCGATGACCTGGATTTCAGGGTCGAGATAGTGGCAGCAGAGCGCCGTTCCGCTCAGCAGCCCTCCCCCGCCCACGGGAGCCATCACGATATCCAGGCCGGGGATTTCCCCGATCAGCTCCAGGGCACAGGTGCCCTGGCCCGCGATGATCCGCAGGTTGTTGTAGGGGTGGATGAAGGTCGCCCCGGTCTCCGCCACCACTTTCTCCAGGGTCTGCTCCCGGTCCTTTTGGGTGGCTGGGCAAAAGATGATACGGGCGCCGTAGCCACGAACCGCTGCAACCTTGACCTTTGGGGAGTTCTCCGGCATCACGATATGTGCGGGGATTCCCCGCAGGCGGGCGGCCAGAGCCAGAGCCTGGGCGTGGTTTCCCGAGGAGTGGGTGGCCACTCCTTTGGCCGCTTTTGTCTCGGGAAGGGAGAACACGGCGTTGGCGGCGCCGCGGAATTTGAACGCTCCCACTTTCTGTAAATTTTCGCACTTGAAGAACAGTTCCGCGCCAACCATGGCATTGAAGCTGGCACAGGTCAGCACAGGGGTTTGGTGGGCATACGGGCGGATGCGCTCGGCTGCAGCCCGGATCGCCCGTAGATCCGGCGCCTCGGGTTTCTGATCATAGGTCATGATCCATCCAGTCTACACCGGGTGAAGCTGAGATGGCAAAGGGCATTGCGCCTGTGGCGCGCGGTGCCGGGGAACTCTTCGCCGACGGCACACGACGAAGCCGGCAGGCGAAGCCAAAGCTTATTTGACCGGATCAGTAATGCTTAGTAAACTTTGAGAATGCGGCTTCAACTGGAAATACCGGTGGTTATCCCAAAGAACGAGGACTGCGCCGACTGTGCCGCCACGATCGAGAAGATGCTGTCCCGCAAGGACGGGGTGCTCTGGGTGGCGGTCAATTTCCCCGCCTCCACGATGGAGGTAGAGTACGATCCGGAGCGTATCGATCCGGGCACGATCGGTAAGGAAATCGAGAACCTCGGCTACGCCGCCTCCAGCCCCAAACCGGAACACCGCCACAGCAATATCTTCTACATCCCCGAGATGGACTGTGACGAGGAGATCGCCTTGATCCGAAAGAAGCTCGGCGGCCTCGAGGGAGTACTCGACCTGGAGTTCAACCTGGTATCCCAGAAGCTGACCGTGGTGCACAGAACCTCCTCCGAGCGGATCGAAGAGGCCCTGCTGGAGATCAAGATGACCCCCCATAGCGAAAAGCTCGAACTGGAGGAGACGCCGGGTTTATGGGCAACCCGCAGGCGCTTGATCCTGACCATTGTCTCGGGGCTGCTCACCGCTACAGGATTCGTACTGTCCCTGGCCTCTCTTGGGCCGGAGGTATCCATTCCTGTGTACGGAGCGGCTATTCTCAGCGGGGGTTGGCTGGTGGTCCGCAAGGGGTTCTACGCTCTGCGCAACCTGACCATTGATATCAACGTCCTGATGACCCTGGCGGTAATTGGGGCGGCGGCGATCGGTGAGTGGCTGGAAGGAGCCACGGTTATCTTTCTCTTCTCTTTGGCCAATCTGCTCGAGTCGTACAGCATGAATCGGGCCCGCCGCTCGATCAAGAGCCTGATGGATCTCGCTCCCAACGTAGCCCGCATACGGGGCAGTGACGGGGAAAAAACAGTACCGGTGGAGGGCGTTCAGATAGGGGATATCATGACTGTACGTCCCGGCGAACGGCTGTCCCTTGACGGTATCGTGGTCGAAGGAACTTCAGAGCTCGATCAGTCACCGATCACCGGCGAGTCGCTGCCCGTGGCTAAATCGAGGGGCGGCGAGGTATTCGGCGGATCGATCAACGGGGGTGGATACCTGGAGATTCGGGTCACGAAACGCTCCCGGGACACTACCTTATCCCGAATTATACACAGTGTGGAGGAAGCCCACTCCCGCAAAGCGCCCTCCCAGAGCTTTGTCGATCGTTTTGCCAGGTACTACACCCCGGGGATCATGCTGATTGCCGTCTTGATGGCGGTGCTCCCACCTCTGATCACGGCGGCGAGCTGGAGCGTGTGGTTTTACAGGGCCCTGGTACTGCTGGTTGTCGCCTGCCCCTGTGCGTTGGTCATCTCGACACCGGTGACCATCGTAAGCGCGCTGGCCCGGGCGACCCGGGACGGGATCCTCTTCAAAGGGGGTGTGTTTCTTGAAGCGATCGGTTCTCTCAAGGCCATTGGCTTCGATAAAACCGGGACCCTGACCTACGGCAAGCCGTCGGTCAGCTCGGTATTGCCGTTGGGCGGTATGGAAGAGCAGGAGGTGGTTCGTATCGCCTCCGGAATCGAGTCCCGCTCCGAACACCATCTGGCCAAGGCAATCCTGGCGGAGGCTCAAGCCAGGGCTCTCGAAATTCCGGGAGCCTCTGAGTTCCTCGGTATGCCGGGGAAAGGGGCCGCGGCCACGATCGAGGGCGGACGCTATTACATCGGCAACCACAGACTGTTCGAGGAGATGGGTTGGTGCTATCCCGAGCTTGATGCCCGTTTGGACAGCCTTGAAAAAGAGGGGAAAACCACCGTGATTCTCGGTGACGGACGAACCGTTCTTGGTATCATAGCCATCTCCGATCAGCCCAGGGCGGAGGCGAGTGCCGCTGTTGCCGGCCTGAAAAACCTCGGCGTACAACATACCATTTTGCTCACAGGAGACAACCGATCCACCGCAGCTGCAATCAGCGATCGTGTCGGGATGGATGCCTACAAGGCGGAGCTTCTGCCCGAAGATAAGGTCGTGGCGGTACGCGAGCTGGTGGACGATTACGGGAAAGTGGGAATGGTCGGCGATGGAGTCAACGATGCACCCGCACTGGCGACCGCCACGGTGGGAATAGCCATGGGGGTGGCGGGTACCGATGCGGCCCTGGAAACCGCGGACGTCGCCCTGATGTCGGACGACCTGAGCAAGCTGCCTCTTGCTGTTCGTCTGGGGCGGCGGGCGCTGCGGCTGATCAAGCAGAATATCGTCTTCTCGATTCTCCTCAAGGCCGTGTTCATCGTCCTGGCACCCTTGGGATTTGCAACCCTGTGGATGGCGGTCCTGGCCGACATGGGTGCCAGCCTGCTGGTCATTTTTAATGGCCTGAGAGCGCTGGGAAAAAAGGTATAGAAACTCTTAACCCCGTCCAGCGAACCCCTTCAGGTGAGAAAATTTTTCTCATTCTTACTGTGTGGGAAATATTTTCTCACAATCCTCCAATTTCTGTTTCTGAGGCGAGGGGGAAAGCGCTTGACTACGCGGAAAACTCCCTCGGAGGTTCACGAGTATGGCACGGTTCATGCGTATATAGGTGATAGGAAGATTAAGACCAAAACGATACGGAGGTATCTATGAACGCTAAGAGGATTATTATTTTTCTCCTGATCGCCGGCGTCGCCGCGGCGGGAGTTTTCGCTTCCGGCAACAAGGAAGACGAATCGGGTGTTGCTCGCCCCGACTGGCGGCGGATGCCGCGAGGGGAAGCGCCTGATTTTTCCGAAGAAACGGTCACCGTTACAGGAGAGCTGTACTTCGAAAACAGGATGCATCCGGAGCTGAAAAGCGGCAGCAAGGAATACGAGCTTCTCGCACCTCGCTTTTACGCCTACGATTTGGACCTGAAAGACGGCCAGACAGTCACGGTGGAAGGCTATACCGTCGAAGGCATGCCTTGCTGCGAAGAGGAAGAGGAAGGCGAAGTCCATATTTGGGTAACCAAGGCCATCATCGACGGCAAGGAGTACGATCTGGAAGCCGACGGTTTCCGGGGCGGCCACATGGGCTCCCGAAGGGGAATGGGAATGATGGGATCGGGCCGACGTCCCTACGGTGATGGTGAGCCGCGCGACTGGGGTCGCAGGTGGTAGCCTCCTTGGACTCCTGCAACCACTAGGTCCCTATTACGATATACAATAATCTGGGAAAAGGCTGCCGAGGGGCGGTCTTTTCCCTTTTTTGTTTGAAAGCTACAATCTGATTGGAAGAGGTGAACGTGGCCCGAGGATTCCGGCGGTTTTTCAAAGAGGAGCTCCTGTTTTTCATCTTTCTTCTCGCCCTGTTTCTGACCATCACTGCACTGGTGCTGGTCCTGCTCTCCGGTCGAAGCAGGCGGGAAAGCCTGCTGCTGGAGTACGAAGCCCAGAAAACCGCGGCGGCTCTGATGGAGTCTACCCGGGACGGGTCAACCCTTGATTCCGATGCATTGGAGGGAAAAATCGTCGGCTTCGGTATCTATACCTCTCAAGGGTTTGCCCTGCAGCGCTTCGGCAGCGCTCCGACCTCCCTAAAGGTACCTGGAAATCAGGCTTCGATCCTACGCTTCAACGAGGAGCGAAAAACCCTGACCCTGGTACGCTGGATCGGGATGTTCCCCGGCATGATGGAGATGCACCGGAGAATGCCGCGGATGATGAGACCGGAGAACCTTCAGCTGCTCTTCCTCGAGCTCTTTGTCGAGGGCTACTGGTCCACCCGCCGTGTGTTCAAGACTGCCAGTTTTATGGCGCCCCTTATGATTCTGCTCGTGCTGGGATTTATCGGGTACCTGTATCGCAAGAACAGTCTCTACAGAAAGAAACTGGCCTCTCAGCAGCAGCTGGCCCAGCTTGGGGAGGCGAGCCGTACCCTAGCACATGAGATAAAGAACCCTCTCAGCGCGATACGGATTCAGACAGGTATCTTGCGCAAAACTCTCCCGGAAACGAACCGGGAAGATCTGCGGATCATCGATGAGGAGGTCTCCCGCCTCAGCCTGCTCACCGATCGTATCGGTGATTTTCTGCGGGACCCCCTCGGTCAGCCGGAGATCCTCAATCTGGATTCCTTCATTCGGGAGATGATTCTGCGTTACGATCGCGATATAACCTATACCAATGAATCCGAGGCGGACCTTGAGATTCGCTTCGACAGGCAGCGGCTGCGTTCGGTGCTGGGAAATCTGGTCAACAATGCTCTGGAGAGTCATGGTGCATCGACGGAACGGGAGCAGGTGGAGATCCTCGCGTCGGCCTTGAGGGGTAAAATCGAGATTGCGGTGCTGGACCGGGGAGAGGGAATCCCCCAAGAAAAGGCTGAAAAGATCTTCGATCCCTTCTACACCAGCAAGATCAGCGGATCCGGTGTGGGGTTGTCCATTTCCAAGCGTTTTGTCGAGGCGGCGGGGGGAAGACTATCGGTACAAAACAGAAAAGGCGGCGGCAGTGAAGCCAGGATTGTGCTGCCCCGGGGGAATCAATGAGAGTGCTGATCGTAGATGACGAGAAAAACATTCGTGAATCCGTCGAGCGCTACCTGAAGACGGAAAACATAGAAACCGTGACTGCCGAGAACGGTTTGTCCGCTAAACGGCTGCTCCAGGAGCAGGTGTTCTCCGCCGGAATCGTTGATCTGCGCATGCCGGGAATGGACGGCCTGGAACTTCTCAAATGGATCCGCGAGCAAGGTCCGCGGCTTCCGGTAATCATGATTTCCGCCTATGGAGAGATCCGGGATGCTGTGGAAGCAATGAAGCTCGGGGCCCAGGATTACATCGTCAAGCCTTTTGACCCCGAAGAGCTGGTGGTGCGCCTGAAGAAGATCGTGGAAAATCAAAAACTCCGGGATCAGATCGACCTGGGACGGGAAGCGGAACAGCCGGGAATCGACGGGCTGGGGACAAACGCCAAGATGCTCGAAATCCGGAGGAGCATCGCCAAGGTTGCCGATACTCCTTCCACCGTCCTGGTTACCGGGGAGAGCGGAACCGGCAAAGAGGTGATCGCCAAGATGATCCACGCCCTCTCTTCCCGATCCGAGAATCCTTTCATCCCCGTGAATGTGGGGGGCATCCCCGAAACCCTTCTCGAAAGCGAGCTGTTTGGTTACGAGCGGGGAGCCTTTACAGGAGCGGAGCGGCGCAAGGTGGGAATGTTCGAGGTGGCTTCAGGAGGAACCTTGTTTCTGGATGAGATCGGGGAGATGTCCGCGCAATTGCAGGTGAAGCTCCTCAGAATCTTTCAGGATAGAAAGGTGCAGCGGTTGGGCGCCACCGATTTGATCCCTGTAGATGTTCGGATCATCGCCGCCACCAACCAGGATCTACAGAGACTGGTCAGGGAAAACAGTTTTCGGGAGGATCTGTACTACAGACTGAATGTCATCCATCTGGTGGTTCCCCCCCTTCGGGAACGGATCGATGACCTGCCCCTCCTGGCCGGTCAACTGATGCGCAAGCTCGGGCTAAAGCTTGGGAAAAGTGTTCAGGGAATCGACGCGGAGGGACTCGAGAAACTGCAGAGCTACTCCTTCCCCGGGAACGTTAGGGAGCTGGAAAATCTTCTCGAAAGGGCCATGATCTTTGCCGAGAGCAGTACCCTTGCCGCTTCGGATTTGATCCTGCCCCAGAGCGAAGTCCCCACCTCACCCCGGCCTTTCTCCCTCGAGAGCTTGGAAAGACAGGCGATCATCGAGGCTCTGCACCGCTGGGAGGGGAACCGCACCAAGGCTGCTTCCGAGTTGGGGATCAACAGGCGTACCTTGCTGAACAAGATCAAGCATTTCGGAATCGAGTTATAGGGGTTAAGCTTTGCGTGCAGCGGTAGACTCTACAGAAGTGCTTCGACGGTTTCCGCAATGGTCAGACAGCAGGTCAATCCGGGGGATTCGATTCCCACCAGGTTGATCAGACCCGACAGGCCGCGGTCCCCTTCCTCCCGGATTATGAAATCCCGGAAAGGTTCGCCCCGCTGATAGAGCTTTGGCCGGATACCTGCCATGTCCGGTACCAGGTCTTCATAATCGATGAAGGGGAGGAATTTTTTTGCCTTGGTATAGAAATCCCTCTGTTGATCCGGATCTACCTCGTAGGAAATCTCCTCTACATAAACCGCATTGGGACCGATCTTTAGCCTATCGTCGAGACTCAAAACGGCGTGGGCGCCGAGATGTACCGGAGAAGGTGTGGGGTAGACCAGGCCGCCCACTTTGCCTTGGTGGCGGCCGGAGACACTGAAGTACTCTCCTTTACAGGGATAGATCCGGTAGTCCTCCTCATCGATATCGATACCGGCCATCCGGGCGATTCTGTCCGCCCAGAGCCCGGCGGAGTTGATGACCACCGCGCTTTCCAACTGGACCAGTTCACCATCGGCATCTTTAATCTGCACAATGTATCCGTCGGCGCTCTTTTCCAAACCGATCGCTTCGGTACCGTAGGCTACTACGGTACCTCGGGATTCGGCGGTCTGTTCGAAATATTTCATGAGCTGGTGGGAGTCGACGATACCGCTTTCCGGGCTGTACAGGCCGGAAACTGCGTAGACGTAGGGCTCCATGGCCTGGACTTCCTCTTTGGTGATGAGGTACACGCCGGAAACTCCGTTTGTTTTTGCCTGCTGTAAAATGGCGTTGAGCTTCTCTTCCTCAAGCGCATCCGTGGCAAGGATGATTTTTCCGGTCTTTCTGTGAGGGATGCCTTCGTTCCGGCACAGCTCGTAGAGCATAGGATTGCCCCGCACGCAGAGCTTGGTTTTCAACAGGTTTTCCGCGTAGTACAGGCCGCGGTGAATGACCTCGCTGTTTCGGGAGGAGGTCTCCCGGCCGAAACCGTCGTGCCGTTCAACGACAACGATCTCCGAACCCTCTTTG
>CAZBXU010000023.1:0-26841 GCA_964495755.1 uncultured Spirochaetaceae bacterium | reverse complement strand
ACGTGCTTGAACCAGGAATCGGCAATACCTTGCGGTACCTGCGTATTCCTATATAATTCTGCCTGAGACCAGCTGTACAACCCCCGAGGCATAGGTGGACATCGAGATTCGAGCCCTGACAGAAACGGATATTCCCCAAGCTATGGAACTCAAAAATTTCCTCGGCTGGAACCAGACTCCCGAAGACTGGCGGCGGTTTTTCTCGTTGTCCCCGGAGGGAAGTTTCAAGGCTTTACGTGGGCAGGAGCTGGTGGGAACAGCAATCGCTCAGACCTTCGACAAGGTTTGTTGGATCGGCATGGTCATTGTGAAGGAGGGATGCCGCCATCAGGGCGTGGGTAGGGAAATGATGAAGCGCTGCCTGGAGTACAGCGCCAAAACCGGCTGCAACCTGAATGTGCTTGACGCCACCCGGGACGGAGTGTCCCTCTACGCAAGGTTGGGCTTTCAGCCGGAGTTTCTGGTCGGAGCGGCTCGGGGCAAAGTCTCGAGGAAAGCAGGGCAAACAGACGCACACCCTGATTTCAATATCCGCCGTATCGAGGTGAAGGACCTGGATCGGATCGTATCGCTGGAAGCGTGTGCTCTGGGTGCCGTGCGGGAGGCGCTGCTGCATCAGCTGGTAAAGCAAAATCCGGGTCGAGGCTTCGTCTGCCATAATTCGGAAGGGAACCCGGAGGGATTCGTACTGCACAGACCGGGATTTCACTCCCATCAGGTGGGGCCGCTGATCGCCCGCAACGATGAGGCCGCAGAGCTCCTCGTTCAGGAAGCCTTCGCCGACCTCGAGCCAACACGTGGCGAAGCTGCAGTCATCCTGACCGTTCCGATGAACCAGGCGGGCATGCAGAAAATTCTTCGTGCCCGGGGTTTGAGAGTAGAGCCTCGGCTGACCCGAATGTTCCGCGGCCGAAAGCGGTTGCAGGCCCGGGAGGATATGGTATATGCTTTAAGCGGTCCGGAGAAAGGATGAATCCCCGATAACCCTGAATGCGCCGAACTTTGAGTGGAGGGGATGTTTCGAATCCACTCGGGCTTTTGAAAAACGAGGAAACCAAAACCTGTAAGGAGGTATGGTATGAAAAGAACTGTTCTTTTGTTGCTGGCTCTGGCACTGATCCTGGGCTCGGTGAGCCTGATCTCTGCCACCCCGCAAGTTGAAGAAGGCGGCCCGATCAAGGTCGGGATGTACGCGGACCTCAGCGCCGGTACCGCCCAATGGGGGACTGACGCCGAGAAGGGAGCCCGCCTGAGGATCAAAGAGGTCAACGAGGCCGGCGGTATCATGGGCCGGCAGGTCGAGCTGGTTCTCTACGACTGCAAGCTCAGCCCGACCGAGGCGGTCAAGGCCTACACCCGCCTGGCCCAGCAGGACAAGGTCGCCGCGGTCTATGGTTCTCTGATCTCCAACACCGCGCTGGCGGTGAGCCCGGCGGCGGCCCAGACCAAGGTGCCCGTGGTGTCCAGGGCCATGGACGAGCGGGCCACCACACCCGGCTTCAATCCGGATGATCCGGAAAACCCGGGTCCGGCCAACCCCTACTTCTTCCTGCTCCAGCCCTCGGCGTTTCAGCAGGCTTCTGTGATTGCCGGCTATGCCATAGACGAGCTGGGCATGAACACCTTCGCCATGCTCTACGACAAGGGCAACGCCTACGCCGAGTACCTGGCCAAGGGTTTTGCCCACTACGTGAGCAAGCGGGGAAAGAAGATGCTGGGCAGCTTCGAGTTCCAGTCGGGAGATATGGACTACAAAGCCCAGCTGACCAAGATCAGGGAGTTGAAAGTGGACGGGCTGTTTATCCCCAACTACGTAGCCCAGAACGCCAATGCGGTCAAACAGTCCCGGGAGCTCGGATTGACGGCAACCTTCCTGGGCAACAATTCCTGGTACAAACCGATGGACGAGGTAGCCGGACCGGCGGCGGACGGAGCCTACTTCCCCAACAACATGACCTTCGACGATCCTTCCACCCAGTGGTTCTTCGACTCCTATGAAGCCGAGTGGGGGGAGGAGCCGAGGCTGCACAGCTTCAGCGGCTACGACGACGTGGGTTTCATCCTCGAGGCGATCAAGGCCGCCAAGTCAACGGATCCGGAAAAAGTCCGGGATGCCATGGAGGGGACCAGGAAGTTCGAGGGGATCATCGGGACGATCAACATCGATCCGGCCACCCACAGGCCGGTGGGACTGCCCATGGCGGTGCTGCGCTTCGACGGCGCTCAGATCAAAACCGCCGAGCTGAAGTACGTTCCTAAATCCCCATAATCTTAGAGACTCTGTAATTGTTTTCTGACCGGGGGCTTGAAGCAAGCTCCCGGTCAGAGTTATTAGGAGGCCTCCGGGCATGAACTGGAACATCCTGCTCCAGCAGATCGTCAACGGAATATCTCTGGGAGGAGTCTACGCCCTGATGGCGGTGGGCTTCGGCCTGATCTTCAACGTGCTCAAGTTTTCCAACTTCTCCCACGGAGGCGTGGTTACCCTGACCGCCTACATCGGCTTCTTTCTCACCAAGTACCTGGTCGCCAACTTCATCGTTACCTTTCTGGCCACGGCGATCCTCGGGGGGTTGGCTGCCGTTGTCATTGAACGACTGGTATTCCGTCCGATCCGACGGAAGGGGTATCCGATCTCCATGCTGATCGTGAACTCGATCACCGTAGCCATGCTGGTTCAGCAGTTCTTTGCCGTGACCCTGGGCAGCGACTACTACACCTACCCGATCTTCATCAAGGAAACGGCGCTGCACCTCGGCGATCTGACCGTGTCCAAGATCTACCTGCTCATGCTGAGCATCTCCGCGGTCGTTCTGGGCGCCTTGAGCTACGTCCTGCGAAAAACCAAGATCGGGATCGCCATCCGGGCCGCCTCCTCCGATATCTCTACCCCCAGCCTGATGGGGGTGAACGTGGATTTCGTGATCTCGGTGGCCTTCTTTTTCTCCGGTGTGCTCGGCGGGATTACCGGCTATCTTCTCGGTATGACCTTTACCGTCGACCCCTTTGTCGGCAGCATGATCCTGAAAGGCATCATCGCCTCGATCCTCGGCGGCATGGGGAGCATCCTCGGCGGAGTGATCGCCGGGCTCCTCCTTGGCGCGGCGGAAAGCCTGCTGATCGCCGAAATCGGGGCCGCCCTGACGCCCATCGTGATCTACGGCGCGATCATCCTGCTGCTCCTGATACGGCCCCAGGGCATCGCCGGCAGGATCACCGAGGTCAAGGCGTAGGGAAAGGGGAAGAGGATGTTCTATCTCAAAGTTCTGGAGATCACCAGCCTCTACACCATCCTGGTCCTCGGAGTGTACCTGATGACCGGGCTGACCGGACTTTTCTCCCTGGGACAGGGGGGGTTCGTGTCCATAGGCGCCTACACCGCCGCCATCGCTTTCTTGCGTTTCGGGGTTCCCTTTCCCATCGCTCTGGCCCTTGCAGTGGTAATGGGGGCCGTGCTCGGTTTCCTGGTAGGGATCCCCACGCTGCGGCTTCGCCGTGACTATTTCCTGCTGGTCACCTTCGGGCTGGGGGAGATGGTCAGGGCCGGTCTGCTGTATCTGGCCCAGCTGACCGGGGGTGCCTTGGGCATGGCCGGGCTGCCCCGAAAGGCGGGTTTGCCTTTGATCCTGGGTTCCATCGTGGTCATCACCTTTATCACCTACAGCCTCAAGCGCTCCCGCTTCGGCCGGGACTGCATCGCTATACGGGACGACGAGTTGGCCGCTTCCATGATGGGAATCAATGTCTACGCTCACAAGATGAAGGTGTTTATCATCAGCTCGGCGACCACCGCCTACGGGGGTGCCCTGTACGCCTTCAACATCCTGTTCATCGAGCCGAACCTGTTCAACTGGCTGGAGTCGGCAAAGTTGATCATCATCACCTTCGTCGGCGGGCTTAACTCGATCGCCGGGGTGATCGCCGCCTCTGCGATCTACTACTCCTTTGGAGAGTTTTTCCGCTTTATCGATGTCTGGCGGGATGTGCTGCTGGCGGTGGTCGTGGTCCTGGTGATCATCTTCCGCCCGGGAGGGCTTTTTCAGGGATTATCCCTTCTGCCTTCCAAGCTCAAGGCCATGCGGCGAGGGAGATAGCCCGTGGAGATCCTAAAGGTTGAGGGGATCAGCAAGCACTTCGGCGGTGTGGTTGCTGTCGAGAATTTTTCCATGAGCCAGGGGGAAAATCAGATCTCCGGCATCATCGGCCCCAACGGAGCCGGAAAAACCACGGTATTCAACTTGATCACCGGGGCGACACCGGTGGACCAGGGCAGGGTGCTGTTCATGGAGCGGGAGATCACCAGGCTTCCGGCTCATTGCCGGGCGGATCTGGGAATTGCCCGGACCTTCCAGAATATCCGCCTTTTCCGCAACCTCAGTGTTCTTGACAACATGAAAGTAGCCCACGACATGAAGGTGGGCTACACCCTGTGGGAGGAGATGCTGCGGCTGCCGCGGGTGCGGAAACAGGAAAGAAGTATCGATGAGAAGGCCCGGCACTTCCTCTCCTATCTGGGCTTAGAGAGTTACGCCGATCAGAAACCCCAAAACCTGCCCTACGGCATTCAACGGCGCCTCGAGTTGGCCCGAACCCTGATGACCGAGCCCCGGATTCTGCTTCTGGATGAACCCGCTGCGGGTCTGAACCCTCACGAGGTACGGGGCTTGATGGACACGATTCGCAAGATCCAGGAGGAAAATTCCCTCACCATCGTCATCGTGGAGCACCACATGGAGCTGATCATGAACATCTGCTCCTTGATTCACGTGTTGGACTTCGGAAAGAAAATTGCCGAGGGAGAGCCGGCGGCGATCAAGAAAAACGAACAGGTCCTGCAGGCCTATCTCGGGGAGGAGGTCTGAAGGCGATGATTGAAGTCAAAGACCTGCGGGTGCACTACGGTGGGATCGTAGCCTTGGACGGCATCTCCTTATCCATTCCGGATGGCAAGATCATCAGCATCGTCGGCGCCAACGGAGCCGGCAAGTCAACCACGATCAATGCCATCAGCGGAATGGTCAAGATCCAATCCGGTTCGGTCACTCTGGACGGAGAGAGCCTGCTCGTTTCCCCCCAGGAAATCGTGAAGAGGGGTATCGTCCAAGTGCCAGAGGGACGCAGGATCTTTCCCACCATCACTGTGAAGGAGAACCTTATTCTCGGCGCCTATATCGTCAAGGACAAGAAAAAGATCGGAGGAAACATGGATCGGGTATTCCATCTCTTCCCCATCCTCAAGGATAGGCAGAACCAGCTCGGAGGTACTCTATCTGGTGGGGAGCAGCAGATGTTGGCCTTCGGCCGAGCTCTGATGTCCGATCCCAGGGTTCTGGTCATGGATGAGCCTTCCCTGGGGCTGGCCCCGATGTTCGTACTGGGTGTATTTAGAATGATCGGAGATCTCAACAAGGCGGGACATACGATCCTCCTGGTCGAGCAAAACGCCCAGAAAGCCCTTTCCATCGCCGACTACGCCTATGTACTGGAGACGGGGCGCATCGTCAGTGAGGGGGAGGGCAAGAAGATCGCCGCCGATCCCATCGTGAAGAAAGCCTATCTCGGGATCGAGGAGTAGGTGAGGGTACCGGGATGAACAGGATGTTTCATTTACAGGACGAACAGGTCAGGAAGATCGATGCAGCAGCCCGGACGCTTCTCGAAGATCCGGGGATCATGTTGGAGGACGAGGAGATATATCAGGCCGTTCTCCAGGCGGGGGCAAGACCCGGCGGTAAGCCCCTGGTCGCCCGTTTGCCGGTAGGATTGATCGACGATTGTCTGGCCCAGGCACCCCGGGAAATTTGCTTCGCAGACCGCAGGGGGGCTTTCCAGACGGTCGGCCCGGATTTTCCTTCCCGCTTCTGGACCGGCGCGGCGCTGTTCTATCTGGACAAGCAGGGTTTCCGTTCGATCCGCCAGCAGGACCTGGCCGATTTCACCAGAATTATAGATGCCCTCGATCAGGTGGATGTCATCGTCGGCACCACTACGGAGGAGACACCCCCCCCGCAGCGGGATTTCGTGGGTTTTCGGATCATGGCTCAGAACACGACCAAACATCTGCGAGCCCTCTCATTCTCGCCCCGGGGCGGGGAGGCGATGATCGAGATGGCCAGGGTATTGGCAGGCGGCCGCAACCTGAAAGAGGCGCCTCTGTTCAGCATGGGATTTACCGCCCACGGGCCCCTGCGATGGACGGCTTTGGCCCTCGGGGTGTACAGAAAGACCGCCGGATACGGGATCCCGGTGACGATCAACGGGGAGCCCATGGCCGGCGCCTCGGCCCCGGTGACTCTGGCCGGAGCCGCCGTCGTGGGAACGGCGGAGATCCTGGCCGGAATCGTGGTAAACCAACTGCTCGAGCCTGGACGCCCCTGTCTGTTCAACCTGGGCTTTGCCCACGTCATGGACATGCGCCAGGGTTTTGCCGTTACCGGAGGCCCGGAGAACGTACTTCTGGCGGTGGCAGGAGCCCAGTTGGCCGGGTTTTACGGTCTTCCCTCGGTATCCTGGATGTGCACGGATTCCCTGCGCTACGACGCCCAAAATGCGTTGGAAAAAATGCTGGCCGCGGTAACCCACACTCAAGCAGGAGTGAGTACAATCTGGGGAGTCGGGCAGGTGGAATCGGAGAAGACAATTTCCCCGGTCCAGGCCGTGATCGACGACGAGATCATCGCAGCTGTGCGGCGCTATCTGCGGGGTTTTGCAACGGATGAAGAGTCCCTGGCCGTTGAGGAGGTGCGGCGGGTGGGGATCTGCGGATCCTTTCTCGATTCGGATCACACCTTCGCCCATTTTCGGGAAGAAGTCTTTCTACCGGAGCTCCTTGTGCGGGTCCAGCGAATGAGTGCCGGCGAAAGAGCCGATTTGGTCACCCGGGCCGAGGATCGAGTGGAGTCGATCCTCTCGGGCTCCAGACAGCCGATTCTGGACGAAGAAACCGAACGGGAGCTGCTCACCATAGAGAAGCGATACTCCCGTGGTGATGACTGACGGAAAGGATAGAATATGGCTAAGGTTATCCGCTTCGGCGTCTCCATAGAAGAGGACCTGCTCGAAGGTTTTGATGCCCTGATCGAAAAGAAAGGCTACGCCAACCGCTCCGAAGCCCTTCGCAACTTGATCCGGGGGATGCTTCTCGATGCCGAGATTCAGGAGCAGCCGGAAACCGAGGTGATAGGAACCCTAACCCTGGTGTACGACCATGACCACGGCGATCTGACCAATCGCCTGGTGGATCTCCAGCACAAGTACCATCACCGAATTATATCGACCCTGCACGTGCACATCGACGAGCACAGCTGCCTCGAGGTCCTGATCGTGCGAGGACGGAACGACGAGATTCACCAGATATCGGATTCCCTGATCGGCACCCGGGGGGTGCAGCAGGGCAAGTTGATCATCAGTATCGCCGACTCAACACATCAGCATCATTCTCATCATTGATCTTTGCAAGCTACACCTGCACCATGTGGATCGCCTTCTGCGGGCAGATGTCCACGCAGGTGGAGCAGGCGATGCAAGCCTTCCTGTCGATGGTGGTCCGGTCCTCCGGATGACTGATCGCGCAGCAGTGGCCGATGTTCCAGCACAGCCCGCAGGCGTTGCACTTCTCCAGATCCACCTCGGCGTGGCCATTGTAAACGGTGAGATCCTGGGAGGTCTTGATGTTCTGCAGAAGCAGATCGCGAAAATCCCCGATCGCGCCATAGCCCATCTCAGCCATGTAGCCTTTCAGCTCGTCGAGCAGCTTGGGAAGCCAGTCGAAACCCCGCAGCATAGTCTCGGTGCAGACCCAAACGGCATCGGCACCGACCATGATCTGCTGTACCGCGCTCTGCAGATCCCTGACACCTCCGCTGCCGATGATGAAGGGACTGCTGCCCAAGTGAAAGCGCATCTCGTAGGTATCCCTCAGACCCAGAGGCCGGAGCCAGGGTCCGGAGATGCAGCCCAGGGTAATATTCTCCTGCAGCCTGTAGATCGTGCCCGTCGGATTTCTGATGTCGATATCGGGGATGCCGAGCCGGTTGGCCGTGCTGCCTACCGCCGCGGCCCCGGCCTGGAGGGATACCTCCGCGGCCTGGGCGATCAAACCCCCCTCGGGGGTGAGCTTGACGATGATCGGCACCTCGATCGCCTCTGTGATCAGCTTCACCACTTTGGGCAGAGCCACCAGATCAGAACCCAGGCTGGCTCCTGTTGCCTCTTCGATCTCACCACCTGTGGCCTGGACGTTGAAGGACATGTTGGGGCAGCACATGTTCAGCTCGATGGCGTGGGCACCGGCCTCCTCGAACAGTTTCGCCATACGCACCCAACCCTCCCGATCCTTGCCGTCATAGGTGATCGTGGGGATCAGCACGATTTCACTGGTAGCCTTGCGGGCGTCTTCGAGAAGTTTCAAGGCCTGCTCGGTTTTCAAGCGGGTTTCCGCGGTGAAGATGTGGATCTTCTCCTTTCGCAGCCAGCGATAGCGGGGCGGCCAGTTGATGTAGGGAAAGGGATCGATAGCCAGCTTGAAGGAAACACCGGCCCAGCCGTTGTCCTCGGCCGCCTTGATCTGATCCACAGTCTTGACAGTAGGGCCGGCGCCTACGATGAAAGGATTCTTAAAAGCAAGATCTCCCATACTTACCGAGAGATCGACGGGTTTGCTCATGGATCGCCTCCAAAACCGATATCGGGAAATCCAAGCTTACGAGTCGGCTTTGATCCTGTCAATAAGAGCAGACGCGGGGGCCGACTCAACTTTGAATTGCCATCCCTCCTACTTTTCAGGTATATTATGAATAAATAACTGAGGAGGTAATCCAATGCCCCAATTCTATCTACTTTCGGTGGTTTCGACGGTTGTTGCCGGGCTGGCGCTGTCGTCAGACTACTTAGGGACAAAAAGTGAGTTCTTTGGCAGTTTCAGGTTCTTACGGCAGAACAGAACGATACAGATTGCAACCGGTCTGATAACCGCTGTGATTGGAATTCTCCAGCTGATCTTCCGTTCTCCCGGCGAACGAGTTATTATTGCCGGAGATCTGCTGCCCGCCGCTGCCGGCATCATCCTGGGGGTCATTCTCATCGGGGAGGCGTTTCGCCAGTACCCGAAAGCCGAAGGCGAGCCCGTGAAGGTGGAGAAATCCGTCGAGAAGGTGACCAAGGCGATCATGCCCTACCGGGTTCCCGTGGGTATCGCCGGGGTGGTAGTGGGACTGCTTCACTTCATCTTTCCCCAAATCCTGTTCCTGTAGAAATTTTAAGGATACACGCACATGTTTCGCGTCATTTTAAGTATTGTAGTGCTCGTTATTCTGGTAGTCCTCATCGTGTTGAACTTGGGCTACACCACATCCTTCAATGTGTTCGGTTGGAAGTTCGAGGAGATCCCGGTAACCGCGGTCGCCCTGGTCAGTTTCGCCGTCGGGGTTCTCTACTCCTTCGCCTACTACCTCAGCCGCTACTTCAGCAAGATCAGCAAGGCGAGGTCTCGAAAACGGGGGGAACAGGTCAAAACCCGGGAGCAGGAGCTGAAGGAGAAGGAGAGGGTCCTCGTCGAACAGGCTGACGATATTGAAGAGGCAAAGCGTCAGCCCCAGACCGGCGCCGGCGGACCGGAGGGCGGCAAGACGAGCCGCAGAAAAAAAGGAAAGTAGAGACACCTCTTGAGAGGAGGAAGCTCATGGGAAAGGTACGAATCGGTATCGTCGGTTCCAAGTTTGCCGCCGATTTTCACTGCGACTCCTACAGCAGAAACGAGCATGCCGAGCTGGCAGCCGTGGCGGCGATAGACAACCTGGAGGCGATATCCTCGAAGTGGAATATACCCCATAGCTACGAGAAGTACGACAAGATGTTCGAACGGGACGATATCGACCTGGTCTCCGTGTGCGTACCGAACTTCCTCCACCACGACGTGGTGTTAGCCGCGGCCAAGGCCGGAAAGAACGTGGTCAGCGAGAAGCCCCTGGCGACTACCGCAAAGGACGCCCGGGAGATGATCGACGCCTGTGAAAACAGCGGTGTGAAGCTGATGTATGCGGAGGACTGGTGTTTTGCCCCCGCACTGAAGAGGGTTGACGCGCTCATCGCCGAAGGAGGAATCGGCCGCCTTCTCTATGCAAAAGCCAAGGAGTGCCACAACGGGTCCCATTCGATGTTTGCAAAGAAGAAGGCGACCTGTGGCGGCGGCAGCTTCATTCACCTGGCGATTCACCCGATCGGGTACCTCCTATACCTTCTCGGAAGGGGCAGCAACCCGGTGGTCGAGGTAACCGGAAAGATGAATCAAGGTCTGAAGAACAACTACGTACATCACGATTTTGAGGGCGAAGATTTTGGGGTTGGGATCCTGCGCTTTCAGAACGGGGAGTTCGGTCTTGTCGAGGGCAACTACATTACCGTTGGTGGGATGGACGACAAGATCGAGATCTACGGAACCGAGGGGGTGCTCAAGGTTGACCTCACCTTCGGCAGCCCGATTCAGTGCTACTCCCGCCCGGGGCTGTCCTACTCGATCGAGAAGGCGGACCACAATCTCGGCTGGACAAAACCCGCCGTGGATGAGTTTTACAATCTGGGTTATGTAGAGGAGCTGCGTTACTTTGTAGACTGTGTACGGAAAGACGAACAGCCCTTCTACGGGGTCAACGGCAAGGCCGGCCTGGCCTGCATCGAGCTGGTCGAAGCGTTCTACCAATCAAACGAAACAGGCCGGACCGTTCAGGGAAGCTGGCTGTAATACCGCAGCAACCCGGTGCTTCTTGCCGATAGCTCTAGAACGAGTTCAGAATCGTCGTAGCCTTTTTCCCGAACTCTACGAGGTCGCTTTTCCAGAGCGCTCCCTCGCCTTTCTGGCTGATCAGATACTTCACCACTCCCCCTGGAACTTGAGGAGCCAGCCAGAACTCCACCTGACCCTCGCCGGTTGCCGCCATGAACACCACATGATCGGCCTGGAATCTTCCCGCCGGAACCTCTACTTTCTCCTTGCCCACGGTGGCACCCTGGACACTCTCTTTGGTGAGCTCCGAGGCAGGCATATACACGCTCTGCCCGGTTACAGGAACTTCTCCTTCGTTGCCATCGGTATCCCGTGCCCGCATGCGCAGCATCTGGCTGCTCTGGGGATCGATCAGGGCTTCCCAGATCCAGAGATCTTCGGAATCTTTCCAGGATACCCGCCACCACTGCTTGCCGTCGTCGAGTTCTTTCAAATAAGCCCGCTCCATGATGATGGGATCATCCCCCCCCATGGTCCACTCAAACTTCGTATATTCTCCGGGCTTGTATTCCATCTGCCCGGCCCACAGCCCCCCGGCGGAAAAGGCGTAGTTGAAGGCCATCTGGGCCTGCATAACCATGGTCTGGTTCCACTGGGGGCCCATGGCAGGCGCCTTGGCCTGAGCCTGCTCCGTTTCCGGGGCAACCTCCTCCTCTACCTCCTGCTCGACCCCCTTACGCACGCCGCTGCTGACGCCGCCCATTACCGCGTTCCCCAGCATTGAACAGCCGGAGAGAAGAACGGCCAGAACAAGGGCAATCCCGACAACCCAGCCCAGAGTCTCGATCTTTTTCATGTATCCTCCCTCTTTGTTGTTACTTCCACGTTGTAATCTTGACCAATTTTGATCTCACCAAGGCAAACTGTCAAGAAGATATCCGATCGATCCGGGTACCGTACTCCGGAAATGTTGTTGATATATCTGGGGACACGGTGTAATTTTCAGTGGGATCGAAGCAAATCGACCTATCGGGATTACCACACGCTGTTTCGTGATTGAGCTGAAAACGGGGAGAACGAGTATGAGCGAAGTATGGACCATGGGAGAGTTGCTGGTCGAGATCATGAGGCCTCGGGCAGGAATGAACCTCTACGAACTCGGGGATTTTCATGGCCCCTTTCCCAGCGGCGCCACAGGCATCTTCATCGATACGGTGGCCCGACTCGGTCACTCCGCCTCGATCATCAGCGGAGTGGCGGAGGATGATTTCGGCCGATGTCTTCTCGACCGTTTTCACTCTGACGGCGTGAACACAGATTACATCGAGGTGTTTGCGAACAAGTCGACCGGGGTCGCTTTTGTTACCTACTTCGAGGATGGATCCCGCAAATATATCTTTCACTGGGACGGCACCCCGGCGGTTATGGCAAAAACACCGGAAGTGCAGAAAATACACGGTTCCGGTTCCAGATTCTTTCACGTTATGGGCTGCTCCCTCATGGCAAATGAAGAGTTCCGGCATCGGGTCTTCGAGACGGTGGAGCTCTTCGCCCGAGAGGGAGCCCGGATCACCTTCGATCCCAACATCCGTTTCGAGCTTCTAAAAGAACGTGCCGTGGAGCAGATCGTCGACCCGGTGCTCCGTCAGTGCTCAATCCTTTTCCCCGGAGAGAATGAGCTGTTGCTGCTCAGCGGCAGGGAGGATGTAGAGAGCGCCAGCGCGGAGCTTTTTCAGCGATATCCCCTGAACATCATCGTGCTCAAACGGGGCAGTCGCGGATGTACCGTGTACACCCCGGGGGGAAAGCAGGATGTTCCGGCTTTTAAGATTGATGAGGTTGACCCTACCGGAGCGGGGGACTGCTTTGACGCGGGTTTTCTCTGCGGGCAGCTGGATGGGAAAAGTCTCGAAGAATCGGCTCGATTGGCCGCCGCCGTAGGGGCTTTGAACGCCCAGGCCTTCGGTCCCATGGAGGGTGAGATCAATAAGGAATCTGTTGCCGCCATGCTCGACCAGGGATCGACGGTATGAACGGGCCAGAGTTTTTCCGGGACCTAATAGAGGCTCAAAAAAGCGGAAACCCGCGGGGGATCTATTCGATCTGTAGTGCTCATCCACGGGTGATAGCGGCAGCGATGCAGCAGGCCCAAGCTGACGATCTTCCAGTGCTCATTGAGTCTACGGTCAACCAGGTCAACCAGTTCGGCGGATATACGGGGATGAAACCCCCCGATTTTCGGGATTTCATCCGTACCGTGGCGGAACGAGTCGGTTTACCGAAGCAACAAATCATCCTCGGAGGCGATCATCTCGGTCCCTATCCCTGGCGAAAAGAGCCGGCCGAACAGGCCATGCAAAAAGCCTGCGATCTGATTGCCAGTTGCGTGAAAGCCGGATACACCAAGATTCACCTGGACGCCAGTATGCCTCTGGGCGGAGATCCCGCTGACCCCGACGGAGCTTTAGATCCCGGTCTCATCGCCCGCAGAGAGGCTCAGATGACCGCGGCGGCGGAGGCTGCCTTCAAGGAAACAGGAACCTCCGAGGGTGCCGGGATCGACAGATCCCCGCCGGTATACGTGATCGGGACCGACGTGCCTCCGCCCGGCGGGATTCAGGCGGAAGAGGAAGCGGTGCCGGTGACTCGGGTGGAGGACTTCGAGGAAACCATAGCCACTTGTGGCCGTGAGTTTGAGACCGGCGGTTTGGAGGATGCCTGGGGCCGGGTCATCGCGGTCGTGGTCCAACCCGGCGTGGAGTTCGGCGACCACAGCGTTTATGAGTACGATCGAGACAAGGCCAAGGACTTGATAGCGGCGGCCCGGAATCACTCCGATCTGGTACTTGAAGGGCACTCCACGGACTATCAGCGCTCCGAGCTTCTACGCCAGCTGGTAGAGGACGGGGTGGCCATTCTCAAAGTGGGGCCGGCCCTGACCTTTGCCATGCGGGAGTGTTTGTTCGCTCTGGAAAGCATCGAGAAGGAGCTGTTGGGTGGATCGTACAAGGCCCGTCTTTCCCAGCTCGGTATCTTCCTGGAAAAGGCGATGAGCGATAATCCGGAACACTGGCGGAGCTACTACTCCGGTACGGTCCAGGAGGTGTACCTGGCCCGGAAGTACAGCCTCTCGGACCGCAGCCGCTACTATTGGCAGGTGCCGATGATTAAAGGCGCGGTCGGCCTCCTGCTCAGGAATCTGGAGCAGGTGAAGATTCCACTGACCCTGCTCAGCCAGTACCTGCCCCGGCACTACCTGGAAATACGAAAGGGCAGGCTGACAGCGGATCCGGAGAGCCTGATTGCGGCGAGCATTCGCATGACCCTGCAGGATTATTCGACGGCTGTGCAGCAGGAAAGACTCGACAAGGAGCGGGCCGACGAATGAGTGTATTGACATTTTTCACCAGCATACCGGGGCGGAGGACCCCGCGAAGTACTAAAACGCCCGATTTTTGCTATCACAGCCATAAATAGCTTGACAGCATTTTTCAATAAGTCTAAAATAGCCTGATGAAAAAGGCCAGTATAACCGAGGCGAAAAATCATCTTTCCCGCCTGCTCGAAATAGTGAAGAGCGGTACGACTATCTTGATCCTGGACCGTAACAAGCCGGTAGCCAGGCTTGAACCGGTGGCGAACGACCAGGATACGAGCAGTGAGAGAATCGCCCACCTCATCCGGCAGGGATTGGCGAGCCCACCAAAGCGCTCTTTGGATGTACTAGATTTCTTGAACTGGAAAAGACCGAAATTGCCAAACGGAGTGAGTGCTGTACAATTCCTGATCGATGAGCGGGAACAGGGCAGATGAGATATTGGGACTCATCGGCGCTGATTCCTCTATTCGTTCAGCAAGGGGATACAGAAACCCGTAAAGATCTGTTACGGGAAGATCCGCAGATCATTACCTGGTGGGGCAGCAGAGTGGAATGTACATCCGCGTTCAATCGATTGTTACGGGAAGGTATAATCGATCAAAATGATTTCGACCAGATACAGAATCAGTTAGATAATTTCGCCTCCTCGTGGGTAGAAACTCAGGCAACCGAGAAATTGCGCCAGCGGGCACTTCGTTTGTTGCGGCTGCATCCTTTGCGAGCCGCGGACGCTCTGCAGTTGGCTGCCGCCCTGGTCGCTTGCGAGGAGAGTCCCCAAACTCTTGCCTTTATCTGCAGCGATGTCCGATTATCCGATGCGGCGGCGAAGGAAGGTTTTCAAGTACTGTCTTAGTATTAGTGGTGAAACGGCAATCTCGGGTGGATGGATCATTGGTATTACTGATCCCATAGCTGAACCGTGGGCAGCTGGGCCGTGTTTTGGGACAGTGCTCGGACCGCATATTTTAGCCCGGGGGCGATGGAGACTCCCTGTAAGTCTCCTCCTTTGGCCACGGCGGTGAAGGTCAGGGCTGTGCTGAAATCGATGACGATGCAGCTTCCCCGAAAGCGCTCATAGATCGCATCCTGCGGAACGATTATATCCGCCGGGGCCGTCGAAAAGTTTCCCTCAGCATGATGAACAGAAACAGTAAAACGCAGAGAATTGCCTGGAATACACGCATCTATCTCCCCTCCTGCTGCCATGAAGACAAATCTCTGCTAGAATTTCATTACGGAAGAATTATGTTTCGGCTATACCTCGCCGTCGTCGAACACGATGGTGGCGCCTCCCACGTCGATCACGTCTCCCGGTTCTAGCACCTTGGTCTTGACCGGCCGGTTGTTGACGGTCAGGTTACCGGAACCCACGACCGTGTAAGCCTTTTTCTTGGCGTCGTAGACCACCGTGGCGTGGCGTTCCTTGATGCCGGGATTGCCTGCAATCGTAAGATCAGCGCTGCGGCTGCCGCCAATGACTGTTTTGGCCGTGCCCAGAGGCAACATTCGGGTTTGAGCCCGTCCCACCCGTGTCTTCAAGACTTCGAGGGTCGCCGGTCCTCTCTTCTTCTCGAATTTCAGCAGGGAGATCAGCCAGAGTGCGATGAAGGCCAGAACAAAGGGGACGATTAGCAGCGCTCCGACCCTGTCCAGGGGAAGCCCGAACACAGTGCTGGAGAAGTAGAAGCGGGTCGCCTGTTGCGGCTGTCCGTTCTCCTGCACCTGCGCCAGCACCCGGACATACTTCTTCTCCGCGGGAGCCATGGTTGCCCGATAGCCGATCAGGTACTCCCCGGCCACCTGCTCGTGGATGCGTTGATACACCCGGGCCAGCTCCTCCTGGCTGCGGGCGTCGAACACGGTACCCCCTGTCTCCAGGGCGACCGCCTCCAGGTTGGGGTCTTTCTCGGCGGCGAAGTTCACGGCGTACACCGAGATCCCCTCCTCCTGACAGTCCCGGATCGGCTCGTTGTAGTCGTAGATCTTGTCCCCGAACACAGGATGGGGATTTCCAGAATGTTGGAGATAGGGGTAGTTCTCCCCGTCGGAGAGGATCACGATGGCTTTGCGGCCTCCGAGTCCTTGGAAATCCCGGACCGCCAGGGTCAGGGCGGCGTACAGCTCGGTATAGGCCTGCTCCGAATCTGGTTGTTGGATTTCGTCGAGGAAACCCGCAACCTGGCCCTTGTCCCCGGAAGCTGCGGCCAGGAGGGTGTAGGAGGTGTTGTACGACGCCAGCCCGACGGTATCCTTGGGACTGGTCATGCTGCCGAGGAAGGTGCGCACCGCGGTCTTGGCATGGGTGATGCGCCTGCGGGCCGTATCTTCGGTAGGGCGGCCCTCCAGGGTGTCATACATGCTCCCCGAGTTGTCTATCAGAAGCAGAAAGGTAATCCCTTCAGCCGAAGCGGCCCCTGGTTTGAACTCGGTCAGACCCTCGATTTTCTCGAAGTTCTGCCCGTCCGGGGACTCAAAGATCGTAAAGCTTTCCGCTCCGATTCCCTCCACCGGTACCCCCAGATCATCGGTCACGCTGACGTACAGCCGGACCGTCTGACCGAGGAGTAGCCGGGAGGCATCAATCTGGGACAGGCGCACGTTGTAGCCGAAGGCAGCGGCGCAGATCAGGAGCAACGCCGGAATACAAATAATCGTTTTTTTCATCGCAGCGTCTCCTTTAGTCGTATCTGTAGAACAGTTTGGCCGAGCCGATTTTCAGAACGTCCTCATACTTGAGACGATGCTCCTTGACCGGCTGGTCGTTTACCAAGACGGGATATTTCGGTTCGAGGTTGGTCAGCACTGCTTCGCCTTTACGAAAGCGGATCTGCACCTGGCGATCCGCCAGGTTCTCGTAGGGCTCCAGGGTGATCTGGTTCCGCCTGGCCCGGCCGATTCGGATTCGCCCCTCATTGAGAATGAACTCCTTGCCCTTCAAGCGGCCGTTCAACACCCTTAAAGTCCCGAAGGCCATGCTTCGCTCGATGATCCCGTAAAACAGGCCTATGGCTACTCCCAGGACGATCAGGCCGATCAGTCGGGAAGGAAGGGCTTGCGGCAGGTACAGGCGGGAGTACTCCAGCGCGAAGCCGCCGATCAGGCCGCCGATCAGGCCGCCGATCAGGCCGATGCCCATTTTTTTCGCAGAACCGGCCCGGAAACCTTCGGCCAAGCCTACGAAGATACCGAGGAAAGCCCAGCCGATCGCCCGGGATATCGGTAGGCCTACCTGTTGGAAGCTGCGGTAGGAGCTCAAGAATTGGCCGCCAATCAGGAACAGGGCGGCCTGTCCGATCAACAAACCGATGGTTCCCCCGATCAGGCCGACGATCGCTCCGACGAACATCCCGACCAGGATTCTGGATCCGACCCGGGCGAAGATCCCTGCCGCGGCGCCGAAGAAGGCGCCCATCAGGATTCCCACCGCGGCGCCGAGTACGGCGACGAAAAGCAGGTAGGATGGAAAGCGAGCCTGGCTGGCCACGATCAGCTCGGACAGCGGCCAGGCCGCTACCCCGGCGAGTATTCCGAGACAGAGTAGGATCAGTCTTCGCAATCCTGTACTCATAGACACCTCCTGTTATTCGATAACTACCTCAAGAACTTTTGCGGATTTATCATAACGTGCGTTCACCCGCACAATTTTTTCTGAAAGAATGGAAACCGGGAGGCTGCGGGACAGCTGGTCGTTCCGCCTCACGGTCAACAGATATTCCCCCGGATCGAGGATCAGCTCTCGGGATCCCGCTTCCAGCGGTTCCAGGGTTTGGTAGATCCTGTCCTTGCCGCCGCTCAGGTAGGCCGGAGAATCATCCAACAGGATCTGGAAGCCCTCGGCATCTGAGTTAATCTTGAGTGTGCCGGGGTAGGGGATCAACTGAACCTGGAGCTGCAGCAGCGGCTGGTACGGCTTTATCCCCAAGTTGAAGGTCTGAGGGTAGTAGCCGGCGCGTTCAACTTTGAAGCGGTAGCCGGCCCCGGTGGTCAGAGAACCGGCGATTCCTCGATTCCAACGGATCCAGCGGTCGTTCAGAAAGACGAAAAAGGCTGTAGAGTCAGTCAGATCTTCACCGCTGCGGATGTCCGATACGGTGTAACGGACTTCGAGGGGCAGGGGCGGAGTCTGCTCCAGCCGGATCTCGATGCATTGCCCCGAGGAGCTATCGAGATGTTGCTTCTGCAGGGAACGGGAGCCGAGGAAGAAGGACTCCCAGTGCAGCTGACCCTCCAGATTCACCTTCAGCCTGTATCTGCCTGTCTCCAGGTACAGCCGTTCCGACTCCAGAATGTAGCTGTCCTCCTGCTCGGCACTCTGTTTGGCCCGAAAGTGGAAGGTCGCATCCTCGACGCGGACCAGCTCTCCCTCCGCTTCCCGGTACAGCACCGCGGCGATATAGATGTCCTCCGGATCTTTGTAAGAAGCCGGAATCCGAGCGGAAGCAACCAGGGATCCGTATCGATCGGGTTGAAGAATTTCGTAGTGATATCCCTTCAGGTACAGGTAGTACCCGCCTGCGGTAAGTATTGCGCCCAGGATCAGTGCAATAAAAACCCAGAACACCCAGGTACGTCTGGGTTTGTATATATCCCCGATCTCTCTGCCCTGGATCACCCGTTTGAGAGCCCTCTTGATCGAAGCGGGATCCCTGCGTTTGATCCTCCGCTCCAAACGGTGGATGATCTGACGCAGGTCCTGGAAACGACGACTCCGGTTTGGTTTCATGGATTTGGCGATGATTTTGCTTAAAGCCGGGGCGATCTTGGGATTGACCCGCTTCGGTGGTGTGTACTTTCCCTTGTGGATCAGGGCGATCGTTTCAGCGTTGAAGCTGCCGGGAAAGGGGGTCTTGCCGGTGAGCATCTCGTAGAGCACAACCCCCAGAGAGTAGATGTCGGCCCGCCTGTCCACGCTCTTGGCGTTGTCGATCTGCTCCGGGGGAATGTAGGACGGTGTTCCCAGGGTCATCCCGTCCCGGGTCAGACCCTCCTCGCTGTCCTCCAAAGAGGTGGCGATGCCGAAGTCGACCAGCTTGACCTCCCCCTGATTGGAGATGAGGATATTGCCGGGCTTCATGTCACGATGGATCACACCTTTTTCGTGGGCGTGCTGCAGAGCCTTGCACACCTCGTAGAAAATCAGGGCAGCCGCTTCGTTGGAGAGGTAGCGCTCCCGCTTGATCAGCTGCTCAAGGGACACCCCGTCGACGAACTCTTCAGCGATGTAGTAGGAGGAGCCTTCCTTGAAGTGGTCGTAGACCTGCACGATGTGATCGTGCTTGAAGTCCATCATGATGCGCGCTTCCCGCCTGAAGCGTTCGATAAACTGGGGACCGCCTCTTAAGGTCAGCTTCTTGAGCAGCACAAATCGGTTCAGGGTGGGATGTTTGGCCTTGTACACCGCCCCCATTCCGCCCTGGGCGATTTTGGAGACGATCGTGTATTTGCCTACTTTCCGAGTTGGTTTAGCTGGTTTCTTTATCATCGATCAGTTCTCGAAACGCCTGCCTATCCAATTCACGGATGTCTCGATCCAAGTCAATCGCCTCAGTTGCGGGCAGTACGGCCACGACGTACCGATCCGGATCGTGAATCTGCACGTAACGGCCGTCGGATCTCAAGTTGTAGCCTCCCCGCACGGGGCGATGTCCGCCGAAGTGGTACGCCGTTTCGGCAGCCTCCGGCTCCAGATAGTGCTCCAGCATCTGTTGAACGCTTCCCGGCTCCGCCTCGTCGTTGTCCGTCCAGGTCAGACCGTACACCACCTGGGGCAGCCTGCGGTATTCGATAACCTCCTGTTCCGGTATGAACCAAGCCGGCTCGGCGTGGGAGGCCAGGAAGTTGCCGTCGACGGCCAGCAGGGGGAACTTCTTCTCCAGCGCGGCGTACGCGGTCAGGATCTCCTCGCCGTAGAAGTGATCCATGTAGATCTTGACCATGAGCCCTTCATTGGCAAATTTGAGAAAGGGAAAGTTACCCTCTCCCTGTTCGTTGGCAACGTTCTCGTGATTGCCTTTGAGGAAGTGAAAATGATTCGGGAACTGTCTCTTCAGCGCCATGACCATCTCCATGACTCCGAGGCTCTCCCTCATCTCATCATCCATATGGTTGTGCTTGCGGTAGCCGCCCTTGAACTCCTCCAGCGCCGCCTGCCAGCGCGGGGCTGCTCTGCCTTCGGCGTGAAAACCATCCCCAAGGCAGAGGATCTGCAGCCCGCCGGCGGCCATTCTGTCTACCGCCGGGCTGCCCTGCTCGTCCTCGAAGGCCAGCACGCTCAAGACCAACTCCATCCGGGCGTGCAGATCCGGCACCAGTATAGTGGGGATCTCAGGGTAGAGCCGGAGCAGCCCTCCGGGTAGACCTTCCCTGTCGCGGGGACGAATCTCTTCCGGTTCTTTGTCCAGCACCTCGGCGGTCGCCAGGGTTTCTTCGAGAAGCTCCTTCGGCTCCGGAGGCCGGCCCCGGCCGTAGATCCGCTTCAGGTTGTTGATGAGCTCGACTGTGCTTCCGGGTTCCAGTTTGATTTTACTCCAAATCGAGGTTCTTGTTTACCTCCACGAATCCTTCGGCAAGGATCATGGTCGCCTTGGTGATCTGTTCCTCCTGCTCTTCGGCCTCCAGATCCCCCGTGGTCACGGCGATCTTGAAGATCGGTGAAGAGCTCTGGATAGGTCCGACGGAGAAGCTCACCGTCTCTCCAACACGCACATCACTCGTTAGTTGGGAGTTGTCTTTGCTCGCCGTTTCCGGCACGTCCTGGCGCAGGCCGATGCTGGCGTACTGAACGGTACGCCCCCCTTCCCGGACCGGACCGATGTTCAAAAGAGATCCGGAATAGGTCATGGCCAGGCAGCCCTGCTCGTCGTATTGATCGAGCTCCTCAAGATCCTCCATATTCATCTCTACCAGCTGGTTTTCGAACAGCTCCTTTTTCTCCAGCCAGCCTTGGGCGATCGTCTCCACTGATTCCTCGGTGTCGGGCAGGCCCGAAGATTTTGTGATCTGCCGAATGTGATCCTGCACTTCTGCCGGAATTTGATCTAGATACTCACCCATGGGTTCCTCCTCGTTGCGGGTTTTCTCTTTCTAGTATAGCCCACCGGTGGAGAAAGGACAGCGTATAAAACAATTTTTCCTTGTTTCTTCGCAGGGATGGAGTACACTAGTTGTACAAGGAGGATTTTTCATGGAGCCTGACAGCCTTCCGCCGGAGGTTTATCTTGAAATCTTGAGTGGTGACCGGGAGGGAGAGATGTTCCCCATCACCCACAAGACCGTGACGCTTGGTCGGGATCCCCAGTGTGATCTCCATCTTCCCGATCCCTACATCTCCCGTAAGCACTGCCAGGTCGTATTCCGGGGCGACCACTTTACAGTGGTGGATCTGGGCAGCCTGAACAAGACGCGGGTCAAGGAGAAGGAGTATATCCAGAAAAACATGAAAGACGGCTACGTCCTGACCATCGGAAAGACTCAGTTGCGCTTTGTCTGGACGAACGCCAAGGCCTGGCTGGCCGAGCACGGGATCGATGAAGCGGAGGAGGAAAGTGATGAGTGATGAGATTCGCGGGCTCTCGGCGACCGTCCGCTCCCATCTGAAAAAGATCACCAGCAGCTCGGGGCTCCCCGATACCGAAGAGTCCTTTCAGAAGATGGCTTCCGTATGGTTGGAAAAGAGAAGGCTGTTCGAAGAGCAGATCCGGGCGCTGGACATGGAAGAGATCGAATCCTTTGCCAGTGACGATCCGCGGGGAGCGTTGCTTCTATCCTACTCCGGTTCCCTGATCAGCCTGGGCACGCTGTCCGCTGGCGGCAGGCGGGTGGAGTATGCCAGCATTTCTCTACGCGCCGATGTTCCCGACCTTGTGGTCATGGACAGGAGCGGGTTGGCCGGGGACATTCGGATCGACAGCGAGGCTCAGTTCTCGAGCGGTCAGGTCCGCAGCACCTCCAGCCTGTTGAAGATCGCCGTCTGTCCGGCAGAGGTCAGCCCGGAGGAGCAGGAGAAGCGTATCCGGGAGGCCACGATTTTTCTGACCAATGGTTTTGTCAAGATCAACAGGACGGTTCTGTCGCCGGGCCAGAGTCTGCCCGATCAGTTCAACAGCAAGGCGATCGTCACCTACTTGGCCAAGAAGAACGGGTTGACTCAGAAACAGGCTCGCCAGGTAATGACGGACTACTTGACAATGATTGAATCGGGAGTTTTGCTCGGGGAACGGGTTCCCTTGGGCAAGATTGGAAGATTGTACCTGAAAAAGCGTCCGCCTCGAAAAGCTCGGGTGGTGGTCAACCCGGCAACGGGCAACAAAATGACCATTCAGGCTCGGCCGGAAGAGGCGGCTCCCAAGATTTCCTTCAGCCGTTCCCTGAAAGGTAGGGCCCGCCAGGTCGATCTGGGATAGGCCGGGCAGCGGCCTGTATGAACTGGCAAAACATTGTGGATAACTGGCGGGAGCTGCTGTTGAGCGGCGGGCTCCTTGTCGGCGCGGTTGTTTTTGCCCTGCTGCTGCATCTCATCCTCTCGCTCATCACCAGAATATGGCTTCGCCGGAATGTCGAGAAAGGCAGCCTGATATTTCGCTCGGTGGTACACCACATCAAAGGCCCCATGCGTCTGGGATTGCCTCTGCTGGCAGTGGTCGTGGTCCTTCCCTTTGTCTCGCTCCCGGAGCATCTGCTCGATCTGCTGCGCCACCTGGCAAGTATTCTCACTATCTTCACCATCTCCTGGATCGTGGTCCGCTCCGCCTCCGTATTGGAAGACTACCTGTTCGACAAGTACCGAATCGATGCCGAGGACAATCTCAAGGCCCGTAAGATCCACACCCAGATGGTTTATCTGAAACGGGTGTTCGCCATCATTGTCGGTGTGATCGCCCTCGCCTTGATCCTGATGAACTTCGATAAGGTCAGACAGTTGGGGACGACAATTCTGGCCTCTGCCGGCATTGTAGGCGTCGTTCTCGGATTCGCTTCCCAGCGCTCGATCGCCCTGTTGTTCGCCGGCTTTCAAGTCGCATTGACCCAGCCGATCCGCATAGACGATGTGGTGATCGTCGAAAACGAATGGGGAAAAATCGAGGAAATTAGCCTCACTTACGTCGTGGTCCGCGTTTGGGACAAGCGGCGACTGGTAGTTCCCATCTCCTATTTCATCGAAAAACCCTTTCAGAATTGGACCCGGTCCTCCGCCGACCTGTTGGGTACGGTATACCTGTACTGTGACTACAGCGTTCCCGTACAGGCGGTTCGGGAGGAGCTGCAGCGGATATTGGAGCAGGCCGAGGACTGGGATGGGGAGGTTTGCAGCGTTCAGGTGACCGACACCACGGAACAAACCATGGCTGTCCGTGCCCTGATGAGCGCAAGCGATGCTTCCCGTCTCTGGAATCTACGCTGCCAGGTGAGGGAGAAGCTGATAGATTTCATCCAGAGGGAATTCCCCGAAAGTCTACCTCGTTTTCGGGCGGAGTTTAGTGAAAAGCCGGAGGATTCGTAAACGGGAATTGCTATATTTTCTGCAACCCCACGCGATCTTTTTCTGTCGTTTTTTTTAACACACATAGAAATTCTCGAAATTCTATTAAGAGGAGCGTTGCTTTGGCCAAAGGAAAGCCAGATATCGATCCGGAACGTTGTAAGGGCTGCGGTCTTTGTGTCAAAGCCTGTCCGGAGCACATACTCGAATTAGCGGAAACGTTCAACAGGCAAGGTCACCACTACGCGGTCTGCGTCAGTCCCGAACGTTGCACCGCCTGTATGTTTTGTGCCATTATCTGTCCGGACACGGCTATTGAGATTTGGCGTTTCGCCAAGGCAGGGTGAGGGGGTTTTTCGTGGCTGAACCGCTGTTGATGCGAGGAAATGAAGCGATCTCCGAGGCGGCGATTATCGCCGGCTGCCGATACTATTTTGCCTACCCCATCACCCCTCAGAATGAAATCGCAGCCTACATGGCCAGGAGAATGCCGGAGGTCGGCGGGACCTTTCTCCAGGCCGAGAGTGAGATAGCTTCTATCAACATGGTTTTCGGCGCCTCCGCCGCCGGGGGCAGAACCATGACCTCTTCCAGCTCCCCCGGAATCAGCTTGAAGCAGGAGGGATTGTCCTATCTGGCAGGTACGGAGCTGCCTGCGGTTGTGATCAACATGATGCGAGGCGGTCCGGGTTTGGGGAATATTTCCGGGTCTCAAGGGGATTACTTTCAAGCCACTAAGGGTGGAGGTCATGGGGATTACCGAATGATCGTGCTGGCCCCCGCCTCGGTGCAGGAGCTGGCCGATTTGGCTGTCACCGCCTTTGATCTGTCCGACCAGTACCGTATCGTGACCATGATTTTAGGAGACGGGTACCTGGGCCAGATGTCCGAATCCCTCGTACTGCCGAAGCCTTCGAAAAATCAATTCGATAAGTCTTCCTGGATCCTCGACGGTGCGGCCGGCAGAGAACCCCGGAAGATCGCCTCCCTTCGTCTATTCCCCGAAGACGGGGTGGAACAGCTTAACCTTGGCCTTCAGAGGAAGTACCGGAAAATCGAGGCATCCGAGATCCGCTTCGAATGTTATCAGTGTAAGGATGCCGAGGTTCTTCTGGTCGCCTTTGGTTTTGCAGCCCGTATCTGCAAAGCGGCGGTAAACGAACTGCGCGAAGCCGGCGTACGGGCCGGTTTATTCCGCCCGATCACGCTTTGGCCCTTTCCCTACCAGGAGCTGCTTCAGAGTGCAGAGCGGATGAAGAAGGTACTGGTTGTAGAGATGAACGCAGGGCAGATGCTGGAAGATGTGCGTTTGGCCCTAGGGGATAAAGTTCCGATTGAATTCTACGGCCGGATGGGTGCCATGCTCGTCGAAGTTGAGGAGATTATCAAAAGGATAAAAAAAGCATGAGAAGTGAAGAAGCGGGAGCCAAGCGTGTGTTCTCTAGGCCCGAGTCTTTTACCGATGTTCCCACCCACTACTGCCCTGGCTGCGGTCACGGAATCGTCCACAGGCTGATGGCCCAGGTCATCGACGAGCTGGGTATGCGGGAAAAGGCGGTTGTTATCGCTCCGGTGGGATGTGCGGTTCTGTTGTATAACTACATCTATGCAGACGGGCTGGAAGCCTCCCACGGTCGTGCGCCCGCCGTAGCTACCGGGGTCAAGCGGGTGCTTCCCGACCGACTGGTGATCTCCTACCAGGGCGATGGCGACCTGCTGGCGATCGGCACGGCGGAAACCATCCACACGGCAAACCGGGGCGAGAACATCACCGTCCTGTTCGTGAACAACGCCATTTACGGCATGACCGGCGGGCAGATGGCCCCGACCTCCCTGGCGGGGCAGAAGACTAAAACCTCTCCGTACGGCCGCAATCCGGCTGAGGTGGGAATGCCGATTCGAGCCTGCGAATTGCTGAACACGCTGGAGGCGCCGGTTTTCATAGAGCGCTGTTCGGTGCACGACGTACCCCACATCCTCAAGGCCAAGCGGGCTACGAAGAAGGCCATCGAGAACCAGGTCAAGGGTCGCGGATTTTCCTTCGTTGAGTACCTCTCCATGTGCCCGACGAATTGGGGAATGAGCTCGCAGGCGGCGGCGGATTGGGTAGGCAGCGAAATGCTTTCCTACTATCCCCTTGGTAATTTCCGGGACAGGTAGGAGGGAGGAAGCGATGCGGGAAGAGATCATCTTCGCCGGGTTCGGCGGCCAGGGAATCATCCTGTCCGGTAAGATCGTGTGCTTGGCCGCGATGAAGGAGGGTAAAAAGGTTACCCATATCCCCGCCTACGGCGCGGAGATGCGCGGCGGCACGGCCAACTGCTCCGTCGTGATCAGCGACAAGGAGATCGCCTCACCCCTGGTGCCCCATCCGTCGGTATGCGTGGTAATGAACAAACCCTCCCTGATCAAGTTCGAGCCGAAGGTCAGGGCGGGGGGAGTGCTGCTTTACAACAGTTCCCTGATCGATATCAAACCGTCCCGTAAGGACATCGAGAGGATTCCCGTGGCGGCAAATGAGCTGGCCGAACAGGAGGGCAGCTCCCGCTCCGCCAATATGATCATGCTCGGCCTTCTGGCCAAGCTCAAGCCCGAGGTCGCCGTATTGGATTCCATACGTGCCACTCTCGACCAGGCCGTTTCGGCCCGCCATAGAAATCTGAACGAGATCAACAAACGTTGTCTGGCTAAAGGTTTTTCCCTGAACGGTAAAACAGACTGAGTCGGCCAGACCGAAGCCGCCTGGAATCCTATTTCTTGGCCCCTTCTTTTTTCACGATTCTGTAGAGCTCTTCTCTCAATGATTTTCCGGAATAAGGATCGGATAGAACGCGTTTCAGTGCTGATTTAATCTTTCTCTTGAGTTCAGGATGCGCGTCTCTGACAAAATCTGCCAGGTCATCGGGAATGCGAAGTTTATATTTTGACTGCATCTGGAATAGTGGATCGCTATCTAGAGTAACTCTTCAAGCGTGTAGAGCTTGCCCTTCGTCTTCAGAGCCAAAATACCGTTCTTGATTTCCTTCATGAGATCGGCATCCGATTTAATGTCAGCCGTTTCCTTCCAGCTTTCATACTCATCAGGGCTTACCAGCACTGCCGCAGGTCGGCCATTTTTCGTGATAACGATCTCTTCGTCTGTAGAGTGAACGATCTCTACCAGCTCGCTGAGCTTCATCTTTACCTCCGAAAGGGACAGCGCCTTCATCTATGGTCTCCTTTCTAGTCAACCAATATTATAGTCATAAATACATTTTTATTCAA
>CAZBXU010000022.1:0-27442 GCA_964495755.1 uncultured Spirochaetaceae bacterium | reverse complement strand
TGAATCGCTCCGTATTTCCGGCATCATCCTGCTTCAAATTCCCCTCTCCTTCGTCTGTCCTCTCTTGGCTCTGAAGGTAATTTCCTGGCCGTTCACTTTGCCTGTGATCATCGCTCTGATCCTGACCAGCGGGATTGCCGTGAACAATGCCATTCTCGTGTTTGTCGATCTTCGTGGAGGCAGGATAACCGTAGAAAGAGTCTGCAAAGCGTTAGTGAAAAAATTAAGACCTCTGGTTGTGTCTTCCCTTACGACAATCGCCGGAGTTATGCCATTACTGCTATCGGGAAAAGCCGGAAGAGGAATGCTCGCTCCTCTTTCTCTAACCGTGGCTATGGGGATCGCCGGATCGCTTGTCGCGCTGGTTGTGACCCTGTCTGTTGTTGCTGTCAGAGAATAAAGGCGGCTTTAGAATCCGGAGTTGCTGATGAGCTCTCGGTACCAGTGCGCACTCTTCTTCAGGGTGCGGGCTTGGGTTTTGTAATCCACGTACACGATACCGAAGCGTTTGCTGTATCCATAGGCCCATTCGAAGTTGTCGATCAGGCTCCAAACTTGATAGCCCTTGAGCTTGACCCCGGCCTGCATGGCCCTGTGGGCGGCGTTGAAGTGGTCCTGTAGATAGGCGATTCGCTCATCGTCTTGAATCTGTCCGTCCGCCGACGGGGTATCCCTGCAGGCAATCCCGTTTTCCGTGACATACAGCGCGGGGGGATCGTAGTCCTTTTGGATCCTGGTGAGAAGCGTATACAGACCATCCGGATACACTTCCCAGTCCATCTCGGTGAACCGGACCCCTTGATAGTCCGGCCGGAGCTCTGCAAACAGCTCGTTTTGTCTCTCCGGCCGGCGAAGGATCTTGCGCATGTAGTAATTCACGCCGAGGAAATCGATGCGGCTTTTCTTGAAATCCTCGAGGTCTTCGGATTCGATTCTCGGGGCTTCGTACTGCCGCCGATACTGCTCGAACATATCCTCGGGATACTGACCTTTGAATATCGGATCGAGAAACCACCGGTTTTGATAGCCGTCGTAGTACTGAGCGGCCTGCTTATCCTCAGGAGAATCCGTATCCGGGTAAGCGGGGGCAATATTCAGGGTGATCCCGATTTGGCCGTCAGCTTTCCTGTACTCTTGAAAAAGTTGAACTGCCTGAGCATGGGAGAGAAGCAGGTGGTGGGCTACCTGCAGAGCCGTTCCCGCGTCCCGTATTCCCGGAGCGTGGTCGCCGGTTTTATATCCCATATAGGCAGCCACCCACGGCTCGTTGTGTGTAATCCACAGCTGCACCCGGTCGCACAGCGCATCAAACATGGCGCCCGCAAAATCCAAAAAGTATTTCACGGTGTCCCGCCGGCCCCAGCCCCCCTTGTCCTGAAGGCTCTGAGGCAGATCCCAGTGATAAAGGGTGACCATGGGAATGATTCCGTTCCCTAGAAGCTCGTCAACCAGGCGCTGGTAGAAATCGATCCCGGGGGTGTTGAGCTTGCCGCCGCCGCTTGGATATATCCGCGCCCAGGCGATGGAAAAACGATAGGATTTCAGGCCGATCTCCTTCATCAGCCGGATATCTTCCCTGTATCGATGATAATGGTCGCAGGCTACATCGCCGTTCTGGTTGTCATATACTTTTTCCGGCGTGTGGCTGAAACGGTCCCAAATGGTCTCCCCGCGGCCATCTTCGTTCACGGCGCCCTCGATCTGATACGAGGCCGTTGCCGTACCCCATAGGAAATCTTTCGGGAATTGTATCTCTGTCACCTGAGCCCCCCCACTCTGCATTTTTGTTATTCCTCTTCTGCCTGGATCGAATAGGACCAAACGATCAATCCCATAGATATCCCGATAGAAATTCCTCCTGTTACGAGGAAGCCCCGGGCTATCGCCTTTATAGCGGAACGTGCAATCGCTGTAAAAACTTCGGCAATCTCTGCACTATACCAGACGTCGGATAAGACCCAAGAACTCAATCCGTAGTCGATCCAAGGCCAGCCCGCCGCTATCCGGATCGCTATCCCTCCGATCAGGATCAGTACGGCGGGAACAAATAACGGCCAGCCCAGCCACTGCACGATCCGGCGGCGATTTTCACCACCGACAAAGGCCGCCCCCACCCAGAAGCTCGCTGCAACAAGAGCCAAGAGAATGTTGACCCAGATCAGCCGGTTTGTCCCGAGGAAGCCGGTCAAAAACGCATCCTCCGGCGTGTAGTAGAAATGTATCGTCTGGGGGGGCTGAGGATAGGTATCCGGCAGGCTGTCGAGGAACGCCGGAAGAGCCTTTACTATCAGCTCCGCAGCTCGCTCTTCGGAGAGGTTCGCGGGTCGACAGCGAGGCAACTGTGCATCCGGCGCGAAGGCTTGTTCTCCGGCAGAGCAGACGGGAAGATTTGCCGCCAACGAGCGGGCGAATCGATCACCCGCCTCGCCCCGGAGCCTGTCCTTCAACGGTGTCAGATCGACGGTCAGCTCCAAAACGGAAGCACGCCCTTCAACGGCGTCGAAGGCATCGTTGACCATGGTCACCGCCTGGGAACGCAGATAGTTCGGGGTAATTACCTCCCGCAGGGCTTTGGCCAGAGCATCACCGGGAATACCGTCGAACTCGGTATCCTCGAATATCTGTTCCTTCTCCCAGGCTGTCTCGCCCAAGATCGCCTCGTAGATCCGTTCATCCGATACCAGTTGCAGGTAGAATCCTCGGTCAAAAGCCCAGGTGCTGACAGAAAAGGTCATGAGGGCAGCAAACAACAGGGGGAAAACAAGCACGGCTACCATGACGGCGGCGATAGCTTTACGCATAGACAAGTGCTCCTCATATACGATCCGCCGCCGGCAAACGCCGATACGACTTACAGGCGGATAGATGGCCTCAAGGATCGCAATAAACTCGGGGCCTAGTCAACAGAGAGACGGAAAAGCGGGAGGGGTTCACTGAGCCCGTTTGGAAGGATGAATGATGTAGCTCGTTTTCAGGGTCAGCAGGAACACGCCGGTTATGATGAGAGCCACGCCGATCCATTGAAGCGAGTGCAGCCTTTCTTCGAAGGCCACTGCACCGCCTACTACCGGAATGGCGATGGTATTGGCCGCGAAAGCCGGGATTAACTGGATCGCCTTTCCCCTCCGGTAGGCAAAATGCATAATGACCATCGAGCACAGGGAGATCACGATCCAGGCCAGAGCCCAGGGATTGGACAATAGATCAGCCCCCTTCCGCAGCAGCGCAGTAATCGGGCTTTCGGCCCGGAAGTGAAAGTGGAGTAGTGGTTGGGATAAAGCGTGTGGGGAAGTAGATACTTTTTGAAATAGTGGAACAAAGCCTCCCAAGGATCCGGCGAATCCCGCGATCACGATGCCAACAATATTTGTATGCCTTCTGAATAACAACCAGAACAACAGATATGAACCGCAGACTACGGGTAGGTAGATGTAGAGGGCGGACAACGAAGACTCTTTGGCGATCGTGTCGAGACTGAAGGAACCGATGAAAATTGCTGCAACAATAACCGTGAAAATGCCGATCAGCTCCCGTTTTGAAATGCCCTCATGCATATAGAGATGGGAAAAGATGGCAAGAGTTGCCAAACCCGATCCGGACATCGCTCCCACCAAAGATGCGTTTCCAATCGATACCGCGTATAGGATCAAGAACACGGAGATGGGCATCGAGAGTGTTGATAGGATCCAAACGGTTGCCCCCTTGGATCTGTGTCGTTCGATGATTGCGAGCCCCACCTTCTGGCCTGCCTGCGCAATAGCATGAATAGAGTAGCCTGCAAAAGCAAATAAAAGTGAAATGACAGACGCCATCATAATAAACAGAAAAATTTACACTCGACAGTAGTATGTTTCACCGTTCCTTCGTATTGTTCTGGTATTATGGCGGTTTTTGCCGGAAAGTCTATTGTCCGTGCAAATTTTCTGAAATTAGAATCACACCGCGACGAGGAGCCGGTAGATGGATGAAACTGATCTTCCGAAAAACATGCTCGATACCGATCCCCAGATCGATCCGAGTGCATTTATTGCACGCGGTGCCCAGGTTGTGGGGGACGTGCGCTTGGCTGCGGGTTCTTCGGTCTGGTACAACACGGTGATCCGCGGGGACATGAACTATGTGGAGATCGGAGCCAACAGCAACATTCAAGACGGATCAATCCTGCACGTGGTAAACGACAGACCCTGCATTGTCCAGGACAATGTCACGGTCGGACATGGGGTGATCCTTCATGCCTGCACAGTCGAATCAGGCTGCTTGATCGGAATGGGAGCGATCATACTGTCCGGAGCCGTAATAGGCAGGGGAAGCATCATCGCCGCCGGGACCCTGATCCGGGAAAACGTCGTTGTTGAGCCCTTCTCCCTGATGGCGGGTGTTCCGGGCCGCCTGATTCGTCAGATCGACGAGAAAAACCGCCAAACAAACCAGCGGTGGGCACAAAAATACGTAGAGGTGGCCAAAGCTCATCGGGAAAAAGGATTTTCCACCTGATCTCCGCGGTCCAAGAATAGCTGAAATTGTAAGTTTAAACTCGAAAACCCGTTAAGTTTTCACCGATAAGGTATATAGATTAAGAAGAGACGGCTGCCGTTGCACATGGGGATCAATATCACTGTCACCAGGTTCAAAACTCAACTGTTTTTTCTCCTGTTTCTATTTGCCGCTTCCTACTCCGGTTTTTGCCAGGAAAAACTTGTAGTGGGAATTTTACCCTTCGAACCCGTAAAAGTGCCTCGGGCCGAAGCCGGTATCGTATACGCCTTCATGGAGACTAATTTTATCGATACAGGGGTATACGAGGTCGTGACTGCCGAACAGAGGGACCAAATCCTGGCAACCGCAGGGGACACGACGCCTGAGTGTAAATCTAATGCCTGCGCCGTCGAAATAGGGCGGAAGCTGTCGGCAGACCATATCGTACTCGGGTCCGTTGCTCTATCCGAGGGTAGGTACATCGTGAATGCCAAGGTCATTGATGTCGCCGCCTCCCGCACCATCGCCGCGGACTCTATCAGTGCGGCGGAACCAGACGATCTGGAAGCGGCTTGCAGAGATTTGACAATAAGCTTGGTGCGAAGGGCTGTACCGGGAAGCTTGGTGGAGGAACAGGGTTCGGAAAGCGGAGCTGTTGCTGGTGCCGCGGAGGCGGCCGGGCAGGGCGCTGAAGCATCGAAGAGCGGTCCGGAAACTCAAGCGCCGGGTGAGGGGACTGCACCGAGTCCGGATCTTACCCCCGGGCCGACGGAAAAACTTGGCAAAGCCGATCTGTGGCCTCTGGTGAACATCTGCGGCGGTATGTTTCTACTCGAACTTGGCAACGTCATGGGAAGCACCGGTTTCGAGCTGCGCCGCAAGATATCCGATGCCTATGTTGAATACAGTGAATCAAGTTGGAACTTCGACGATCTGTGGAAGAGCTACAACAGCGCCTATTTCGGCTACTTCTTCACAACGACCCTGTCCTACCTGTCCTGGTCCCTGGCTGTTGCCTCGGTCCCAACCTACCTGGCCGTATTTCCGGATAGGGCTTTCCGGCTCTCTCGTTGGGGGAAAACACTCTTCACCACGGGTGCGGCGTTGTCCATTGCGGGCAACGTACTCGACCTGATGGCCGGTGCCCAGCGCTACACCAACGACTTCCTCTACGAAGACTACATGGCGGCCGGGACCGGTTTGGATGAGCTGTACACCCGCTATCGGAACGGGTACATCCTCTACAGCATCGAGCGATTGACCGGCTACGCCTTCTGGCTGGTCGGGGGTGCAGGAATGATTACAGCCTTTTTCATTCCCGGTCCGAAGGAGGAACCGATCTCCGGATTTTGGGACAAGGCCTCCCTGGTAGCCGGTGTCTCTCTGGTTGGACTGGGAAGCGTTACCCGAACGGTTGCCTTGAACCACAGGCAGACCTTCATCGAAAGCGACGGAATGGACGAGAAGGCCTACGACCGATACGTCCTGAACAGTGTTCTGTCCTACGGGTTCTGGGCCGCCGGCGGCGTAGGAATGCTGCTGCCCTTTTTTACGGATATTGGGGGCGGGAAAACCCGTGCCGAACCGCGACAGGTAAGGCCGGAAAAACTGCGGTTTCTCCCACTGCCCAACGGGGTTGTTTTGCGGATTTCATTCTAATGTAGGAGATCTTTGTGTCTAAAGCGATTAGGTGTATCGGGATTATCGTCATTTTGGCAGCGGTTGTGGGCTGCGATGTATTCTTTGTTTCCCGAGAGGGCCGTTACAACCCTTTAGATCCGGACAATGAGTTTGTCGAGGTGTATCCGGAGATTGACGGCTATGCCGATGAAACCGGTTGGATTGACGATAGTGGTTTGTTGATCGCCCAGAATAGTCCAACATTGTCTGCTATAGTAATACGCTTCGATCCCAAGGATATCCCCGCTGATTTTGACAGAATATACTTGAGACTGTATAAATCTGTTGGAACTTTTCCCGATTCGGTCATCAGGATTCATCCGATCATCACGGATTGGATACCACCGATTGACCATTATCTTGTCGAGCAACCCGATTTTATTAATGTGGATGTATTTACTCGACATTATCCCCAGGTAAACCCCGGAGTCGAGCTCATCAATCTGGATCCGATTGTAGCGGGATCAGCAGACAGCATCCGATATGGAATTGTGATTTTTTCTGAATTAGACCGGATAGAATTTCAAGCAACGGAACCACTTGATCCACTATGGAAACCTCGACTACTCATAAGTACCAAATGACGATGACAAGTCCGAAGAGATCTCTCGTTTGTTTTTCATTCCTGCTGGTCGTTTTCCTCTGCCTGACCGTGGTACACGGATTCTCCCTCCCGGTAAACGTTGCCTTTCTGTCGATCGACAACTCGAGCGCCAATCCCCGCTACGACTACCTGGAAGGGATCATCCGCGGCCTGCTGCTCTTTGACCTTTCGGGAGCCCGTGACATCGAGGTCGTGAACCGCAGCGATTTGGACGACATCCTGAGGGAGCAGGAACTGCAGCTGAGCAGCCTGGTGGAGGATCAGAACAAGGCCATCGAGGTCGGCAGGATCCTTGGGGCGGATTATCTGCTGCGGGGGGAGTACGTCTTTCTGGGAAGTGATGTTCTGATTACGGTGCGCCTGCTAGACGTGGTCAGTGCCCGCACACTTACCTTCTCGGAGCGCGGGGCCGGCGAGAATACCCTGCACTCGATATCCGAACAGATCATCTTCCGGTTGACAGGACGTGAGGTGTCGCTGCAGTCGGATCAGCACGACCGTTCGATCATCTCGCTCCAGGATGAGAAACCGGGTTCGGTACACCTGTTCTCTCATCTGATCGACGCGGAGATCTTTGTGGATGATGAGTTCGTCGGCTATACAACGGGGGATCCCCGTGTTCCCTTCGAGATCGAGGATCTGTCGCCGGGAACCCACAGCCTGCGCATTCACCTTTCCAGTTTTGGTGTTGTCAAGCAGCCGGAGATTACCTTCCATGACTGGGAGGAGGAGGTGGAGATCAAGCCGGGAAAACGGAGCGTTGTCCGGGCCAAAGCCCGCCATTTCAATGAGATCATCTACGACCTTCAACGGTTGGTACGGGAAGAGATCAGCTTTCGGGAGTTAGAGGCAGAAGGGAGTGTCAGCCGGGAACATGATGCCTCCTTCATAGATCGGGAGGGTCGGCCCGTCCCGATTGAGCTAGTGGCAGAGGCTCGACGTCGGGACGATGAGTTGGAGTATACGGTAGTGGTCAGCTACGACGGGGAGATCCACAGCTACGACCTGTCCGGGCCGATCCGGGAACAGCGGGAAATCCGGGAGATGATCGGCAAAGTGGAAGTGTGGCTGGAGGCGGACTCCAGCGAAGTTTCCTACTCGGTTCGGCGCCGGGATATTGCCCAAAACATGTTCCGGTAAGCCCTCCGGCCGGAAAGCCGAAAATCCAACCATAAATTCCAGTCACGATTTTGTTGACTGTGGATCTACATCATCCAGCGTTTTTTGACTATGCTATAAACACAACGTTTGCGAGTGCTCGTCGATTAAATATACCATGAACGGACGGGAGCTCGCGGGTTTCGAAGGAGAATCGATGATGAAACCAAAAGCCACTGTCTGGAAGCTGTTTTTTCTGTCGCTGTTCGTGCTTGCTCTCCTGTCCTGCATGGGATTCGGCGGGGAGAAAGAGGAAGCCTCCGTATCCCCGCCCCCGCGGGAGGATGGGCCCAAGATCACCGGGGCGGAAAAGAGGGAAAGCGCCGCCGATGAAAGCGTTGAAGCTCCCTGGAGCGGGGAGTCGGAAGCCGGGGAAATCGCGGGGGCTATCCCGGAGGCTGTCCCGGAGGAGAAAGCGGCCCCTTCGGGAACCATACCGACCCGCTCTTCCGGCACCTCCACAAGACCTCAGGTCTCGGGTCTGAAAGCCGGATTCGCCGACGACAACAAGCAGTTCAACTACTTCGTGCAATTCTTGAGCACTTACGGTGCCCAGGTCAATCGTATACCGATCCCAATCGAAGAGCGGATCATGCTCAAGGTCCAAGACAGTGAAGGCAAGTCTATTCCCAACGCCGGGATCGAAGTGTACGGGCCGAATCGGAGCTTCCTCGGCAGGGGAACGACCTATGCAGACGGAAGTTTTCTCCTGTTCCCCGCCGAATATGGAGATCAGCAGGGGTATACGATAGAGGTCACTTATAACCAGCAGCGTAAGAGCGTCTCCCTGGATCGCTTCGGTCGACGGGAGATCCCGATAGCCTTTGGTGCACCTCGGGCCGAATTGAGCCGGATTCCTTTGGATCTGCTCTTCATCCTCGATACAACCGGAAGCATGGGTGAAGAAATTCAGCGACTGAAAACCACGATCGAGCTCATCAAACTCAATCTGGCCTCCCTCTCGTCGAAACCGCGGGTACGGTTCGGGATGGTCCTGTACAAGGATCGCGGGGATGAATACGTAACCGAGGTCGTTCCTTTTACCGAAAACCTCCAGGAGTTCCAATCGGCTCTCGATGCGGTAGAAGCCTCTGGAGGAGGGGATACGCCGGAGGATCTCCAGTCCGCACTCGAGCAGGCCATGAAGTTGTCCTGGAGTCGTGGAGGGGTACGCCTCGGTTTCATCATTACAGACGCGCCGCCGCACTTAGACTACGGACAGCGATATACCTACGCTCAAGCGGTCAAGGAGGCGAAGGAGACGGGGATAAAGATTTTCAGTGTCGGAACAGGTGGTCTCGACCTGCTGGGAGAGGTCGTCTTGAGACAGATCGCCCAGTACACTTCGGCGAAGTACATATTCCTCTCTTACGGTGAAACCGGCGAGAGCGAGGGTGGGGCGCCGGGTAGTGTCAGCCACCACACGGGGGCCAACTATCAGACGGACAAGCTGGAAGCCATCATTATTCGTTTTGCCAAGGAGGAGCTCTCCCATATAACCGACCAGCCGATTGAAGAGGAGGAGGAGTACTTCACGGCCAGCAAAATCGATGCGGAGGAGAGGGAGGAGACGCTGAATAAACTGTTCTCTATGGCGGTCTCCCAGCTGATCGACTATTCCACCGTTCGAATCCCCAAAGGTAGCGCTGCAGCCGTGCTTCCTCTCAGCCCGGCCCAAAAAAACTTGAGTCTCAACTCGGAGTACTTCACGGAGCAATTGCTCTTGAGCTTCGGAAAAGACAGGACGTTCAAGGAGCTTTTCCGAATCGTGGAGCGTAAAGATCTCCAGAGTGTTTTGGAAGAGCTCGAATTGCAGCTCTCGGATTTGGCCGAGGAGCAGGGGGCGGCAAAGGTCGGGGAGCTGCTCGGGGCAGAGCTTCTCATCATCGGGAAGCTCTATTCCACGGCCAAGGGATACGAGCTGTTTCTAAAGCTGGTGCGGGTTGAAACCGGAGAGGTCCTGAGCGTTACCAAAGCGATCATCGACAAGGGACTCGGTTTGGAGGCTTGAGCGGTGGGAAGATGGATACCTATAAACGGGCGATCAATGATCTGCAGAGGGGCATAGAAAAAAACTCAGGAGAGGTACACCTCTGCTTGAGAAAATTGGGGGAATACTTGTCTTACCGGGAAGCCGAGGTGTTGAGTACCCCGGAGATGAAGGAACTCCACAAGAGGATTCAAGAGCTGCGCCGGCAACTTCCCGAGAGCCGTCAACACGTGAAGAAAATACTCCAATCTGTTGCCCGTAACGAAGAGCTCGAACGCGAGATTCGCAACAGGAAGGCCCAGATCGCTGAGCTGGCAAAGAGAAATCAGGTGATCTGCGAGGCTATCGGCAGAGCAGCCTACACAGCGTATAAGAGCTTGACCGCTCCGAGGAGTGAGTACCGGGAGTTGTTTGAGCCTATGAGGCGGCAGGAAAAGGAGCTGGAGGAACTGGAAGCAGAGTACGATGAAATCCAAGCTCACACAAAAGGGGGCAAGTTCTTTCGTATTTTTCGTGAGACCGGCCGTTCCCTCTATTTGAAGGGTGTCCTTTCTCTGAGACGGAAGGCCCTCGGCAAGTCGTTTCACGAGGCGGGGAAGCGATTCTGTGATTCGGAAGTGGACGAAGAGCTGAAGGACCGTGGACTGCGGGAAGCTCTGCTCCCGTATGAGGCGAATGAGAAAAAAATCAACGCCTTCCATCGAGAGACAGGTAAGCTCAGAGAGGACCAGGGGAGAATGTGGAGCGAGTTGAAAACTCTCGGCGCAGACAAATCCCATCAGAAACGTGTACGGGAAATCGAAACGGAAATCCAGCGTATCGAAGGGCAGCTGCATGACGCCTTTGGGGCTCTTGGAAGTCTGTTCCGGGGTACACGATCCGGTGAGTCTATGGATGCAGAAGCTTCGAGTATGGTCAAACAGATCGAGGGAGTCGAACAGGCGAATCGGAAAAATCGAAAACAAATAGAAAGGCTCAGAGCCGCCATGCACATCGATTCCCTTCGCGACCAACTCGGTAATCTTGCCGATAGGATTTCGAAGCTGGAGGCTGATATCGAATCACGGCAGCGAGAAATGGACACCCTCGGCGTCCAGGTCTCGGAAGGACAGAAGGAGATCCAACGGCTTCAGAAGGTTCGAGGAGCCGAACAGACATTGTTAAAGAATCCGAAAGGTGCAGCAGAGGGAGAACAGAGCTAATGGAGAAAATCGATCTTCGTTCCGACACGGTGACCAAACCGACAGAAGATATGCGCAAAGCCATGTATCGTGCGGAAGTGGGGGATGATGTGTACGGCGAAGACCCCACGGTAAACGAATTGGAAGCCTTTTCCGCGGAACTGGTCGGAAAGGAATCCGCACTGTTTGTGCCTTCCGGGACGTTCGGGAATCAGCTTGCCCTGTTCACCCACTGCAGGCGGGGTAATGAAGTGGTGCTGACCGAACAGAGCCATATCGTGCAGCATGAGGCAGGAGCGGCAGCCGTGATTGCCGGTGCCCAGCTGCGAACCTTCATTCCGCGGGGAGCATATCCGGTTTGGGATGATATCGAGGCGCATCTTCGACCCAGGCAGGATATACACTGGCCACGAACAGATCTTATCGCCTTGGAGAACGCTCTCGGCAGTGGTGAGGTCATGCCCCTCGAGGTCATGAAGAATATCATTCTCCGGTCCCACTCATTAGATGTCCCGGTGCACCTGGACGGCGCCCGCCTGTTCAACGCCGCCCACTATCTCGGGGCCGAAGCAAGGCGGATCGGCGAGCTGACCGATTCGGTGATGTTCTGTCTTTCGAAGGGTTTGTGCGCGCCGGTGGGTTCGATGTTGGCCGGAAGCGACGAGTTCATTCAAAAAGCCCGGAAGAAGCGAAAAATCATGGGCGGTGGAATGCGCCAGGCCGGGGTTATTGCCGCCGCCGGGCTGGTCGCGATCAAGTACATGCGGCAGCGGCTGCCGGAGGACCGGATAAAGGCGGAGGAGATAGCCCGGGTGTTCGACAAACTCGAGATCTTCGAGGTGCAGCCTGTACCGGTGAAGATCAATATGTTCTTTCTGCGCTACCGGGACCCCGGCAATGGGGACAGGGAGCAAAGACTGGTGGAGGAGCTTCTACGCGGGGGCGTGAGGATCAATCCTCCCGATGATGGTTGGATCCGCATTGTAACCCATCACGATGTCTCCTCCAAGGCGGTACAGCAGGCATGCCGTATTGTCGAACGTGCTGTCGTTTCGGTCGGCCCATGAACCGCGGAGAGTTGGCTGTGGCCTATGGGAAAAGGCCCTACGACCTGGTCTTGACCGTGCTCCAGGAAATGGACATAGCCTTGGCCGCCCAGTACGGCGTCGGAGTCATGGACACCCTTTCCGCCCAAATACGGGAAATCGGCCAACCCGATTTTGTAAAAATTCCTCCGCAGGGCAGGAGCGAGCTGGATCGCCAGGCCTGTTCAGCCTGCTGCGGCAGCACGCTGTATGCGCTGCAGCGCCTTAGTGAAACCAACCAGTTGAGCCGTCTCCGTAAAAAGATATGCGTCGGCCAGGGATACCGGGGCCTCCGGATGAGTGATTTGGGGATCGGTGTCTGTACCAGAGGGTTTCAGAGCTTCGTGAACGGATGTCCTCCAAAAGCTCGTGACATATTCGAGTTCCTTCAATCGTCTCTTTCCTAGGTTTTGAGGATTGACGCAGTGCCTGAGTTGCCGGAGGTGGAAAATCTGGCCCGGGGATTGGCTGCTCAAGTTCTGGGGCTGACAATTAAAGATCTTCGATGTCATTTTTCGGCTGTTGTAGCCCCTGATCCCGATTGTTTCGCCGAAGCTGTCCGAGGTCGTAGGTTCGAAAATCTCCATAGACACGGCAAGTACCTATTCTTCCTTCTGAGTGGGGATGTGGTTCTGGCGCTTCATCTGCGTATGACCGGGCAGCTTCTTTTGGTTCCCAGAGTGCAGAGCGTTGACAAGCACACCCATCTTGAGCTGTTCTTGGAGAATCGGGAGATGAAGATTGTCTATCGCGACGTGCGTAAGTTCGGTAGGTTGAAACTCCTCGAGGGAACGGTAGAAGAGTTCATTAAAGAAAAGAAACTGGGACCGGATGCGCTGGGCATCTCCGCGTTACAGCTTCACAGGGTATTGCAGAAGACCGGACGCTGCATCAAGGCCGCTCTCTTAGACCAGACGGTTGTCGCGGGATTGGGAAATATCTACACGGATGAGATCCTCTTCCGGGCGCAGATCTCGCCCCTGAAGCAGGCATCGGCCCTGGACTCTGAGCGAACCGCGTCACTTCTTCGTACCGCGCAAAAGGTTCTGCGATCCGCAATCCGAAGAAAGGGCACGACGATCTCTGATTACGTAGACTCCCGAGGGGAGAAGGGGAGCTTCCAGAACGCGCTCCTGGTCTACGGCCGCGAGGGCCGGCCTTGCAGCAGATGTGGTGCGCCGATTGTTAAAACCCGCGTGGCCGGGCGGGGAACCTATTTCTGTCCCTCCTGCCAGTGCCAGTAACTCGAGTCACAATATGGACAGAGGTAGGCTTTGGTGGTACGTTGTCAATGATGAGTGATTCGACAGCGGCCGATTCCCGGGATGTACCCGTTCTGGAGAGCGTAGAGGAGGCAGACGGGAGCGGAGGACTCGAGCCCAATGCGCAAGCTTTGCTCTATCTTCTACGGATATACACCATAAACCATCGCACCGCTCGTGTTGAGAAGACCGAGTTCATCGGCTTTGTAAAGAATTATGCCGGCCGCTACACCTTGAAGTTTCCTCAAATGGAAGCCTTCGTGCAACACACCGAGGGTATGGTAGACACCTACCTGCGGGTCCTGACCGAGCACGGGCTGTGCAGTCTCGAAAAGGAAGGACAGGAGGTTCGCTGGATTTTCTTCCCCCAGTACTTCATCGAAGCCCTGCACAAAGCCTACAAAAGGATCGAGGCAAAACCCACCATACCCTTCCCATCGGAGGACGATCTAAAAATCACGATTCCGGAACATCTGATTACAGAAGTCAATATCAAAACGGATTTCGTTTCCGCCCTTGGAGAGCTCAAAACCGAGAACGCCCGAATCCTTCGTTTTTCCTTCCCCGAGCTCGTCAATCCTATCCTGGTCAGCTCGGATCTGGTGGAACAGAAGCTGATGGAGTTGGCAGTATACAAGCTGAGGGTGTACCTGGAGAGCAAGAACAATGCCAGTTTTGTCATGCACAGACTCCATCCGGCGCTCCGAGGAAACGAGCGCGGCCTGCGGGACATGATTTCAGTCGTGATGACCAAACCGGGCCGGGCGATCGGATCGCTGCTCGACCCCTCTGATTTTTCGTTTCGCTTCTGGGCTCATTTTGCCAATTTCGTGCTTCAGGAGCACAAAGAAATATCGGAGAAGACGGCTGAGGAACACGGCTACTGTCAGGCGGCCTATCTGATCGGTTTCTACAATGTTCACTACAGAGGCAAACAGCAGAGAGAGAACGAGAAATCGAACATGGTGAAAAAGTTCGAGACTCAGTTCCACAAGTATCCGTATGCATACACTTTAAACGACCTCTACTCCGTTCGTGACGAGAAGGGCTTGCCCCTAATCCGAAAAAACACTCGAGATGTGTTTATAGAGTTCTTGGAGGCAAGGACAAAATCAGAAGGGTATGAATCTCTTCCCGAACTCGTTCACCTCAAGACGGTGCACGGCAAGGATTACTACATTTACAAAGATCTCCTCATCCCTCTGTTCGTGAAGATGCTCCACGAGCAGTCCAGAGAAATAAAGGATTATTACTTGGAAGAGTGGGAGAAGTTGCTCAAGGAAAACAGGCGGACTCTGGCCATGACCGATGAGCAGGAGTTTATGCGGGATTTAGATATAACCCTGAAAAACCGGTCCCCGTTTCTCTACTCCCTCCTGAACTACAATCTGCTCTATCTGGCCAAGGAGCATGGGAAGATCAGCTACGATATGGCCAGAACTATGGATCAAGTCTTGGATGAAAAACGGAAGCAGCTCCATCCATTGCCGAAGATCCTGGCTTTGAGCAGAAAAGAAACGTTCGATGACGCGAAGCTCAGAGTGCCCATTTGGAAACGTTTGACAGTATTTCGCGGATTGTTTTATTTCTTTCGGAATCTGTTTCGTGGTATCAAGAAAACCTGGAATAGGTCGAGAGAACGGGCAGGACAACGGGAAGCTTCCCTACCGCACTCGGAGGCAGGTGCAGATTCCGCGACAGCAGAGGCTCCCGCCGCCACCCATCCAAGCCCACGACCCGCGGAAGCGGTGGGATCAACCACGCTTCGGCCCATATCGAGCAAGCAGTTGGTTGTCTACCGCAAGGCCGTGCATGATCTCAAGTTGGAATTTGTCGGCAGCGAGAAAACGATTCCGCAGAGTTTGAAAGAGTTGATGGAGAAGTGGAATCCGCTCTACGATCCGAAAGCCAGAACGAATCTGGTGGAAGACGTCAATGCTATGGTTCGGGATTATCTGCGCAATATTCGAAGAACGTTTAGAGTCAGTGCTCCTGATGCAGGTAGAATCCGCTCGCTGGCGGATAAACTAGCGGCGAATAAGTCCTTTGCCAGGATCAAGCGCAAGGACGATTTCATCCGGTATATCGAAGTATACATGATCAAGCTTCTTGGCGAGCGTTGACCTGCGGTCCAGGATCTAGTAGACAAAGGGGATCGTTTTCTTCGATACCCGGTATTCCGCGGCCAGCTTTCCAGGTTGTTCCCCGTCCATCTCCAGCAGTACCTCCTCACCGAAGGTGCTGATGTGCACCGTCTTTCCCCGTAGGAAGGTGACCTCCGGTTCGTCGAGGTGCTGTCCCGCGTAGATCAGCTTTATCTTTCGAAGCAGGGTGAGTCTGCTCATCCCGGAAATGATGATGATGTCGAGCAGCCCGTCGGTTATCTCGGCATGGGGGGCGATCATCATACCTCCGCCGAAATACTTGCCATTGCTCACCGCAACCAGCAGGGTAGGTTCCTCGTGGACTAGCTTTCCATCGACGGATATCTTCAAGCTTGGGTTCTTCAGGGTGCTCAAACAGCGGACCACACCGATCAGGAAGGGGAGTTTGCCCCGGAAGTGTTTTGACGCCTTATTCACCGCGTCTGCGGTAGTGGCGGAAAAACCGAGACTCGACTCGTTGATGAACAGGCGATTTGTCTCCTCTCCGGCAGTATTGACAAAACGAACCTCTCCGCAATCCAAATGAGAAACTTCCCCGGACACGAGACGTTCGATGTGCTGGTCGATCGTCCTGTCGTGGAAACCGAGGGTTCGAGAAAAATCCGCACCGGTACCGTTTGGGATGTAGGCCAGAGCGGCCTTAGGGAAAAGAACGTTCCCGTTTTCAAAGAAGCCGTTCAGGACCTCATTGAGGGTGCCGTCCCCGCCGACCGCTACGATCAAGTCGTACCCGTTTTGCAGGGCTTCCCGGGTTAGGGCCGTCGCATGCATGCTTCCCTGGGTGTGCTGGCAATCCGAGGAACCCAGGGCTGCCTGAATCCGGGGCTGCCACTCCGGCCAGAGATGACCGGTGCTTGCACCGCCCGAGTGAGGGTTGACAATGAAGAAAGGTCGTTTGGCCGCCATCGCACACCCTTTACTGAAAAGTAATGTCTACCATACCTGCAAAATTATGACAGTACAAGCATAATTTTACGCGAACGGATCGCAGAAGCTGCAAATCCGCCAAGAAAGCACGACAAGTCCTCAAGTCCTCACGGGCAACTTGACAGAAGGAAGCGAGTGACTGTTAACTACTGTATATATATACAACGTCAGGATTATGAGGGACAACTAAAGTGGACGATAATGTGAAGATCGTACCGGTCACCACCCGGGGTCAGAGAATGGAGTTCATAAAAATGCCCTGGCGCTTGTATCAGGATGATCCGCACTGGGTGCCCCCTCTTATCGTGGATCAGAGGGAATACCTGGATCCCAAGCGAGGCGTTTTCTTCGACCATGGAGAAGTTCAGCTTTTCCTTGCTCGCCGGAATAACCTAATTGTGGGAAGAGTATCCGCTCACGTGAATTATCTCTACGACGAGCAGTATGGAAAAGAGACAGGATTTTTCGGATTTTTTGAATGTGAAGAAGATCCCCGGGTAGTAAAAGTTCTGTTCGCCGCAGTGGAGAAGTATTTGAAAGAGAGGGGGAAAACGAAAATCCTCGGACCGATGAACTTCGGCGTGTACGATGAAATTGGTGTTTTAGAACAAGGATTTGATAGCCCACCGTTCGTTATGAATCTCCACAATCCCCCCTGCTATTCGACGCTGCTGGAAGGGATTGGTTTCAAAAAGGAGATCGACTGGTACGCCTATCACGGTTATGTAAAAGATCATGATCAGGTGAATCCCAAGCTGTTTGCCCTCAAGGACAAGCTCATGAAGCGCAGCAACGTACAGTTGCGGCGAATCGATCTCAGGGCTGTGGACAGGGAAGCGGATATCATCGATCGGATTTTCAAGCCGGCATGGAGCCGGAATTGGGGACATGTGCCCTGGACGGACAGGGAGTTGGCCCGGCTGGTGGATGCAGTCAAACGGATCGCTCTTCCCGAGCTGTCCTTTGTGGCTGAGATCCAAGGCCAGCCTGTCGGCGTTGCTCTTTCCATAGCCGACGCCAATGTGGCCGTTAAAAAAATCAACGGCAGGCTTTTCCCTTTCGGTTTCCTGACAATGCTTTGGGGTGTTAAAAAGACGGACCGCTTCCGCCACATTCTGATGGGAGTTCTCGAGGAACACCGCAACAAGGGTATCGAGATCGCTTTCTATACCAACATCGTGGAAAACGCGAAAAAATATGGATACAGGGAGGTGGAGATGTCGAACATTGTGGAAAGCAACTATTCGATGCGCAACTCTCTAAAACATTTTCCGGTCAAGATCTACAAGACGTATCGGATCTACAAAAAGGATATATGAGCCTATGGACAGTGACAAGTTGAAAGAACAGGTGGAACTTATTCGACAGGTCTTCGAATACGTTCAGTTGTTCAAGGGAAAGACGATTGTCCTCAAGATCGACGGTTCTGTGATGAATCATTCTTTCCTTCCGATGCTGGTCAAGGATCTCGTGCTGCTGCACCGCCAGGGGATTCAGATCGTGCTGGTCCCGGGAGCCAAGGAGAGGATCAATGATGTACTGTCCCGCTACAACATCCCATGGGAAACGGTAAAGGGCACTCGCATCTCCACTCCGGAAGCCATACCCTTCATCAAGATGGCCGCATTCGACGTATCCAATCGACTGATGACCCAGCTGGCGGAAAACAACACCAGTGCCATCATCGGCAATTGGGTACGCGCCAGGAGTTTGGGAGTACTCAAAGGTGTAGACTATCAAGACACGGGAACGGTGGAGAAGATCAATGTGGGTTTGGTTCGGAAAGCTTTGGAAGATGGTTTGATTCCCATTTTTCCGAATATCGGCTGGAGTGCAAGCGGAAAACCCTACAACATCTCATCGAATGAGCTCGCCTATATTCTCGCCAGGTCCCTGAAAGCGGAGAAACTGTTCTACATCTTTCCCCACCAGGGGGTCAACGCCGTTGAATATAGGTTGCCGGAGGGGATCTCCATTTCTTCAGAAGGTGTTGTGACTCATCTTAGCGTTGATCAAGCGGACAGTTTCCTCGAGCTGAATGCCGAAAAAGCCCAGGATGAGATGGTCGAACTGATCAGGTTGGGGTGTAAAGCTTGTGCCGAGGGAGTCGCCAGAGTCCACATCGTCAATGGAAAAATTGAGGGAGTGATCCTGAAGGAGATTTTTTCCAGCCGCGGCTGCGGGACCATGATCTATACAAACGAGCACGAAAACATCCGTCCGATGCATCTTGCCGACATCCCGGAAGTGCTTCGGATCATGAATCCCTTCGTAGAGGAAGAAATTCTGTTGCCGAGGGATGAGGAGGATCTGGCCGCCCAGGTCGATGAGTTTGTTGTTTACGAGGTGGACAATATTCTCCACGCCTGTGGGGCTTTGTTTCCGGCACCCGGCGCATCGGGCAAGGGAGAGATCGCCGCTATTGCCGTCGATCATACCTATACGGGACTCGGTATAGGCAAGCGAATTCTCTCTTTTCTTGTGGATAGGTCCAGGAGCTTGAACATAAAGAATCTGTACGTGCTCACGACCCAGACAGCAGACTGGTTCCTTCAGTTTGGATTCATGGAAGGAGGGATCCAGGACCTGCCCGCGAATAAACGCAAGGACTACAACAGGCTGCGGAACTCCCGGGTGCTGCTCCTCGATCTGGAGGATTTTCGAAGCGCGACCTAAAGGTTATCCGTTCGGGATCTTGTTGGGTAGCCTGCCGCCAAACATGACGCGCCTTTCGCGCACCCTCTTCAGCATCCCAAGGACTGCAGCCCAGAGGACAGAGGCAAGCACAGCGATCGCGCAGGCGATCGGAAACCAGTCTCCCCACCGTGTGTACAGAGTGAATTTGGTTTCGGGCAACGGTACGTGTGCTACGACGTACCCTTCGGTGTATGGTTCCGGTGAACCCGGCTGAATCCGACCCACCGCGTCTATGTACACGGTGTACCCGGAGGAGGTGGTGCGCAGCACCGGTCGATGATTTTCCACGGCCCGAAACAGTGAAAACAGACCGTGTTGCCGTCCCTCCACAGGTGAAAGAGACCAGTAGTCGTTGCTCATGTTCAGGATGATATCTACATCCTGAAGGACGAAGCGGCGGACATGATCGGAAAAGGCATCCTCGAAACAAATCGGGGTGGCAATTCTCATCTTTTCATGCTGATACACCACCCTGTCATTTCCGATTCCCCAGTTGGAGATATCGTACTTTTGAAACATCTCGTACAGGCGGACAAACTTTTCTTTGTCAAAGGGGAAGTATTCGGAGAATGGCACCAGGTTGATCTTGTGGTAGAAACCGTTTATATCTCCTTGCCCGTCGAGGAGCACGGAGGAGTTGAAGTTTCGCCGAATCCGCTCACCCTGAGGGTCGAGGATCATGATATGATCCTGGGTGCCCGTCATAAGCCAGGTATCCAGGCCCTTCTGATAGTCTCGAAACTCTTTGACAACCCGACCCCAGTAGGATTCCTGTCTTTCAGGCATGGACCAGTAACGAATATCCAGCTTGAACCCACCTTCGGGCCAGGCCACCAGGTCCGGTTTGGATGGCATTTGCAGAAGAGCCTGGTCCGTGAGCTCCATCAGTTTCTCGAAGTTCTGCCGGTATTCGTGCTTTCTCGGATCCGTATTCTGTTGGAGCAGCACCACAGTCGCCCTCTCTATATCGGGTCGGCCGTATAGTCTGTGCTGAACCCTAAACAGAATCACCGTTCCGGTGACGACACAGATTCCGAAAATCCCGAGAAATACTGCGATCGGGAACAAACTTTGGAGGTGCAGTGCCCGTGTTTTGACTCGTGCCGTGAAGTTCCGCCACGGTGTTCCTATACTGGTAGGGATTGCCGTGTTGGGAGCGGAGCCTCCGCCGAGCCAGGTCCATTGAAACACCGAGCCTGCCAATGCCCAGGCGATCGAGGCATTGCACAGCAGGACCACAAAATTGACCCCCCACACTCCGGTGATCGAGGCAATCTGGATTATAGGGAGGAATTGAAACTGAGTGGTCCCGATGATACCCCACGGATAGCCTAAAATGCCGATAGAGCGAACATAATCGAAGACAACCCACACCGCCGGTACGATCAAGAACCCCCACTTACGCTTCAGTTTAATCAGCAGGACAAGGGGGATCATGAACAGGAAGAACTCAACCACAAAGGCGATTGTGATCAGATGCAGAGACACGTAGTCATAGGTGCCGTGCCAGTAGTTGATGATCAGGGCTTGCAGCGTTCCAAACACGACCCCGTAGAAAACACCCATTGTAGGTTTAGACGTGATCAGGACGAGGAGCAGCGGTACAATCGAGATCCAGGCCAACCACCCCATCCCGTCCAGTCTGATCATGGAGGGAAAAGAAAACCCAAACAACGCAGCCGAGAGTAGGACCCACGGAAGCCCCCAATTGGTGATGTACCTTCGGATCCAATTTTGCCGCCCTGCAACCTGACCGGCTCTGCGTTTTCTCTGGCACACGTAATACACACCATTCAGAATGAGTAAAGGCCCATATCGAAGCACGGCATAAAGCTGTTCCAGGGCCGTGCTTTCAGCCAGCTGCAGCTGACCGCTGCTTGCTATGTAGCGCTGAACATAGTCCATGTTCGCACTCAGCGCGTAGATGTAGGCGAATACAAAGAGGATCAGGGCGGGGGCCCATACGATTTCGACGAGAAGGCCGGGATCGCACCCTACCAGCGCAAGAACGCCCACGATCAGTTGCAGCCATAGAAGTACAAGAACCAGATAGTCGGTGAAGCCGGTTCCCTTTGTCTGCACGGCCAGGGCTTCCCGCATGTCGAGGGGCTCACCGTCTTTTCCGATTCCCTGGAGCATAGTTTCGAGGCTTTCGGATACAAAGCGTCCCGAGCGCAGGATGGCCCCTTCCTTCACATCCCGGATCGACACTGTGATTTCGAAGTGGTTGCTAGTGGAGTAGATCCAGGCAATGGCGAATCGCTCCAATTCAAGCTCTTGAGCAATTTTCTGAGCCTCCTGGTAGTCCACCGGTTTGAGTTTGGATTTGTCGAACTCAGGGTAGGTTCGAATGAAGTACTCTTCGATGAAGCTGTGACTGGTGATGGAGTAGGAGTTGGTCAGAGCGATCTGTTTCTCGATAAAAGCGGAGATTTCGGCGATCTGTTCAGCGCTTAGACTGGTGGTAAAGGGTGGAAAGAGCATCAGGGTGGGACGCTGAATGAAACTGATCGGACCTGTGAAGCAGAGGATCAGCTCGGTCACCGCCACTGCAACGGCCAAAAGCCCAAAAATCCGAAGTGGGCCGGTTTTCGTATCGACTCTTGTGTTTCGAAACAAAGTAGAGATCTTCATGACATTCATAAAGCAAGCTTCATGCCATATAGAAAAATCCCTGTAGTTCTATGTCAGGTAAAGAATTATGTGTACAGTACTATTCAGGCAAGTAAATGAACCTCCGGATTCCAGTTTAGTTGCCCTGCTGAAGTAATTTTCGGATATATATAGAAATAGGTCAATATGCCGCGTTCCAACCGAATAGCCGAAAGTTGAGGGGGATGACAGTGGGAAGGCAAGTTGTAAATAACCGTAAATAACGAAAGTTCAAATTGAATCCGCCAGTTGGCTTGATTTTTTCGGACTCTTCATCGATGATATTGATAAAGTCGTTGTGATGTTCAAAACAAAAAAAGTATCAACACATGAAATTGCGCTTTTGATCTCCGGGTCGATGACCGGGGAGTCGGTGGGCTTGTTCGAGCGAGCTCTAGATTCCCTGCAGAAGAGCAGCTACCGTACGATTACTCTGGACCTTTCCAATGTTGTTGATGTGAGCTCCATGTTCGTAGGACACATCCTGCACTGCCACAAGAACCTTGCTACCGAGAACCGGACTATCCGTATCTGCGGCTATCAGGATTCGGTGGGAGAAATCCTGAAGCTGCTGAATGTCAACAACAGCATCCAAATGGAAAAGGATCCGATTTAACCCCTATCAACCTTCATTGATAGATCCTTCTTTCTTCATATTTAGCAATTTCTTACAAAACAGCTATTTAGCGCTGTTTGTCTGACATCTCCCCGGTTAAAAGTTTAGAACGATCGACCATCGCTTCTCTGACTCTAATCCCAGGTTCCGTAGGGAATTAATGAAACCAATTCATTTGGTATAGGACTTGCTCACTATATTGACACGGATATGAATCCAAGGAATGGAAGAAAAGAGATAGCCGCAGAATTAAGCCATTGCATACATCGGCACTCTTTTCCCGTTTCAATCAAAGTGAGGAGGAACACAAAATGAAAATCCGTTTTGTTCTCTGTGCGCTTGTTCTATTGATCGTTTCCAACGTGTCGTGGTCGAGTGGGCAGGAAGAAGGGGGATCATCGGGGCGGGGCAAATACCTGGCAGCCCAAGGACTCATCATTCCCCGGGAGGAGGTGAGGGTCAATTCCTACATCGCCTCCATCGACTACAACTATCCTTTCCCGGAAGAGACGGTGGGGGTGCACCTGTACACCGGCCATCGGCAAGTGATAGCCGGCGGTCAGGAGGAGATCCTGCAGATCGGCATCCAGGCGGGGAAGGTTCCTTTCCAAGATCTCCCACCGATGAATCTGGCCTTCGTGATCGATCACAGTGGATCGATGTCGGGGGAGGACAAGCTGGAATGGGTAAAACAGGCTTTTGAGGTATTCATCCGACAGGTAAGGGATATTGATTTCGTATCGCTGGTCATCTTCGATGACCGTGCGGAAGTGGTATTCCCATCCACCCGGATGAACACTGCGGAGAAACGGACCAGGTTCAAACGAACGGTTGATGAAATTATGCCGGCGGGGGGCACCAACCTGGTGGCGGGGTTGAAGCTGGGCTACGAGCAGGTCATGTCCAATTACCGCAAGGAGTATACCAATCGAGTCTTGTTCCTAACCGACGGTATGGGTACCTCCGGGGGCATCCTGGAAATGGCGGACAGCTATTGTCAAATAGGAATTAATGTTTCCACGATCGGCGTGGGACGCGGTTTCGACTACAAATTGATGAGGGACCTCGCCAAGAGCGGCGGGGGAAGCTCCCGCTTCATTGCCGATGCGGAAGAGATGGAAAAGATATTCGGCTCGGAACTGGATCGGATGGTGGTGCCTACAGCCCGAGATCTCAAATTTGAACTGGAGTTTCTGCTTCCGGTTAAAGACATTGAAACCTGGGGATACAATCACCGGATTGCCGGACAAAAGGTCACCTTCTCTCAAACCACGCTGCATCATGGGGATTACGAGACCATTATCGTCCGTTTTGGCCTCCCTCCCCAAGAATCCATCGGGGAGGTCCCTCTGTTTCGCTTTCAGATGCAGTATAAGGACTTGAATGGGGATGTTCATCGCTGGGGCCCACAGGAGATCTACACCAACGTGGTGGAGGCGGAGAGTCAGTTGGCGGGATACTCCAACAGCCGGGTGCTGCGGGCGGGAACCATGCTTTTCTTTGCCGAAGGCCTGACCCGAATCGCGAACGTCTATTTTGCCGGTAGGGAAGAACTGGCCAAAATCAACGAGTTTCGCAACCAACTGTTTGAGGAAGCCAAGGCCCATACAGAGGACATAGAATCCATAACATATGAAGAGTTGACCAGTCCGGAGGTCGTGGCCTTGGAAGGCCGGTTTAACCAGCGGGTACGAACGGCCATGGACATGACCGTGGAGACCCGCAAAGTGCTCCTAAATGCAAAAGTGCGATTGGATGAGGATGCTTTTGATGATGAAATCCAGATCCTCAACAACTACATCAAAACGCTAGGGGGAGAACTGGAGTTGGGGGACGAACAAATAGATCTAGCCATGGTGCAAACAGAACTGTACCCGGCATATGGCGCCCAAACCTTGGATCAACAGCTGCAGCTGCTCTTTCAGGAAGTAGTGCTCGAGCTGAAACAGGTTTCCAGCGGTAAACTGGCGGTTTCCGGGTTCTCCCAACAAAACGGGCAAGAGTCGGCATTGATCGCCCTGCTAAACGAAAAAGCCATTTATGATTTAACGGGATTGGAGCAACTGCGGATTCTCGAACGCAGCAAGCTCGAAGCTGTATTGAATGAACAGGAGTTGGCCCTCTCCGACTTGGTGGATACGGAAAATGCTATTCAAATCGGCCGCATCATGGCCGCGGATCTGCTGCTCACCGGTACGGTGATCGAAATGACCCAGTCGGTGATTATCTTCAGCCGCATCATCGATGTGGCATCCGGGGAAATCGAATCGGCTGCCCAGGTGATCATTCCAAAGAGTGCGGACCTGGAGCGATTGCTTAGTACATGAATCCAAGATCAATAGGATTGTGTTGACGTAAATGGGGCCGTGAGGCCCCATTTACTGTATTGGGATGGTGCCTGCGATGGTGCCTAGAGCGTCTCGACCGCTCTGTTGCAGAAGTAGGTACCTGATTCGAAGCACTGGGGAGGTGAATGGAAGTGGCGGTTGCCTATGTGATCAGCGCAGCCTGCTCACGAATCCCGGCAGTGAGAAACTACTTGTCCTCGTTGATCCGGCTGCGCGGCGTGTGGGGCTGGTCTTTCCTGGCACTGGTGTTGATTCCGGCTTTAGTCCTGCTTTCAGTCCCCATTAGCAGCCTCCTTGATAGGCAGCCCATCACAGCTCACCAGTTCCCGGATGCAAGCCTGGCGCTGATTGGCCTGGTAGTGGTCAAGTTTCCCTATCAGTTATTCTTCTTTAATGCCATCGGGGAAGAGGCTGGCTGGCGTGGATTTGCACTGCCCCGACTGCAAGCTCGTACCAGCCCTCTGTTCGCTGCCTTGATTCTGGCTTTGTTCTGGGCGCCGTGGCAGTTCTTCTTTTGGCAGGCGGAAGGAAAGCCGGTCATGACCGTGCAATACTGGGTCGAAATGTACACCGGCCACATCCTTTTTTCTTTGTTGATTGTATGGATTTATAATCGCGCCAACGGGAGCATCTTAGTGGCAGGCATCGCCCATGCGGCTTCTAACACTGCCTTCGCGTTCATTCCTCTCCAGGATTTGCACGGCTTATACCTGACCTGGTTGGTCGCCGCGATAGTGATGATCCTGATCGACCGGATGTGGAAGAAGTTACCGCCCGATCACCCCGCGGTTGACAAGATTGGCGCGACTACGATTGCCTCGACAGTTACGGATTCTAAGCCTTTCCCTGCCTAACGCCAGTTTTAACTTTGGCTATCATTTAACCCTTCTTGACGATCTCTGGCTGCGTACACCAACGGCTGCTGCGCAGTTCCTGCAGCGCCCATGTGATTTCCGTTTTTTCTAATTGCCCCAGGTTTTGACTCGATTTCCGGTCTCCATCCGCCATATCCCGTCGCTCACGACTCTCCGGCTTCCCCTCTCGCTCGTCCCGCGGCTCGTCCCAGGATGTTTTCACGGCTCGCCGAGAATTGCTGACCGGGGGAAATTTTCGTGGTAGAACCGGGATGATGTGATATATTTTGACCAGGGAGTATTGCATGAAGCTGAACCGATCCCTAATGATCACTATCCTTATGGTTGTGCTTGCGATATGTACAGGTATTCTAATGAGCGGCTGTGCTTCCATCGGCGACGGAAAAGACGCCGGGCCGGAGCTGGAATCGCCGGGGCGGATCGATAATCAAACAACCGCTCTCAAAGAGACGAGCGGGAGCAGCCCTGAAGTACGAAAAGAGCCTGTTGTCAATACGGGCGGTTCCGGCGAAAAACCGCAGGTTCAGGCGGCCAACCTCAACGCCGGCGAAGACATGTTCAAGCACAACGCCATGTATCTCAAGCAGGCACTGGACCGCATCCTTCCCACAACGCTGCCTGAGATGAACTGGAACCGTATAGCCACCGTTCTCGCGGGTATACTCATGATCTCGATGATCTATGGACTCGCCTTTGGGCTCGGCAGGCTGCCCCTCCGCAGGCGAGGCGCCGGCCGTCGCGGGGGCGGTCGACAGACCGGGGAGCACGCCAGAGTATCGGTCCCCCAGTGAACCTGCGTATCGGTCAAGTCGATATCTCACAGATAGAGTAAGATCCCGGGTCAAGGAGCGCATGGCGGGGGTTCTCACTTTCTCGACGAATGTGTAGGCCTGGTTCACGATTCAACCATCCGCTTTTTCCCACGCCAGAATCAAGTCTCGCGTTTCCACTGAATCTTGGAAATAAACTCTTCGTAAATCGCCGGACGGTTTAGTACACGGTAGGAGGAAATGGGGGAGGGGAGGAGCATGGTAGAAATCTAATTCCCTCCCTTGTAAGAATTTAGCGAACTATGGTTCTTTTGTAACCGATGGAGGTGGCGGGAGTCGAACCGCCGGCCTGAGGTACGTTTCGATTGTTAGTGGAATTTCATCGCCGACCTATGCTATTGCCGAATCTGGTACATGCTCTTGATACAGTATTTCCAGTGTGAACATATAGCAGTATACTATCGCTACGAGAATCCAATTGGAGGATATGAGATGGCGAATACATATACTGCGATAACAAAGCAGGATGGCGAGTGGTGGATTGGATGGATCGAGGAGGTTCCAGGAGTGAATTGTCAGGAAAAAAGTCGGGCAGAGTTGATTGAAAGTCTCAAGATCACTCTCAAGGAGGCTCTTGCATTTAATCGTCAGGAAGCAATTGAAGCGGCAGTGACGGATTATACCGAAGAGCCCCTGAGTGTATGAAGCGAGGTGACCTCCTCAAACATCTCCAGGAGAATGGATGTATCTTTGTACGGGAAGGTGGTCGTCATTCCTGGTGGTTGAATCCAGAGTATAATAAGCGTTCCTCAGTGCCGAGGCATAGAGAGATAAGAGATCAACTGGCCCGAAAAATCTGCAAAGATCTCGGTATCCCTTTTGTAAAATAGTTTTTTGCTTGAGCATCTAACGGTTTGAGATGGTGGAAAAATGGAGGTGGCGGGAGTCGAACCCGC
>CAZBXU010000021.1:15191-27635 GCA_964495755.1 uncultured Spirochaetaceae bacterium | reverse complement strand
CCGGCTGGAGAGAAGTCTGGGCGGTATCAAGGAGATGAAAGAGCTTCCCGGCGTCGTGTTTGTCATCGACACCCGCAAAGAAGCTATTGCAGTGGCTGAAGCAAAGAGGCTGGGGCTGCCCATCATCGCAATTGTAGATACAAACTGCAACCCCGAAGGAATCGATTACCCGATCCCGGGGAACGACGATGCAATCCGAGCCATCAATCTCTTTGCCCAGATCATCGCCAATGCTGTTATCGAAGCTGAGAACGAGGTCGGTTTGGAAATTATCGAGACTCTCCAGGACGATACCACCAACGAAGACTTCACCTCCTACGTGGACAAGGACGAGATCTCCGAATACGAGAAGTACAAGAATGGTGAGGAAGAACAGGAGGGTGCGGAAACTGTGGCTGTTGGAGCTGCCGTCGCGGGAGCAACGGAGGAAAAGGAAGAACAGGATAAAGCAGGTTTTACAGATAAGGATTACTCCGATTACAACCCCGAAGAGGAAGAAGCGAAGAAGGGCACCGAGAAGAAAGTACCCGCCCAGCAGGTGGATCTGGCGGATGAACACAACGTAGATGAAGACAAACTATACGACGAGTAGGAGTTAACAGGTGGAAATCAAGGCAACCGATGTGAAGACCCTGCGCGAAAAAACCGGCGCAGGGATGATGGACTGTAAGAAAGCCCTTGTAGAGGCCAAAGGCGATTTTGCCAAGGCCGAAAAAATACTGAAAGAACTCGGTCTGGCTGCGGCTCAGAAACGCGCCGGCAGAGCGACCAGGGAAGGCCGTGTCTTTTCCCGCATCAGCGACGGCAGAGGCGTACTTTTAGAGCTTACCTGCGAGACAGATTTCGTAGCTAAGAACAAGGAGTTCATCGCCCTTGGTGAAACTTTAACCGAGCTGGCCGTCGTGAAGGGGAGTTCTGCCCAACCGGAGGATTTCATTTCTCATGTGCAGGACACTGTCGGTAGAATAAAAGAGAACATCACTCTGCGCCGTCTCAATGTTTTGGAAGCCGGAGTGAACGATCTGATTATGGACTACATCCATGGAGAAGGAAAGATCGGCGTAATGGTCAAGTTTTCGCTCTCCGATTCTTCCCTGAAGGACAACGCCAAGGTCAAAGAGGTGGGTTTTGATCTGACTCTACACACAGCAGCCTTCGGGCCTCTGTTCCTCACCAGGGATAATGTTCCGGGGGAGTACCTGAAGGAGCAAGAGGAGATCTTTGCCAAGCAGGCTGAAAAACTCGGAAAGCCGGAAAACGTAGCCAAAAGTATTGTCCAGGGAAAGCTGAACAAGCACCTGGCGGAGATCTGTTTCGTCGACCAGCCCTTTGTCAAGGATCAGAACCTCAAAGTTTCCAAGGTGCTTGAAGCTTTGAGCAAAGAGATCGGCGGAAAGGTCGAGATAGGAGAGTACCTGTACTACAAGGTAGGAGAAGAGGTTGAGTAGGAAATCAGGCGGTGAACCTGTGTTTCGGTGCACCCGAGCGGAGGCCCACCGTTTTTGCCGAAAGGAGCAGTCCGGATGGAAAGAGTAAACAAGGAAACCGAAGAAAAGATGAAAAAAGCAGTGAAGGCTCTGGAGAATGAGTTTAAAACGATCCGTACAGGCAGGGCATCCGCCGCACTGTTTGAGAACATCAGGGTGGACTACTACGACCAGAAGGTTCCCCTTAATCAGGTGGCGACCGTCTCGGTGCCCGAGGCTCGTCTGGTCGTCATTCAGCCCTGGGATCGCTCCGTTTTATCGGAAATCGAAAAGGCTATCCAGAAATCGGAACTTTCCGTGAATCCCAACAATGACGGGAAAGTTATCCGAATAAACATTCCTCCTTTGACTGAGGAACGACGGAAAGAGCTGGCCAAGGTCGCCCGAAACATAGCGGAGAAGAGCAGAATCGCTGTTCGCAACATTCGACGGGACGGTAATGACGAACTCAAACAATTGCAGAAGACTTCTGAAATCAGTGAAGATCAATCCAAGCGCGGACAGGAGGATATTCAAAAACTTACCGACAAGTACATCGAAGAGGTGAATGCGATCGTTGAGGCCAAAGAGAAGGAAATAATGGAAATCTGATGACTACGGAAACCTTTGCCCCCCTTCCCCAGCACGTGGGCATCATAATGGACGGGAACGGAAGGTGGGCTCAGCGCCAGGGGAAAGCCCGCACCCGAGGGCACTTGGAGGGAGTGAAGGCTGCCAAGCGAATCGTGCGAGCCGCCTTGGAAGCCGGCCTGCGGCATATCACGCTGTTCATCTTCTCTACTGAGAACTGGAAACGCACCAGCAAAGAAGTCTCCTACCTCATGTTTCTTATAAAAAACCATCTCCGTAGGGAGTTCAAGTTCTATCAAGATAACGAGATCCGTGTCGTCAGCTCCGGTAATAGCAGTCGGTTGCCCAAAGACGTCGCGCAGGAGCTCCAAAGAGTAACCCGGAAAACCGCCCACTTCGACAGGATGACGTTGAATCTGGCCATCGACTACGGCGGTAGAGACGAGATCCTGCGTGCTGTCAACCGTACTCTGGCAGAAGGGAAAAACGGCGGCATTTCCGAGGAAGATATCCGATTCCATCTTGATCACCCCGAAATTCCCGACCCCGACCTGGTCATCCGTACAGGGGGAGAATGCCGTGTCAGCAATTTTCTGATCTGGCAAATGGCCTATTCCGAGCTGTACTTCAGCTCAAAGATGTGGCCCGATTGGGATGAAACAGACTTGGCTGAGGCACTCCAATCGTACGGAGGTCGGGAACGCCGCTACGGCGCTCAAAAATCGTCGGAGCACTCGTCCACAGGTTCGGGTCATATAGCCGCGGGGATGCGGTAAGCACAGTACCCATTATCATGAGAGGCAGTTCCTTCTTGGTGAGAACGGCAACCGTTGTTGTTGCGCTGCCTCTTTTTTTCCTGTTGATCTTTATCCTTCCCCACTACAATCACCTGGTACTAAACATAGCTGTGGTCCTGGGAGCGGCTGTCGGGGCTAAAGAGGTGGAGACCCTGCTCGCGAAACGGGGGCTCCCGACCTTTGTCTTCCTTTTCCCTTTAGCCGGCTTGATTCCCGCAACTACCTACCTCGAGGTAATAGGGGTTGTTTCCCCCCGGTGGTCCCTGGCAGTCCCTACAGCTTTGGTGGTCCTGGTACTGCTGCGCTCCCTTTGGGTGCGGAGTTCGCAGGACCTGGCTCCTCTGCTTCAGAGGATCTCGACCTCTCTGTTGGTGCTGATCTATCCAGCTCTGCTCCTGTCTTTCATCGTTCGGCTCAGCGCACTGGAGAACGCCAGCCTGGTATTGTTCTTCTTTTTCAGCATCATCTTCGTCAATGATATCATGGCCTACCTGGTCGGCATGTTTATCGGCCGGAGCACCAAGTTGAACTATCCTATTAGTCCGAACAAATCCGCCCTCGGATTTGCCGCCGGAGTCCTGACAGCCGTAGGGGTCGCCGTTTTGTTCAAAGCCCTGTTCCCCCGGCTGCTGCCCCTTAGCTACCCGATTACCGCATTGTTCGGGGCCGCTGTGGGAGTTTTCACAATTGCGGGGGATTTGGTGGAGTCGGCTCTAAAACGTTCGGCGGAAGTCAAGGATTCAGGGCAGATCATTCCCGGTCGGGGAGGAATCCTCGATTCCATCGACTCCTGGCTTCTGACCGCTCCGGTGTTCTACTTTGTCTTTCTGCTCATTTCGCGGTAAATTCGAGGCATAGGCGGTCAGGGTTGAATAGAAAAAAAGTTATTGTGCTGGGAAGTACAGGTTCGATAGGCACAAACACACTCAAGGTAGTTGAAGCATTTGAGTCGGAATTCGACGTGGTGGCTCTAGGCTGCCGCCGCAGAGTTAGCAGTCTAGTTCGACAAGTGCGGAAGTTCTCTCCCAGGGCCGTTGCCCTTACCGGAACCCTTGACGGAGACGGTGAACGGAGTTTGTCGAAATTGGGTGATGTACGGGTGTATCGGGGAGAGGAGGGGCTGCTCGACATGATAGTAGAAACCGAGGCCGACCTGGTGGTCAATGGGATCTCCGGTTCCAGGGGGCTGCTTCCCTCGGTGAAAAGCCTGGAGAACAAAAAAAACCTGGCCCTGGCGAACAAAGAGACCGTCGTGATGGCCGGTAACCTGGTTTCGGACTTGGCCCGCAGAAGCGGTGTTTTGTTGTTGCCCGTCGACTCGGAGCACCATGCGGTCTTTACACTCTTGCACAACCGCAGCAAAGAGGAGGTGCGGGAGATCATTCTTACAGCTTCCGGGGGGGCATTCCGAAATCTCTCCTATGAACAGTTGAAGCATGTACGACTCGAGGATGCAGTAACACACCCTAACTGGAATATGGGCGCGAAAATAACCGTGGATTCGGCAACTATGGCTAACAAAGGGCTGGAAGTCATCGAAGCTCACTACCTTTTCGACTTCCCCGTTTCCGCGATCAAGGTGTTGATCCATCCGCAGAGTTATGTTCACTCCCTGGTTCGTACAACGGATGGTTTCCTCTACGCCCAGATCAGTCAGCCGGATATGCGCCTGTCGATTCAGGACGCTCTGACCTATCCTCGACTGCAGCGATCCTGCATCGAACCCTTCGATCTAACGGACAAGAGTCTGAGCTTCGAGCCGGTGGATCCACGGAAGTATAGGTTGCTCTCCCTGGCCTACGAGGCTGTTGAGCGCTCGGGAGGGTACGCAATCGCCTACAACGCCGCCAATGAGGTGGCGGTGGAACAGTTCCTGAGCCGAGGGATCTCGTTTTTAGAGATTTCTTCGCTGGTGGAGGACACCCTGCAGGACGATTGGAGTGCTTCGACGAAGAGGATCGAGGAGATACTCCAGGTCGATCAGGAGGCGAGACTGAGGGCCGCGGAAATTTTAAAAAAGATGAAAAGGATTGCCTGAAGTGGTGGTAACAATAATTTTCGGAGTCGTTGGTTTCGGTATCATGGTGTTCGTGCATGAGCTTGGGCACTTCATCGCGGCCAAGCGGGTAGGGATCGGAGTCGAAGCCTTTTCCCTGGGTTGGGGAAAGAGGATCGTCGGTTTTGACTACAAAGGCACGAATTACCGCATTTCCATGCTCCCCTTCGGCGGCTACTGCAAGATGAAGGGAGAGGATCCGTACAGCCTCCAGGAGAAGCGTGAAGACGGCTCCTTCTTTTCCGCCCGTCCGTGGAAGCGGATCGTGACCTCCGCCGCCGGCCCAGTGGCAAACATCCTGTTTGCCATTCTCGTCCTTACCTTGATTTGGTGGATCGGCTTCAATGTGTATACGGACGGAAACCGGATCGTCTTGGCGTCGGATTACAGTTTGGCCGGTTTTTCCGAACTGCCTCCTGCCACCCAGGCCGGCTTGAAGACCGGAGACAGAATCATCGCCATCGATGGCCAGCCGGTGAATCATTTCCAGGACCTTCTGGAAACTGTAGCCACCGCCCCGGGCGAGGAGCTTGTGCTGACAATTCTGCGGGAGGACAGGAAGCTTCAAACAACCCTGACACCCGAACTGGACCTCGACACGGGGGCGGGAAGAATCGGTGTCTATGCCTGGAGAGATCCCATCGTGGACAAAGTCGACTCGGGCGCAGCCTTGGCGGGTCTGCAGCGGGGAGATCTCATCGTTGCAGCCGGAGGTCAGCCCGTTCGCCATACCATAGATTTCTATCAGCAGCTGGGGGACAGACCGGAAACGTTGGAGATCCGCTATCGAAGAGACGGCTCTGAAACAAATGCGACTCTTGTTCTGGATTATGACGAACAGGGAATCGCCCAGCTGGGTCTGAGTTTTGCCGTGAACGTCTATCCCTCTCAACGGGTCGGACCGATCGGAGCACTGCGCGAGGGCATCGAGGAGAGCTGGGATACCTTGTTGATCACGGTGAAGGGGATCGGCCTGTTGTTTCAAGGGGTCAACTTGAGAAAGGTCGTTGCCGGACCGCTGCGCATCACCTACTATGTCGGTTCAGTAGCGACCCGCGGTTTCAGCATAGGTTTTGCTCAAGGGATAGTGTCCTACTTTCGCTTTCTCTGCCTGTTGAGCATCGTGCTGTTCATCATCAATCTCCTACCCATCCCGGGTCTGGATGGCGGGCAGATTCTCGTATTTACTTTAGAAATCCTACGGAGAAAACCCCTGCAGCCGAAAGTGATTGCCCGTATTCAAATGATCAGTTTTTCCTTCATCATTCTGATCGCGGTGGTGGTCACCTTCAGCGACATCCTTTTTTTCATGGGGAGGTGATGAGATGAAGCGCCGAATCGTCTGTTTCTGCGAGCACAGTTTCGATGCAGATCTTCCCCACTCGATCGATCTGAGTAAAGAACCCGAGGTGGAGCAAGCGATCATCAGTGGGGAGTTCCTCAATATCCGTTGTCCGAATTGTGGTAAAGTGCTGAAACCGGAGTTCCCCGTTTTCATAGACGATCCCCAGGCCGAGAACAGTATCTTTTTCATTCCCGAGTTGGACCGCGGGATGTATTTTCGGGGCGCCCTGTCCTACAGCCTTCGCGAGGCGAATCGGGTTGCGATCGGATATGAGGAGCTGGTGGAGAAATTCCTGATCAAGCGGGACAATCTCGACGACCGGGTGGTGGAGATCGTGAAGTACTACCTGTTGAGCAAGATCATGGAGGATTACTCCGGCGACAAAGAGGTGCGCATCCTCTTCAGCAAACGGGAGGGGGATATGGTGTTGTTCTCCGCACTGGGCCTGAAGGAGAACGAAGTTGGGGTCTTGAAAGTTCCCATGGAAACAGTGCACAAAGTTGAGTCCCAGTTGGAGGAGAAGAAGCGCCGGGAGCCATTTTCCGAAATCCTCAAAGCGCCCTATATCTCAATCAATAATTTGTACGTAGAAGGTTCAGATTGAAACGACGAATCGTTTGCTTTCTACTGCTGCTTCTATCTTCTCCTCTGCTCATCCCGCAAGCGCGTTGGGTCCCGATAGACATCAGCCATTTCGGCAAGATCACCGACCTGGTGTATGACGGTGAGCGGCATCTGTTATTCAGTGCCGGAGAAGACGGAACGGTGCGTATTTGGAACACGGAGAAGAAGGAGTTTCTTGGGACGGTGCGGATCTCCCACAGGCCGATCCAGCGGCTTGCGGTTCATCCCAGTCAACCCCATTTCGCTGTCCTGGTAGGGGAGGCTCTGCAAGTCGGTACCTTGGAAGTCTGGGACTGGCAGCGCGGGGAACGGTTGTTTGCCGTTAAATCGAACAAACAAGTGATGTACTTTGCCTATTCCCCACTGGGCAAATATCTGTTTTATAGCCTGGCCGACTATAAAAGTCTGACCGTTGTGAATCCCAAAACAGGGCGGGTCCTTCCCTACATGGGGAGAGGCTTCGGTATTGTTTCCTATTTTACAGTAGCCCGAAACGAAGGAAACATCATGACCTATCAGCCCTCCGGATTCATTACCTATTGGGATATCCGGACGGGACGGATGATCAAGCAGGTAAGGGCTCCGGCAAACCTGGACCAGATACGCATCTCTCCGAACAATCGCCACATTGTCGCCTCTACAGGACAGGAGTTGGTACTGGTAGATGTTTTAAGTGGAGAGACTGTCGACAGCACCCGGGTGGCGGGAATCGTGGATCTCAGTTTTTCCCCGGTTGGTAACGAGATTTCAGGGGTTGTGGAAACCGAAAACGGCATGGTGGTGAAAAAGTGGTACTTCGGGGGCAAATACCTGATCGAGCTGACCACAGCATTCGCGACACGGTTTCCTCAAGCGAGCTGCCTCGCCTACAGCGATCGAGATTTGTATCTGGCTACTTCCGACGGTAGTATCTCAGTGGTCGCGACTGGCGGAAATGTTTCCCGGGTAGCGCAAAACAGACGCATGGAGATTTGTGGCCTTGCGTTTTACGGAAGCACCTTGGCGATCGCTTCGATCAGTGAAATTTCGATCTTTGATTCGGAGTTTTTCCTGCGGCCTTATGACAATGAGCAGGATGCGGATATGGAAGTCCGGGAGCTTCGCTTCCCGAATCCATTTGGCTCTTCCCTTGGGATCACCTACCTGGATAGCCAACGCCTGCTCCTGTGGCTCAAGGGGGAGGAGGGCAAGCTGGCCTTGCTCAACACCTGGTACGGTGGAATCCAGGATCTGCCTGTAGTATTTGAATCACCGATCCGTCAGGTGTCGGTGTCCAGTCAAGGCATTGTTGTGGTGGAAGAGAGCGGGCGCTGCCGCATCCTGGACCCCAATACCTTTGCCACCACCTTCGAATACAATGCCCCCGGAATGAACAAGCTCATTTTCACTTTCGGGGATATCCTTATTGGCGGGAAAACGAGCTTGTCGGCGTTCGCGGGCCCCCTCCTGCAGATCAATCGTCGCACAGAAGAAACCGTGCCCATACAGGATCCCAGTCTCTTTGTCTATGACATTCTCTACAGTGGGACGGGGCGCAGCGGCGAGCTGTACAGTCTGGCGGTGGAGCAGGGGGCGGGGCAGGTTCGCACCGTTGTAAAGGTTCACTCTGGATTTGCCTTCGAACGGAGTAGGATTTTGCAACAGTTCGAGGGTGAGGATCTTGGGGCAACCCTTGCAGGGGATGATTCGGGAAGAGTGTACACGACCCTCGGCTATGAATCGGTAAGGGTGTTCAGCGGGTCTCAATCCGGGGCCCTCGAAGCTTCCGGGCAGATACCGCGCTCCCTGTATGTGCATGATGACAAAATTTTTTCGCTGAATCGGGATTCTTCGATCTCTGTGTGGGAGATCCGCTCGCGACGGCTGCTGTTAAATATCCACCTCTTCGATGATGGATCGTGGACAGCTCTGACACCTTCCGGCGGGATTCGCCTCAGTCGTGAGGAGGATTGGTTCTAACCTTGAGGATGCCATCGGCAACAGCTCTGCGGATCTCCCGAAGATAGGCACTGTGCTCTCGGTTGTGTACGTACACCTTGTCGAGTAGAGACACCCTATATCGGGGTCGGACCCTGTTCAAAGCGTAGGCTGCGACATCCAGGATGCACTCAGAACAGGTGCACAGGTCCGGATATTCGGGAAGCTGCCGACCTATCTCGGCGACGACCAGCTCCTCAGCCTCGTTCACCAGACTTTCAAAGTTATACTGATCCTTAAACACCATACCTCAAGTATCTACACCTCTGGTCATATTTTCAAACTTCGTGTACTCCGGAATGAAAGCAATTTTCATACTGCCTACAGGCCCGTTTCTCTGTTTGGCCACGATCAGGTCGGTCTCTATGTTGCGAGGCAGGTCCTCTTCACCATCTCCGGAGAGTCGTTCGCGGTGCAGAAAGATCACCACGTCCGCATCCTGCTCTATTGAACCTGATTCACGCAGATCAGCCAGGTTGGGTTGCTTGCCTTCGCTCTCCCGCCGCACCTGGGACAGAGCGACGACCGGAATATCCAGCTCTCTGGCCAGGGCTTTTAAGGAGCGGCTGATCTCCGCGATCTGCTCGTGACGGGGGAGTTCTCTGTTTTCCGATGTGATCAGAGTCAGGTAGTCGATGAATATAATGGCAACGTTGAATTGATGGCGCATACGCCGGGCCAGAGCCCGCAAATCCAAGAGCCGCAGGGAAGGTGTATCGTCGACGTACAACGGAGCCTCGTAGATCTTGCTCGCCGCTTCTGTCAGTTTATGGAAATCCGATGGTTTTAAGAATCCCGAGCGAAGGCTGTTGGAACGGATACGGGCTTCGCTGGCCAGCATTCTCTGCATCAGAGCCATGCTCGACATTTCCAGGGTAAAAAATCCGACGGGGAACTTGTTGTGAATCGCCATGTTTGCCGCCATGGTCAGGGCAAGCGCGGTTTTTCCCACGGAAGGCCTCGCTCCGATGACGATAAACTCGGAGTTCTGAAACCCGCTGGTAAGCATGTCAAGCTCAGAAAATCCGGAAGGGATCCCGATGTAGGCATCCTTGGTATGGTAGAGTTTCTCGATCGCTTCGATGGTTTTGGAGACGATCTCCTTAGCCGCTTGAAAAGTACCGGAGTGCTGCTTGTCCGTGATCTCGAAGATCTGTCTCTCCGCCTCTTCGATGATCAGCCGTACCTCCTGGCTGTCGTCGTAGGAGTCGGAGACGATGGAGGAAGCAATTCGGGCCAGATGCCGGCGGATACTGCAGTCCTGAACGATCTGGGCATAGTATCGGACGTTGGCACTGGTGGGAACGGCAGAGGTAAGCCGGGACACGTATGCCGCCCCGCCGCAGGCCTCGAGGAGATTGCCGTTCTTCAGCTCCTCTGTCAGCGTGATCAGGTCGATCGCTTCGTTTCTGTCGAAAAGGTTGAGGATGGCCTGGTAGATCCGCTGGTGAGCTGTTTTGTAGAAATCTTCAGATCTCAGGTAGTGAATCACTGTGCCGAGAGCTTCTGTGTCGAGCAGCAGCGCCCCCAACGTGGCGATCTCCGCATCCTGGTTGTTGGGAGGGATCTTGTCTTTTAAGCCCGTTGTTGCCATGGGCAGTACTTATTTCTCTTCAGCAGCCTCTACCAGAACGTTGATCTGTGCTTCTTCGTTGCCGTACAGTTTTACCTTCACCGTGTAATTGCCCAACATACGGATATTGTTTTCCGGAACCTCGACCCGTTTCCTCTCGATCGTGTAGCCCCGGTTTTCAAGTTCCTGAACCACCATGGCATTATTCACCGAACCGAACAACTTTCCGCTGTCTCCGGCAGGCATGGTAAAAGTGAGCTCTTCGCTCTCCAGCCTCTCCTTGATGCCCATTGCCTCTTTGCGCTTTTCCTCTTTGCGCTGATCGATCGCGGTTCGACGGCTCTCGAACTGGGTGAGGTTATGTTTCGTGTAAGCCAGGGCGAATTTCTTCGGGATGAGGTAATTCCGGGCATACCCGTTGGCTACATCCCGGATATCCCCCTCTTCACCCAAACCGCCGACGTCATGATTTAAGATCACTTTCATATCGTTATACTTTGCTCCTTTCCTCTCTGCGATATTTCAGCCATGTCTCCGAAACGCCCAATCCTGGAACCAGGATCAGGATGACAAAATTGATACGCGGGGTCATCGCCAGGATAATGATAGCCAGGATCAACAGCCAGCGAAACCCTATGGGGATTTTAAGTTTCTTCAGTAAAAACCGGAGGATTCCCAGCCCGGCAATTCCGTAGAGGAAGGCCAGAATGAGCAGGGAATTCCAGGCCAGAATCTCCAGGAATTCCACGGGCACGAGCAGAGTTCCCAAAACCAGAACCAGGCTCACGATCAAGGGCCATACATAGGCATCGGGCAGCTTGAAATCCGCGACACGGGTTAACCCGTGATTCTTGCCCACAGTTCGGGCTCCGATAATCGTTCCCAGCCACCAGGAGAAGGTAAGCAGCAGGAAATAATCGAAAAGGAAACTGCGCAGCAGGAAAGTGCTGCTGATCTGCATCAGGGATTCCGCCTGGAACACCCCCGATCCGGACAGTAGGTTGAACGCCTCGGCCTCGCTGAATGCTCTGTTCAAATTCGAAGCAAGGGCTGAAAAGATTTCCTTCATTCCTAAAATGAACTCTTCACTGCCCCGTAGATACAGAATCACGGGTACCGACAACACTCCTGCGACACCGGTTGCAATCAGCAGCCTCAGGACTCTGGGAAGGCGATAACTTTCGAAACCGGAGCTCAGCTCGGGGAGCTGGATCAATACGAGTCCCCCCAGGAGAGACAGCACGGTCGTTATTTCCACAAGGAGAAATGGCGCAGCCGCCGGATCCTGCATTCGTCCAAGGAGGATGAGCTTCACGGCTATAATAAGAGTCAAGGCCAAAACCAGAGTGATCGCGAAGCTTTTTCTGCCCTTCCTAATGAGCACGACCTGGAGAGGGATAAGGAACAAAATGAACCCCATTCCCAAGTGGTAGAGAAGAGTCGATACGGCGGCAAATATAAGGGCTTCGATCACCGTTACTTCTCGACGAACGGAAGTAGTGCTAATATCCTTGCTTGTTTGATGGCTGTGGACAGCTGGCGCTGATGCTTGGGGCAGGTCCCGGTGATGCGGCGGGGTAGTATTTTCCCCCGATCGGTGATGAAACGCCGGAGGAGGTCCGCGTCGCGATAGCTGATCGTCACCTTTTTGCTGCAGAACTTACAGTATTTCCTTCTATAGAAGCTTCGGTAACCACCTCTGCCGCCACCCATGGGTCGCCGCGGCCTTGAATCTCCACCGTCTCGGTTGTAGGGGCGTCCCCGCGGTCGATCGTCTCTCGGTTCTGGACGGCTGCCGGTTCTCTCGGTTCTCTCCTGCCCCGGCCCTTTCCTGCTCGGTGCTTCTGCCGCAGGCGCTTTCTCTTCGGCTTTTGCCACAGGTGCTTCCACCGTAGGCGCTTCCGCTTTAACTGCCTCTTCCTTGGTTTCTGCCGCCGGCGTTTTCTCTTCGGCTTTTGCTACAGGTGCTTCCGCCACAGGTGCTTCCGCCACAGGTGCTTCCGCCACAGGTGCTT
>CAZBXU010000021.1:2622-15091 GCA_964495755.1 uncultured Spirochaetaceae bacterium | reverse complement strand
GGGCGCTCCCTCGCAACTGAAAGGAAGATTGCGATATCTTCTTCCATCCGAAAATCCTGTTTTAGTCACAGCGAAGATTTAAGTATAAAAGCAAGATTTTCGGTTGTCATCATAATAACAGTTCATATCTGCGAAATGATTTAGCGAATCAGCTAAAACTTAAAAGGGTATATCGTCGTCGAAGTCATCCGCAGTAGGTATCTCTTGCGCAGGAAGCTCTTCGGTCTGTCTGGGCGAGATTCCAGAACCCTGGCCCGGGCCCCGCCCTGCCAACAGCTGGATGTTCGTCACGAAGATCTCAACACGGCTTCGAGGTTGTCCTGCTTGTTCCCACCGATCCTGCTTCAGCTCCCCCTGGATGCCGATCTGTTTGCCCTTTACCAGATACTGTGCGAGGGCTTCGGCTCTCTTGCCGAGCAAGACGCAGTTGAAGAAGTTGCCCTCGTCCTGCCAGGTGTCGTCTTTTTTGACCCTGCGGTTCACGGCCAGGGATAGGTTGGCTATGGCAAAACCTGTATTTGTATATTTCAGCTCCACGTCTCTGGTAAGCCTGCCGACCAGAACTACTTGGTTGATGTCAGCCATTGTACACGCTCCCGTTTCGTATTTATTGTGTTACTGTTCTTTACGAACGAAGAGGTATTTCAGAATCTCGCCCCGGAGCTTCAGGGCTTTGTCGAAGGCTTGGATATTTTCAGGTTCTGATTCGATCTCGTAGAGGAGGTAAAACCCTCTGCTATTCTTCTTGATCTCGTAGGCAAGATTCCTCTCGCCCATCTCCTCTTCTTTGACAACCTTGCAGCCATTGTCATTAAAAAGACCTTTAACGAACTCCCTGCCTTCGGCAAGAAGCTCGTTTTCCGGTTTAAAAACAAGCACAGCCTCGTAGTTTCTCATGTGTTCCTCCCTATGGTCTTGATGATCCATTCCCTAGAAGGAAGTGGATAAAGAGGCGAAGCATAAGCTAACATATACCCAGGAAGAAGTCAAGAAGATCAAGGCTTCGCTCAAAGCGACCGAAAATCAAGTAGATATCGCTATTGGCGGCTGGTACCATGACACGACGGGTAAATTACGAAGACAACATTTTCTACCTCGCCCTGATTTTCAAGGGCATCTCTGCAAGTTTGCTGCTGAACATAGATACGGATCTGTACAGAGACAGAATCATCGAGGATATTCGGTTTCTCGACAAAACCTCGGCGAGCATCTATCAGTCTCTGAAGGCGAACCATCTCATGATCGATCGATTCACCCACCTCAAGGGTCTGCAGAAGTTGAACTCAAAGGTAATTGCCCTTCTGGAAGATATACTTGAGGAGCGCCTTCCTCTGGCCAGTTCGTTGGAACAGGATTTCGATCTCCTTCAGCGCATCCAGTCAAATCGGGAAACCGAGCTGGCGGGTATCAACGAGATGATCACAAAACAAAAAGGGTCAACCGATGACCAGGAACCGATCGTCTCGGAGGAAGAGTTCAAGTTCCTTCTGTCTACCGAGGAGCAGGAGCAAGAATCTCAAGGCTAGGATTTTTCCCCAAAAAGGTCGAGGGGCGGCGGAGGCGTCCCCCCTTCCCATTTGTTTTCCTCTTCTATCGAATAGGGCTTGGCGTACAACTTTTCGAAGAGAAAGTTCAGGTCTTCCTGATTGATATCGAGAAACTGAACCCCGAAATAGCACCTTTCGGCGTCTTGAAATTTCCGCCGTACCCGGGAACCGATGACCATGGTTCGCTCTGGAAACCGAACCGTAACCTCCATGTCGGTGTGAATCAGCAGGTTGTCGGATAGATCCGCTCGAGGATGGGTAAAGAGCAGTCCGGAAGCGCTGATGTCAATGATCGGAGCCTCATATCTGCGTTCCATGCTGCCGTTCGAGGTGAAATATCCGGTCAGATGCAGAGAGTACCCCAGTACCCTGGAGAAATCGTATGCGTATTCCAGCAGGTCTTTCGATATTTTTTCCTTCCTGTCCTCTCTGTTGCACAGGTAGATATACCCGACCAGGTACAGATCATATAGGATGGGACAAAACAACTCAGAGTGAATCTGCTTCTTCTGCTTCTCATAGAGAATGTTCCCCAGTTTGCTGGTAATCACGTGGGGAGGACGATCCAGGGCTTCTTCGTACTTTACCAGATCCCTGCGGGTTATCAGGCGCTCTTCCGGATACGGATCATTGATGGGAAAGTCTTCCTCTGTCGACGGTATCCAGAACATTTTCCCGGTCGCGGCCATAACTTTCTCTTCATATTTGTCCAGAACCTTCTCCCGCATCATTACGATGCGGGCTTCGCTTACCTCGTCCATCGTTTTTTCCCGGAAGTTTTTATAGAGGCTTTTAATGCTGGAATAGTCGAAATCGATACGGGAATTGATAATATCCGGTGACAGCTCGGTGTAGCGATTGGATCTGGGGAAGTTCAGCTCCACCTTCTGCCCTTTGATCGTGAAAAAAACCTCTGCCCGGTCTGAGATTCTTACCCGTTCGTTTTTTCGCTGAGGGTTTTTGTACACCCCCGTCGGATGAACCAGCTTGACCCGGCCTTCGCTTATTTCCAGTATCACGGACTCGAAGGTGTGATAGTTGTTCTGAAAGAGAAAATAAACCTGTACGATCTCATCGACTGAGAAAAGATTCGGATCCCCGGAGCGGATTTCTACAGCCAAATACTCATCTTCGATCTCGAGAATGGATCCCGCGATCTCCTTCCTCTGAGCGTGGATATTGAGCTCGACATTCTGCTCTATCAGAGACTTGAAGACGAACTCCTTAACGATTCTTCCGACCCGAATTCCCATTATTACTCACTCCCGAATCATCTGCAGACAGTTCTCCCCTTCATCCTCCGGGGAGATACAGAAACGTACAGGCTGTACTTGCTCGCTCTTCACAATAAAAAGATAATCCCCAGCCGAAAGCGAGTAAAGGGAATCCTTTCCCATCACAGGTCGCATGGAAGGTAGACTGAAAAGCTCTACCGTTGCCGAACTCGCATTGCCCCGGACACCCTGCTTGCGGATAATGTAGGTCCCCGATTGAATGATGCGGAGCTGAAAGGATAGAGGATTTTCATCGATCTCGTACTCCTCTATGCCTGCTCCCGGGAAGATATGGATGGGATCGATTTTGTAGAAAGCCAAGGTGTAGTTTCCGGTGGCCAACGCGCCTTTCCCGGATACTCGGGCGTAGATACGCCGAGTTCCCAAAAACAGCGGGATGAAGGCATTGTTCTGAGCGCCGCTGTTGTCGTCGTCCGAGAGGATTTCGCTCTCTTGATCCGTGAAAAGAGCGATTTGGGTGTCGACCTGTACACCAGTGGTGTACACCGTGTAGAAGGCAGGTATGGTGAAGGACAACTCGACCCAGTCCTGATCACCCGAAAGCAGAGCCCGGTCCTGCCGGGTGTCCGGAAAGATCGGCTTGGCCTCGGCAAAGCGGTTGTCCGGTTCGAATCCGTCGTTGCTCCGCCCGGTCAAGTCAATCGAAAATATGTAGGAGCCCTGCACACCAAAATCGTAAGCCAGAAGCTCAACTACGTAGTAACCCTCTTCTAAGGAGGTTTCCAACCTCAAGCCGGCGCTCCCTTCACCGCCGCCGACTTCAAAGGGTATGTTCTCGCCTTCCCGATACAGGAGAAGCTGTAGATCGACATTGGTCTGCGCTTCCATCACCACCGTTCCCTGACCGGTTTTGTAGAATCTGAACCGGTCTACATCTCCGGGAGTGATCGAACGCCCGAAGCTCTGGGTGCCGAAGGAGGGAATTTCGACCTCAAACCCCTGGGCATCGTCCGGCTCGAAGAGATCCTCCTGCATCATATCCTGTCCGACGAAGCCGTTTCCCGCGGATTGATCGTCTCGAGGGGATGGGAAGGTTCTCGGTTGTGCGATTGTCGAAGGCTCGAGCAATGCGAGTAGCTCCGGGGTGGAGGGGATATCGATCCGGGTGCCGCCACCTAGGGAACCGTCCGGTTTGGTGATGCGACAGATGACGCGCACCCTGCCGGGATAGGATTGCAGCACTCCGCTCACCGTGTAGGTATTGCTCCCCTCCGGTTGGGGGATGATCCTGACTTTCCTGTACTCTGCGGCCAGGTACAGTTCGAGCTCGCTCTTGAACCGATCCCCCAAGGTGACCTTTCCATATTCGTCTGAGAGAAAGGGGAGGATCGTTAAGTTCCGATTTGCTACATCGGGGATTGCATCGAGAAGGTAATCTCCCAACTCCGCCACCGCCCTGTCGATATCCTGCAGGGTATCCGACGAGAGGGGTGGGGAGATGAAAACAATGAGCAGAACAACCCCAATAATGCTGAAACAGCGCTTCATAGACCGAGCTCCTCTGCGATGTCCTTCATGGCATCTACGGCTATGGCGGAAAACTCCTCCAGGGTGAACCCTGCCTGTTCGCAGAGCATGATACTCTCTCGCGAGACTTTGCGAGCGAATTCCTTTTTCTTCATCCTCTTTACCACTGAGGCGGGTTTGACCGACGCGAGTTTCTTGTCCGGCATGACCAGAGCTGTGGCCACGATCAAACCCGTAATGCTTTCCGCCGCCGTAATAGCGTAATCCAGAGGGTCGGTTCGTTCCAGACCTAATCCGTCCGCATTGTGGGCCAGAACGCCCTTGATAATTTCGTCGCTTACACCGTGCTCCCGTAGTATCTCTTCACTCTTTCGCCCGTGCACAGCGGGATCCTGGGTGATATCAAAATCCAGATCGTGGATCATGCCTATAATCCACCAGGTATCGGGATCGCCCCCGAGACGCCCGGCTAGTCGCTCCATGATCGCAGCCGTGGCCAGGCTGTGCTTCTTCAGCCAGTCGCTATGGACGTACTGGTCTACCAACTGAATTGCTTCCTCGCGGTTCATGCTATTGGATCCCCCATCCGTAGGCTGAAGGGTAGTACTTTTCCTGTTCTCGGGAATAAGCCCGCTTCAGCAGCTCGAAGTTGGTCTGGAGATCAGAGATGTACCACCTTCCACCGGAGTTTTCAAGGTACAGTTCCCCTTCACATACGCCGGGAGATCCGAACAGGCGGATATTCATCCAGGCTGTTTTTTGCTGGCCTAGAGGCGGATTCTGATCACTTCCTTGTTGGGATTGTGTGGTAATGGCGCCGATGCGGTAGGTGATAGGGATCAGTTCTTGATTGAGATAGTAGTGGAGCGAATTCGTCAGCTCCTCGCGCACGCTGTTGTGCAGCGTTTCCATCGCCACGGTTCCCTCCTGCAATCCGCCCAGAAAACGGGTTGCTACGGAAACCATCTCTTGGGTGCTTCGATCGATCCCCACCAGATTTGCCAGAGGTCCGATTTTGAAATCCTCCGGCAATACTTGAATGGATTCCAGGGTCAGAAGACGCTGTTGCTCCGGGTGCGCGGCAGCGGCCGGCGGCTCCCCTGCTGCAGGTTTTGACTCAGTTAGGGTGATTTCCCGCTTGCTGAGAACCTTTCCCGTGTCCCCTTCCTCTGATTTCTCAGTCGGCCTTGGCGTCTCTTCGATCTTAGATTCTGCTTGATCATCCTTTCGTGCGCAGGAGATAGTAGAAAAAAGTAGAATAATCAAGAGCACAGACCAACGTTTCACACTTTTTTTTATCAGAATACGTCGAATTCGTCAAACAGTAGATCCTGCGGGTGGTTTGCAGGAGTCGTTGCTATTAGATTATAGTAAGGCGATCATGGACTCGATTTCCAATATATTCAATCATCTCGTCCGGGACTACACCGAACCGGTAAAGGATCCCGTATGGCGAAATATCCCCCTATCCAGAGGGCTGTTGAAGATCGCTTCGCACGAGGCTTTTCAAAAGCTGAACCGGATAAAACAGCTTGGACCTACCTACCTCGTGTATCCCGGTGCAACCCATACCCGTTTGAGCCACAGCCTCGGAGTGTTCCACCTGTCCCGGCGAATGATGCTCCATCTTTTCACAGCCGGTACTTCCATGGCGAGGGATCTGTCCCTGGAGAGTACGAAGGCCTTTCTATGTGCCGCTCTCTTGCATGATCTTGGCCATTACCCCTATGCTCACTCCCTCAAAGATCTCGAGCTCCGCAGCCATGAATCTCTGACCGCCGAGCGGATTCTGCAGGCGGACCTTTCGAAATTGATAAAGGAAGAGGTCGGCACGGATCCGGAGCTGGTGGCCGCGATTGTGGATCCGACGTTGTCCTACCACGGGGCAGGAGGGGTGAGTTTTTTTCGCAATCTCCTGTCGGGAGTTCTTGACCCGGATAAATTGGACTATCTAAATCGGGATGCCTATTTCTGCGGTGTTCCCCATGGCACCCAGGATGTCGATTTCGTCCTGGCCGAGATCCGGCCTCATTCCGATGGTATGGCGGTGACGGAAAAGGGATTGAGCGCCGTGGAAAGCATCCTGTTTTCCAAATACCTGATGTACAAAACCGTATACTGGCACAAAACGGTGCGTATTGCCACAGCCATGATCAAGAAAGCAGTGCTCCTGGCCCTGAGGGAGAATGTGCTTCGACAGCAGGACCTGTACTGGCTGGATGATCATGAGTTTTCCTCCCTGACCGAAAAACACGCTTTTCCCCCGTTCCACCTGATCCGCCGGGTTACCGAACGGCGGCTGTTCAAGCTGGTGGCCAGCGTTCCCTTCGACGCCAAGAACAGCGTGCATCTTCACCTCCAGGACGTTCATAACCGTCTCGGCTTTGAAGAGGATCTCGGCAGAGAAGTGGAGAAACTTCTCAGGCGAAAGCTGCCTTTGGAAAGCCTTATTATCGATGTGCCCGAACCGATCAATTTCGAAGTACATCTGCCCGTACTGCAAGCGGATACAGGCACTGTAATTCCGTATGACCGTTCCCGGAGTGTGTTCAACCGGGACAGCGTTCGAGCTTTCGTCAATTCACTGCGAACGATTTCCCTGTTTGCAGAGGGCCGGGAGGATCTGATCGACGCTCTCGCCAAGATCGGCGCCAAGGGCGTTCTGTCGAAGGGACTGCAGTAGATCTATGCCCACCCCTGTATTGTCTCCACAAGCTACCCAACGGATAAATGTCTTCACAAAAAGGGTGGGCAGGGGAATCAACAGGCATCGGATGATCGAAGACGGCGAGGGGATCCTGATCAGTGTCTCCGGCGGAAAAGACTCCCTTGCCCTCAGTCTTGCTCTCTCGATACGAAAGAGTTGGGTGCCGATAGACTACGAGATCCACGGTCTGTTCATCGACTGGCGGGAGTTTCCGGCGGGCGAGCAGAACCGAAAGCGTTTGCTCGAGTTTATGGAGAGTCTGAAGATCCCTTGTCGAATCGTCGAAGCGAGCATATTCCCGACGTCCTATGAAAAGAGTTTTAACTGCTATATCTGCTCGAGGAATCGCAAACGGATTCTTTTTCGGGAAGCCCAGAGATTGGGAATATCAAAAATCGCCGTCGGTCATCACTTGGACGACGTTATCGAAACCACGCTGATGAACCTGTTCTTCAAAGGCGAGTTCGCCACGATGCTGCCGGTTCAAGATTTCTTCGATGGAAAGTTCAAGATCATCCGGCCGATGTGCGAGGTGGAGGAAAGAGAGGTGATTCGGCTGATGAAGGTCTATCCCCTGCCCGTGTTCAGCATAAATTGTCCCCGCAAGCCGGATAACCAGAGGGAGTTTTTCAAAGATCTGATCAAACAGGTCAAAAGGGTCAACAAGCACGTCAAAGACAATCTGTACAATGCTCCGTGGCGGATCAATAAGGACTATCTGCCTTGAGGTCGGTTGAACCGCAGTGGGTTGTTGAACTAAAATGAAAGCCGAATGAGAATCGCCATTCTCAGCGACGTGCATGCAAACAGAGAAGCCCTGCGGGAAGTGGAACGGACTCTCCAGGATTTGGCGGTCGACTCCATACTGTACCTTGGAGACGCGGTGGGATATAATGCCGATCCCGACTATTGTGTTCGCCGGCTGGCCGAGTTGACGGATCTGGCTGTACGGGGTAACCACGACAAAGCGGTGGCCGATCCCAAGGATCTCAGTTGGTTCAACGAGGTAGCCAGGGCTGCGATCCTTTGGACACGGGACGCACTAAGCGCGCAAAGCCTCGAGATCCTCGATTCCTTTCCGGAGGGACCTCGGGTCGTCCTGGATCGCTATCTGCTCTGTCACGGATCTCCGATGGATGAAGACCTGTATATCACGGGGCGGGCCGACGTGGATCGCAGTTTCAACTATGTGAAGGAGAACACCGAAGGCATCAAGATCTGTTTTTTTGGTCACACCCACGTTCCGTTGATCATCGAGGAGGCCGGCCGGACCTTAACTCCCCCCGAGCGTTTTTCCCTGGATCCACAACGCCGCTACCTGATCAATCCGGGTTCTGTCGGCCAGCCCCGGGATAGAGTTCCCCTGGCTTCCTTCGGTGTGATCGACGAGGAGACAATGGTATACTACCAGTATAGAGTCCCGTTTCCCATTAAAACGGTTCAGCGGAAAATTATTGCCGCCGGATTGCCACGGATGCTGGCAGATCGGTTGGCCGCGGGCTGGTGAACAGCAAGGAGAAGAAGCAAAGGTGTCTATGAAGAACTCAAAGGTGATGGAGGAGCGAATTCGCAGAGTCAGAGTCCTCTTCAAAGAATTGGGATACAAGTTGCACCAGACAGAGCGTTCGGAAGAAACCTATTCAGCGGGCTTTGAAAACGAGGAAGGAATGCAGGGCGGTTTTTTCATTGACAGAACCAGCCGATTCGTCGAAATCGCCTATACGTTTTCTTTCTCCCCCTCCATGGTTGAGTACGTGAAGACCCACCTGGAAGAGATGCTGAAGTTAAGTTACGAGTTCGGCTGCTACATCAACCTGCAATCGACGGACGAGGAGATCGCCTTTTCTCTATTCACCAAGTTGTACTATACGGGATTGAACTACCGCGCCCTGAAGGATAGCCTCCGGGAGTTCGCTCTCTGCATCCTTGCGCTGACGGATCTGTTGGAAATCAGCGGCCGGGAGCCTTCCTGACCCGTCTTTTTGAGGTTTTCAGTAAATTTCAGAGAAAATACTGATGTCTCGAATCCTTCCCGGAACGAAGTTTTCAGCAAACTGCAGGGTTTTGTGCAGTACCGATTCGCCGTACTGTTTGGAGTTCGAGACTACAGCTGCGCCAATCTCAGCGAAGCGCCAGGAATCCTGAAGATCGACTTCCGCCACGGAAATTTTAAATTTATTTTGAAGCCTGTGCTTAACCGATTGAACGATTTGGCGCTTTTCTTTGATCGAGGCAATATCCGGTAGGTCGAGGACGAAGTGCAGTACGGAGATGACCACAAATCAACTCTCCTCCTCTTCGGGAAATATGTGTGATACATCCGCCATATCCAGCTCTATCAGGCTCTGTCCTTCCTTGTTCTGTGTTCGGTCCTTCAAGGGCAGGTATTTCTCATTATACAGTGCCGCCATTTGAAATACGTCATCGGTTTTATATTTCTGCGGAATCTTCACCTCCAGGTTGTAGTTCGTCTCCTCTAGACCTCTACGCATCACGTGGATGGGATCGCTGACGGTTAGGGCGAAGTGGGGGCTGTAGATCAGCAGGTAGGCCAGCACAATGAGGACCACAATCACAAAAAACAGAATGCTTTCCCGAGAGAGCTGACTGACGTAGGGACGCTGATCGAAGAACAGCTCCAAATCATTCTTCCGCAGGTAGGTGTAATCGCCGGGAGCAAAGAACTCCTGGTAGTAGGAGTCGGAGTAACGGGAGTATAGAGACTGGCCCCGGTACTTCACAATCAGAAGACTTGGGTACGTCTCCCGAATGGTTTGCAGGGCGAATACGAAATCCGCCGGGTCGTCTTTGTTTTCATCCAGATGTTCGGCTACGGCTTCCTGCTGTTCTGCAAAAGCGGTGTCCAATCCGTCCAATTTCAGGCTGGAAGAAAACACGGTAAAGAACAGCAGGGATAGTACCACAATCGTGACGCTGATCGCAGTAATCGAGGCTACGTGCCTCTGGGCCATGGGGGAAGAAACGTTCTTGATTCTGCGGAAGATCTTGACGATACGAAGGAAACGCAGGATTCGGGCTATCCGAATCGCCTTGATCACCTTAAGCAGATTCAAGATTCCCCCCAATCCGACTGCGATGCCCTGGCCGGTGAGCAGCGTCAGGGCAAAAGGCCCTGAGTTGAACATCAGCAGGGGCACCGAGGCTAGTAAATCGATCCAGCCACGTTCCACAGAAAAGTAGCGGCCGACTCTGCCTTCCATGATCGCGTTGTACAGCCTGGTCAGAAACTCAATCGTGAAGAACAGATCGAAGAAAAATCCTGCCAGAAGGATCTTGTTCCGGATCTCTACATTCCATCCTGAAAGCACTGCGAAATCTTCCAAGAAGGTTTGAACGAGTACAAGCAAAATCGCCGCGATGACCAGGGATTCGAGAAATGATGTAACTGCTCCCCTGGAGCTTTGCGTTCCCGTCACACTGTCTGGATATTTTGCATCATTCATAGTAGTAGCCTTACCATCCGTTCTCCGAAGCGATCTTATAGAACTCATCGAGCATCTTGATATCAAAACCGTAGTATTTGTAGTTCCGCCGGGCAACGCTGAACCAGCTTCGATCCGGCGTGTTGGCCCCTCGATCCACCCGGGCGATCGGTTTGTAGTTCTTTGCCCGGGATGAAAAAATTGCGGCGATTCGGGCAGTGGCGTCGATCTGTGGATCTTCCTGAAAGGACACGTTGCTGAACAACCCGCCGCGAATAAGCGCCGTAGGAAGGATCTTCAGCTGTCCCTTCATACTGTCCAATACAGTTTGGGCGAATTGGGTTTTAACCAGAGCGGACTCGATGTCCTCACCCGTACTTCCCCGTCCTACGGTGAACAGCTGCACGCTGGGCCGTAAAAGGAGGGTGACATGCACCAAATGCTCGATGTTTTCGATTTCCAGGCGGAGACGCTGAACCTTGGTCAGCTCGAAGTGTACGTATTGGCGGGCATCGAAGCACTTCTCTAAATAGCGGCCGACCAAACCGCCAAGAATCGTGGTCAGTGGACCGGAAAGGGCCTTACGGGCTTCCGGTTTCTGCAGCAGCCGCTGGATGAGCTCCGACAACTCGTCCCGGCATTTTTCTTCGGGAATACGATGGGGTTGTATTCCAGCGACAAAGGAAAATGATATCTTCCGCAGGATCAGATCCTCTATCTGAGGACCCAGCGCCTTGTCCGTTTCCTGCATTAAGGCGGTGTTGAGCACTTGCAGGATCTCGTTCCAGCCCTTGCCCGGAAAGAACTGAGGGGAGGAGAGGGTCGGGACCAGGCTCTGGGCATTGCTTTTCAAGAACTGGAGGATCTGTTCCTCTTTCTGCAGCGCGTTCAGATTGTTCAGAGCCGGATTGGCCAGCAGATGATTGATGAAGGCTGCCGCCCGGGCTAGGGTAGGGTCCATCGTTACTATTCTCGGTTACGCTCTCGATTCTTTCCCAATGTTTTTTTTACCATGCGATTGTGATACGTTTATTGGCTGTGAGGACTATTCTCTTATCCTGCTTGCTTTTAGCTCTTCTCTTGTCCGCTAACTATACACTGAATGCGCAGGATGAGATAAGCCCCGATTCGCAAGACGGTTCAGAGCCGGAGGTGGCCTCTGATGCAGAGCTTCCCCCTGATACGAGCGGGGACCCCGGCGGCGAAGCGCCGGAGGCTTTATTCGAATTGGATATCGGCGATGCCGAGGTGGATTTTTTTCTGGAAGGAACCTGGCGGGCGTCCCTGTTCGGCGGTTTCGGTCTGCTGATCGGTCCGGAGGGGGAGCTGGTTTTATCACCCTTTCCGGGCCTCGATACAGGTCAGGTTTTTCAGCAGCTTCCCGACCTGACCTTCTCCGTCTGGCTGCTCAACCGCTTTTTCATAGAAGCTTCTGTCATCGGTGATTTCCTCGAGAAGGACTACACTTATTTCGATCAGAACTACATCCTGATGGGATATATGGGAGCTGAGGAAGAGTTCCTCAAGCGCCTGCTGATCGGAAGCAGGGATATCAGCATCGATCCCTTCCCCTTCATAGATGTACCCGAACCTGGTCTGTCCTCTCTCGGAGCCGAGGCTGTTCTAGGTACCGGGATGAGCGAGCATCAGCTGCTGCTTCGCTACGACAACAACGAGCAGGACAGCCTGACCTTCATTGGCGGCAATCTGGTTTCCGAGCAGGTGATTGCCCTAGATGAGTACATAGAGGGCCGCTTCTTCAAGCTCCCCGACGCCGATGTGGACGTGGGCAGCCTCGAGGTCTACCTCGAGGACCCGGATGGCCCTTATTCCGGGGACGACGGTAGGAGCTACCGCCTGGCCACGGTGGACGATGCTGTGCTGAACAGCGAAAACGGGACGGTGTTTCTTAAAGAGGCGACGGACGGTGGTGTTCTGGTGTTCTATACGAAAGGGCCGAATACACTTGGTGACGCTCCTCTTGGTGGCGGCGCATTGGCTGGCAAAGAC
>CAZBXU010000021.1:0-2522 GCA_964495755.1 uncultured Spirochaetaceae bacterium | reverse complement strand
GCCGAATACACTTGGTGACGCTCCTCTTGGTGGCGGCGCATTGGCTGGCAAAGACTCGACCGAGGACAAAATAGATCTTGCACAAACTGCAGAGAAATTCGAGTGGGGACTTGGAACAGACTACCTAGGCCAGGATTTGGACGAACGTCAGGTCGCTGTTGACGCGAAGACCTGTTTGCGTTTGTACCAACCCGGTGAGTTCTCCCCCTTTGAGATCCTCTCGGGTTATTCCCTGGATGGTCTGGTACCGGAGGATCTGGCCCGACTCAGGGTATCAGTGGTTCGGAAAGGTATTCTAAGCGCAACAGTCTCCACAGATGTCGAGTTTCGCTTTGCTCCCGCGGATGATTATATCCAAGGGTACTACAAGCCGGATCCGGGTTTAAGGAACAACTTCCGGAATCAATATCCCTTTCTTGACGCCGCGAAACCGTCGCCTCCATTCGATCCTGCTAATCTGCTCTACGGCCCCTTGGCTGATTCGAAACCCGGTTACGTGGACTACGAAATCCTCGTAAGTGAGCTGACACCGGTGAGCGGGTACCGGATCGGATCCGATGTGGTTCCCGGATCCGTGCAAATCCTGCGCAACGGAATCACGGAAACCCGATATGACGTGAATTACCAACAGGGGGTGATCAATTTCTTAACAGAGATTGCTCCAGATGATCGGTTGGTCGTGAGTTTTCGTCGGAAGTCCTCGTTCGCAAACAATGGGGATATCCTCTTCGCTTGGGGCAACACCCTGACCTTCAGCGAAGCCTTGAGCCTGCAGCTGGCCACGGGGGTTCGCTGGAACTTCCTTCCCGGATCCTACACCGACGAAGCATATACCCGAACGGGAAGTGTGGTTCTGTCCGCTGGAATTGATGGCACGATCGGTCCGCTGAGCTATCAAGCGAGTATCGGTGGAGCCTACACGAATCCCGATACCACGGGGGTTATGAGACTGCTCGGAATGGAATCTGCGGGACTCAATATCCCTCTGTCCGAATACACGGCATACCCGGCAGCACCGCCCGCAAATGACAGCCCGTTTCTACCGGTCGCTGTTGATAAATCGAATCGAGGCAAGCTGCTCTACAAGGACTATCGCTCCTACGGCATTCTCGGCACTTCTGTATTGATGCCGTACACCTGGACCTCCTTTACCGCTTACCCATACGCTACCGGATCGAAGCCGGGTCCCTACCTCACAGCGGGGAGTTCGGAAGGACAAAGCTCGGGAGAGAGTTTGGTGTTGGATTTCGAGCTGGCGAACAATGAATGGGTTGGCGTGCAGATACCTGTGATATCCGGCGGCGGGGTCACCGATCTGTCGTCGCTCCAGGGCGTTTCATTGTCCTACCGCACCACCGGCACGGATGCCACCAGCAACTATACGGTGTATCTTCAGCTGGGAGATATCGGTGAAGATCTTGACGAGGACGGAATCCTGGATGAGGAGCTTTCTGCGAGCGCGAGTGGATTTTCTTTCACCGACGTCAATGCCGGTGCGACGCTGAGGGTGGGAAGCAGTCCGAAGAATACCGGCAACAATCGCATCGACAGCGAGGATATAGATGGCAACAGCCTTCTCGATTCTGATGATACCGCTGCGATTCCAAACATCGTTTCTCTGCCTATCGACAGCATTACAGACAGCAGAGATTGGACCGTATTCAGCTACGCGTTCAGCAGTGACGAAAAGAGGAGACTCAAACGAGTTCGCAGTCTTCGCCTCATCGTGGTGCGGTCCGGTGGAACAGATTTAGATGGGCGGCTCCTGATCGACCGAATTTCCCTGTCGGGCAGTCGATTTTTTATAGACGTGTCGGCGCCGTCCCTTGAGGCTACGGTACGGGAAATCGAAGAGTGGGAGATGCCGCCACCCCGTCCTGAAGGACTCGAGACGGCGCATCCCGAAGTGGAGGATATTTTTCATCCTTATGGAGAAACGCAAAAAGTCCTGGCGATCGAGTGGAGCGGAGGAGGAGCCGGAGACAGCTGGCAGGTGCGGGGATACACCGAAACTCAAACCGAAGGGATCGAATACCGCAACATCGTCTACTACTTCCGGATGCCCGCGGCCAACGGCACCTCCCTTAATTTTGCCCTGACAGACCCGGATGGAAAAGGGATCGATTGGAGTGTTGCCCCGATTGTTAGTGACAGCTGGAGCGAGATACGGGTTTCATTGGACGACAGAAAAGTTTATCAAAACGGAGCGGAAGTGGTCGGCGCTTCCGTGACGATAGACGGAAGCTATGAATCTTTAAGCCTGTTCACCGTCGAGCTGACGAACGCCAATTCCGGCACTCTTTACCTCGATGAACTGCATCTCACCGATCCGATAGGCTCCATAGGGGCGGGGGCCACTCTCGATCTGGAACTCAGTCTTCCAGGGGAGCTGGTCAGTTGGGGCGGACATCCGGTTGTTCATGACCTCAATTTTCGGGAGAGTGCCGCCTATGCCAGCAAGGGTTTCTCGACGTTGTATGGGACGCCCTTCGGGGCCCAGAGCTTCAGCTCCGTGAGCGAGC
>CAZBXU010000020.1:0-28000 GCA_964495755.1 uncultured Spirochaetaceae bacterium | reverse complement strand
GTCTATAAAACCAGTGTTCGTTAGGCTAACTTGTCATTGTGGGAATCCAGGCTAGCCTACTACCTCCAATCTTCTCCCCGGGGTGAACAGTAGATCCGCAGTAGCACTAACAGCCGACAATCCTCCACTTCTCAAGGCCTCAGCCGAAGGAGACCGTAAGGACCAAGCTGTGATCTTATGCTTATGCCTCCCTGTTGACAATTCGCCTGAGGGCCAATTATAACTTTCCCTATCATTTACACGAAACCGGCCGGGCGTCGCCATACTGCGTCGGGATTCAGCACAGGCCGTTCATCATTTGGACAATCGTCTGACCAGTAGGGGTGCGGAAGTTGGGATTTAGTTTGACCAGCTCATCCCAGGACTGAGACGCTTCAACCCTGTCGTCGAGATCGTAGAATAGCACGATACCGCTGTTGAAGCAGGACATTTGATGCAAAGGATCTTCCGCCACGGCTCTGTCAAAGGCCTCAACAGCCTTCCGGAACTCCCCGATCCGGCGGTACATGATTCCCATATCGGTCCACACATTCGCATTCCCCGGATCGATCTCCAAAGAACGCCGGTAGGCATCGATAGCCTCGGGGTATTGATCGCGGTCGAAGTAGGCATTGCCAAACTCCCTCCAAATCGCCTCGTCATCCGGATCCTGGAAGGCTCTCTTCTCGAGTTCCTCGATATACTCGATATATCCGGTTCTCGACGGGGCCTCCTGGAACAGGGGTCCCGCGGAACCGCCGGAAACCTCCGGACTCCCTGTGCCCTTGAGATTCAAACAGAAACTTGCGTATAGTGAAGGAGAGACAAGCCATTAAAACGTTTGGAAAGGAGTATTTCATGCCCCGTTTAACCTATTTGGGACACGCGGCCTTTACCCTGGAAGGATCCAAAGCACGAATCGTGATCGATCCTTTTCTGTCGGGAAATCCTCTGGCTACGGCCAGGCCGGAGGAGATCAAAGTGGATTACGTCCTCCTGACCCACGGGCATAATGACCATCTCGGTGACGGTATCGAAATCGCCAAAGCCAACAACGCCACCATCGTAGCCCCGAACGAACTGGCGATCTACTGCGCCGGCCAGGGTACCGAAATTCATCCTATGCATATCGGCGGAGCTCATGATTTTCCCTTTGGGCGGGTAAAACTAACCATTGCCCATCACGGTTCGGTCGCCCCGGACGGCACCTACACAGGAAGTCCCTGCGGCTTTCTGGTCACCATGGATGGAAAGACCCTGTACCATGCGGGAGACACGGGACTGTTCTACGACATGAAATTGATCGGCCAGATGAACAATATCGACCTGGCGGTCCTCCCTATCGGGGACAACTTCACCATGGGAATCGATGATGCCGCTAAGGCGGCTGAGTTTCTTCAGGCCGGGATGTACATCCCCATGCACTTCAAGACCTTCGATGTTATCGACGTGGAACCGGAGGAGTTCGTCAAGAAAGTGCAGTCAGGCGGTCGGAAGGCTCGAGTACTGCTGATCGGGGACAGCCTGGAGTACTGACAACACCTTGTCAAGCGTGGAAGAAGGGGAAAACCGTGCCGCTGCCAGAAGAACTGAAGAAGCAAAAAAAGGAATGGGAAGAAACAATCGTCCGGAAGGTGATCAGCCGATACCCGGAACGCAAACCAGAGTTCGTTACCGGATCGGATAAACCTGTCGAACGCCTGTACCTTCCTGAAAGTTTCTCCGTAGAGGAATACCTGGAAAAACAGGGATTTCCCGGCCGCTACCCCTACACCCGGGGAGTGCAGCCTACCATGTACCGAGGCCGGCCCTGGACCATGCGCCAATACGCCGGGTTCGGCACCGCCGAAGAATCGAATCAGCGATACAGGTTTCTGTTGGAGCAGGGGCAGACGGGTCTTTCGGTAGCCTTCGATCTGCCCACCCAAATCGGCTATGACTCCGATGATCCTCAAGCAGAAGGAGAGGTAGGCAAAGTCGGTGTGGCCGTCGACACCTTGAGAGATATGGAAGTCCTCTTCGACGATATTCCCCTGGACAAGATTTCCACGTCCATGACCATCAACGCTCCGGCGGCGATCCTCCTGACCATGTACATCGCAGTAGCCGAAAAAAAGGGGATTGGGAAAGACAAACTGCGGGGTACGATCCAGAACGACATCCTCAAGGAATACATCGCCCGGGGCACCTATATCTTTCCGCCCGCCCCTTCGATGCGCCTGATCACCGACGTTTTCGCCTACTGCACCCGGGAGGTACCTCAGTGGAATACGATCAGTATTTCCGGGTACCACATCCGGGAAGCCGGCAGCGACGCCCCCCAGGAGGTAGCCTTCACTTTGGCCAACGGCATAGAGTACGTTCGTGCTGCGCTCAAGGCGGGGCTGAGCGTGGATGATTTTGCCGGCAGGCTGTCATTTTTCTTCAACGCCCACAACGATCTGTTGGAAGAGGTAGCGAAGTTCCGAGCTGCCCGTCGAATTTGGGCTCGGATCATGAAGGAGCGGTTCAACGCGACAGAACCCAAGTCAATGATGCTGCGCTTTCACACCCAGACCGGTGGTTCGACCCTGACCGCCCAACAGCCGGACAACAACATCGTACGCGTGGCAATCCAAGCCCTGGCCGCGGTCTTGGGAGGAACTCAGAGCCTGCACACCAACAGCAGGGAGGAAGCTCTGGCTCTGCCTGCGGAGGAATCGGTGCGCCTGGCCCTACGCACCCAGCAGGTCTTGGCCTATGAGTCCGGGGTAACATCTACCGTGGATCCCCTGGCCGGTTCGTACTACGTTGAGGCTCTCACCGATCGCATCGAAATCGAGGTCTGGCAGTATATCGACAGGATCGAAGCCCTCGGCGGTATGGTGCCGTCCATCTTGAAGGGCTACGTCCAGAAACAGATTCAGGAAGCCGCCTTTCGCACCCAGAAGGATATTGAAAAGGGTAAACGGGTGGTGGTCGGGATCAACAAGTTTCAGATGGAAGAAAAGAGACCGGCAAATCTTCTGCGAGTCGATCCGGCGATCCGGCAGGTACAGACGGACAAGCTTTCTCAGGTAAAGCGCAGCCGCAACAACTCCCGTGTACAGAACAGTCTCTCTGCACTGCGACAAGGAGCGAAGCAGGATGATGTGAATCTACTGCCCCTGATTCTCGAGGCGGTGCGGGAGTACGCCACTCTGGGGGAGATCTGCCGGGTGCTTCGAGATGAGTTCGGCGAGCACAAGGAAACCATTGTGCTTTGAGGAGACGAGGATGCCCAGTAAGAAAACAAGAATCCTTATTGCCAAACCCGGTCTGGACGGACACGATCGGGGTGCAAAGTTCATAGCCCGTGCGCTTCGGGACGAGGGTTACGAGGTCATCTACACCGGGATCCGCCAGAGCCCGGAAGCCATCGTGCAGACCGCAATCCAAGAAGACGTGGATTTCGTGGGTTTGAGTCTTCTCTCCGGAGCCCACAACGAACTGTTTCCTCGCGTAGTGGACCTGCTCAAGGAGAACGGTGCGGAGGAGATCAAGGTCATCGGCGGGGGAATCATCCCGGAGGAAGATATCCCCTCGCTCAAAGAAAAGGGGGTGCAGGCCGTTTTCGGCCCGGGCACGAGCACAGAACAGATCGTCGAGTTCTTAGAGCATGAATCTGGTCGATGACATTCGCCGCGGGGATGTGCGGGCTATTGCCCGGGCAATCTCGCTGATCGAAGACTTCGAGCCGGAGGCAGAACTTTTGGCGGACTCCCTGTTCCCGCACACCGGTCGTGCTCTGATCCTGGGAGTGACGGGAAGTCCCGGTGCCGGCAAGAGTACCCTGGTCGACAGGCTGATCACCCTGGAACGCCGATCCGGACACAAGGTAGCGGTAATCGCCATAGACCCCAGCTCGCCCTTTTCCGGGGGGGCTATCCTGGGAGACCGTCTGCGCATGCAAGAGCACGCCACCGACTCTGGAGTGTTCATCCGCTCCATGGCCTCCCGAGGATTTCTCGGTGGCGTAGCCGCCGCTACGGGAGACGTTCTCAAAGTCTTGGACGCCGCAGGCTACGACACGATCTTCATCGAGACGATCGGCGTTGGACAAACCGAGATAAAGATCGTAGAGCTCTCTGATATCGTACTCCTGGTCCTTATGCCGGGCACGGGTGACGAAATTCAAGCCATGAAGGCCGGAGTGATGGAGATAGGAGACATCTTCATCATCAACAAGAAAGATATGCCTGGGGCGGATAAGCTGCGGATGGAAGTGGAGTACGTCTTGAGCTTCAAGAACCCCGGAGAAGATACCGTGATCAACCCGATTGTCATGACCAGCGCCACAAACGGCGAGGGAATTGGGTTGCTACGGGAGGCAATCGCTGCCCACCGGAGTGAGATCGCTCGTTCCGGCAAACTGGAACAGAAACGCCGATTCCGTCTGGAGAGGGAGCTAATGGGAGTGCTGAGCCGTAAAATCCACCGGCTGATGGACGTTCGCATCGAGGTTTCAAAACAGCTTCCGGATTGGACAGACACCCTATACAGACGCAAGGCATGTCCGTACGCTTTGATCAACAAGCAGATCCAGAACTTCCTAAAGGAGGGGAGAGGTGATCGAACAAATTAACCATATCGCCATCGCGGTCCGCTCTTTGGAGGAAAATATCCCCTTCTACCGGGACGTGCTGAAGTTGGAATACAGGGGAACAGAAGTTGTGGAAGACCAGAAGGCACGCCTGGCGGTATTTCGCGTCGGAGAGGTGAACATAGAGCTCCTCGAGCCAACTGACGCCGACAGTCCGATCGCCGCGTTCATCGAGAAGCGTGGGCAGGGGATGCATCATATCTCCTATCAGGTGGATGATATCGAAAAACAGATCGCAGAGCTAGAAGGTAAACAGATCCGAATGATTGACGAGACACCCCGCTCCGGGGCTCGCGGCAGCCGGATCGCCTTCCTTCACCCCAGATCTTCGGCTAAGGTGCTAACCGAGCTCACCCAGCTGAAGTGACGGAGTTTGGCGAAATCCTGGTTGCCTGCACCTGTCGCGGTAGGGTATGTTGAAAGCAAAGATGAAGCTCGACACCGTTGACAGAATTACCTACTCCAGACCCACTTTTCTCAGGGTCATCGTGGTAGTGTCAATCATCACGATCGTTCTGTTCCCCTTGTTCACGCTCTTTCACCAATACCCGAACATCATCCGACTCCTCGAAGAGTTTACCGTGAATGAAGCGGTGGGAATTACAAAATACTTCAGCGCATTGATCATCGTGGACGACCAGGAATTAGAGCCCGGCTCACTGAGCAAGGAGACGATCGATCAAATCCGGAAAGTCGAGCGGGACGCCCATTTTATCCGGCTGGTTATTTATTCACCATCCGGACAGATCCTCTATTCCAGCAAACCCGAAGAGATAGGCGAGGTGAATCAGGATCCGTATTTCCGTCAGATGCTTGCTGACCCGAAGGTTCTGGCCGAACAGGTGGAGCGGGGCGGCGCGTCATTGGAGAACCGGTACATGAATACGGACGTGGTTGAAACCTATGTCCCGATCATCCGGGAGGGGAAACTGATCGGTGTTTTCGAGATCTACTACGATATAAGCACCGAGAAGCAGAAACTCAAGAATTTGATCAACCTGTCTTCGGTTGTGCTCTTCGGGATAGCAGCGGTTCTGTTGATCGCCGTGATTATCAGCGTGTCCAGAGCGACCCTGTACCTTCAGGACAGACAGCGGGTATTGGAAGAGCTGCGGGCGCTATCCCTGTCCGACGAACTTACCGGACTGTACAACCGGAGGGGATTCTTCATCCTGGCGGAGCAGCAGATCAAGATCGCAGCTAGGACTCGCCGGAGCATGCTTCTCGTTTCCGCAGATTTGGACGGGCTAAAAGGGATAAACGACCGCTTCGGACACCAGGAAGGGGACCGGGCTTTAGTGGATGCTGCCCAAATACTGCGGCAAAGTTTCAGGGAATCCGACATTCATTCCCGTATCGGCGGGGATGAGTTCGTGGTCCTCGTTACAGAGAAACCTGAAATAAATCCGGACGTACTCTTCAGACGACTGAAAGAAAATCTTGAAGTCTTTATTCGCCGGGTGAAGAGGCCATACCCATTCTACATCAGCATGGGAGTGGCCATCTTTGATCCTCAGAATCCAGTATCTCTCAACGAGCTTCTCGTACAGGCGGACAAATCGATGTATCGGAACAAGAAGCACAATAAAGATCGGTCAAAGAACGGGCTTGTTACCGATGGGGAGTAGCGGCAAGTGAGAGAATGCACCGAAGGGGCAGTCCTCTATCCGCATACGGTTTTGAACACGCGCAAGAAGTTGGACCAGCAGATCTTCTCCAGTCGCTTCCGTGAATAGCCGCGTAGGCGCAGCCCTTCCATAATGTTGACGAAGCCCCTACAATCCTCCAGACCCACGGGTGTGTCGGGGATGCCGTCAAAATCCGAGCCGAAGGCGGCATGATCCTCCCCGACCAGATCGACGAGGTAATCAATGTGTTGGAGGAGCTTTTCGAGGGGGACTTTTTCTGATGCCATCATGTTCTTGAAATTTTTCGCAAATTTCATCCAGGCCCTACCTAGCTTGGCGCCATCAGCCCCTGCCCGTCTCGTCAAACGATCGAGCTCGGAAAACACATCCTTGCCTCTTTTTTCCGCGATCTCCCTGAATGCGCAATCCAGAAAGGCGGGCTGAAAGGCCACTCCGACAACACCTCCGCCGGCAGAAATACCGCGGATCAGATCGTCTTTTATATTTCGCGGGATCGGACAGATTCCATACATACAGGAGTGGGAGGCCACAATCGGAGTTCGGCTGAGTGCAAGAACTCTCTCCACCGTCCGATCGTGAGCGTGGGAAACATCAACAATCATCCCCAAATCATTCATCGCCGCTACCACTTCTTCTCCAAATCCGGAAAGACCATCAAAGTTCGGCGTCTTGTCATTCGAGGAGATCACCCAGTCATTGCTCTTGAAATGAATCAGGGTCAAGAGCCGCACATCCATTTTGTACAATGCCTCCAGCTTTTTCAAATCATTCTCTACGGCGTCTCCGTTTTCTACGGCCAGGAGCGCGGCGATCTTACCTTGGGCCGCAGCCGCCTCAACTTCATGACTGTTGCGGCACAGAGCAATCCTGGACGAATATTTTTCGATCTCTTCTTTGAACCGGTTGATCGTCTGCAAAGCAAAAGAGAAACCCTGGTCTTTAGGCAGTGTTCCCGGAACATAAGCGGCAAACACCTGAAGCCCGACATTCCCTTCTTGCAGATACGGGAGGCTGACATGCAGGGAGGTGTCTTCGAGAGACCTCCCTGCCTGCCAGAGGAGGGCCGTGTCACAGTGAAGATCGCAGATACGGAGCATATATTACACCGCCTCCTCCATCCGATCGAGAAAATCCCTGGTTTCCCTCAGTACCAGACCGGGGTCCTTGGGTACATGAAAAATCTCCAGGGATATCCAACCCCGATACCCCTTCTCTTCCAGTTTCTTGAAGGCGGGAAGAAAATCCGAGCTCCCCGTACCGGGGTAGCTGCCGTTGACCTCGTTTAGATGGACATGACGGAAGATCGGGAAGTGATCTTCGATCAACTCGTCCCATCTCTTGGTCTCATCGGTACAGTTGTGAAAGTCAAATATACCCTGAATCGCCGGATGCCCGATCCTCATGATCGAGCTTTCAGCTTCGGCAATGGTGTTGACCACATCGGTGGCGCTGCTGGACAGAGACTCCAGCAGGATGGTGCAGTTCCTCGCGGCGGTGAAATCGGCCAGAGACCGCAGGCCTTCTTCCAGGTAGGCCGTAGCCTGCTGCCTGCTGATACCGACGCTGTAGCGCTGTTTCGGAGACCCCAGCACCAAAACGCCTCCCCCCAGCTGTCCTGCCAGGTCCACCAGCGCCCTGAGATGATCCCAGGATTGACGGCGGATCGTCTCATCCGGTGTGGTGATATGCAATCCCTCGGGTTTGAGAAAAAGCCAATGCAGCCCGGTAAACTCCAGATCGTGGTCTGCCAGCACACGACGTATCTCGCTGATCTGCTCCGGTCTGAAATTCCCTGGCTCGTCAAACAGAGTAAACGGAGCAATCTCTATGCCGTGATACCCGTGTTTGTGAAGCAGGGAACAGGAATCCTGAAAAGCCATATCTCCAAACAGCTCGTTACAAATTGCATATTTCTTCATTATTCTCCCCCTGAACATCCTGTCTGTGATCATCCAGATCAAGCCAGGAGTGGTCAAGAGCTTGAGGAGCGGTAAAGGTCCCCTTGACCGAATTGCCGTCTGATTTATACTTTAAACCCAACCAAAGCCGGCGCCTCGTTTTGATGGAGAACGATGATGACGTTTATTAGAATCTGGTTTCAGGGGTTGTTCAACCCGTCGCGAGCCTTCAAGAGACTCCAGCCCAAGCCGGCTCCCTCCTGGGGATTGTGGGCTATAATCGTTCGATTCGTAATTACTTCTCTGACCTCGATTTTGGCTCTTCGTCTTCTCGACCGAACTCCCTTCTATCCTTCCTACCTCACCTTTTTAGCTACCGATCAATACTACACGGCGGAAATTCTCTTTCTCCCCATTTTCGGCCTTGCCGGTTGGCTGCTGTCCAGCGCTCTGGTTCATCTTATTCTGCGGGGCTTGGGGAAGGAGAGCGACTTCGATTGGATTCTGAACGTCGTGGGTTTCGGACTGCTGATCCCGATGCCGGTGACCTGGCTGGTGGATTGGACCACGATCGGCCTGAACGTCTATGGCCGCGGGATGACTCCCCTGATCCATGCGCTCATCTCAGTCTGGGAAATCGCACTGATCAGCGTGGGACTGGCAAAGATGGAAGAAACACGGCCCTGGATCTATGTTCTTCTCGCGGTGCTGGTAAAGGTTGGAGTCTATATACCTCTGGCTGCTCTTCTTGTCCGCTGATTTAGATTCTTTGAATCTACAGAAAAAATAGAATACAGGCGGTTGTTACACTAACGAAGAAACAGGAGAAGATATTGAAGGCAATAGACCGAAAGCTTCTCACGGAAGTAGAGGGCAGCGTGTAACAGAAACCCATGCTTGTCATTGACGACGGGCATAGCTCCCCGCTTCATCGATGTGAATGTCCAAGAAATCCTATACCAAAACTTCAGATCAACCCGTGCAGCTGTTCGATCTGACTGTCGAGCTGTGCATCTGAAAAACAGTAGCGTAGGTCCTGAAAACGGCCGCGCAGTCGAATAACCTCATCCTGTACAGATTTTCCGTCTATAACCACGTCCCGGATCAACTCCGCCAGGGTTTGAAAATCCTCCGTTTCCATACCGAAACGGGTCATCTCCGATACCCCCATACGCAAGGCGCCGGATGCGGTGAAGCCCTCCTCCCTCGGCGAGGCCTGGAAGTTGACGATGATGTTGTTCTCCTCCAGCCGGCGGGCCGCCTCCACACCCTGACAGTAGCCGATCTCTACAACCACCTGGTGAGTTTCGGTATGCCCCACTTCAGGATCTCCGGCAACCCTCAGACCCGCATCCTTCAGAGCCCGGGCAAAACTCTTGGCATTTCCGATCACCGCCTTCTGATAGTCCCCTTTGAAGGCGTTCATCTCATAGGCCGCCATAAGCAGACCGAGCAGCGTACCCAGATGATGGTTGCTCACACTGCCGGGGAAGGTGCGCCGTTGGATCGTCTCCCACAACTCATAGCGTGGGTCTTCCTCCGCCCAATTCACAGCCAGGATTCCCCGCTGCGTACCGAAGAAGGTCTTATGGGTCGATCCGGTAACGATATCGGCGCCTTCAACGAAGGGCTCCTGGTAATGGGGGCCCACCAAACCGAGCACATGAGCCATGTCATACATGATTACCGTGTCGAGGGATAGGCGTTCCACGATCCTACGGATCTCCTGGACCGGTTCCCGGTACAGAATCATGCTCTTGCCCAGGACGATCAGCTCGGGTCGGTGTTGTTCCAGGAGCCCACGCAGCTGGGCCGTGTCTATCCTGTACGGATCGGCCTCACAGACGGGAAAGTTGATGACCGCTGGGGCTTCCCTGGCCGGATCCCGGGCCACAAAATCCCTCAAAGCCCCCATGGGCTGGGCACTGAGATGTCCGCCCTTGATAATGTGGTTGTTCATGATCGATCGAATCCGCCGGGGTTCGCTCTTTCGATCATCCCGATTCAGGTAGTCCACCATAGCACTGAACAGGGTCATATTGGCCATCTGGCCGCTTAGCACCCGGGTTTCGACTTCTCGACAGCCCAAGTACCGTCTCAGCTCCTCGACCAGGGCCCGCTCTACCTCATCGATGAAGCCGGTGCCCTGATAGTAGAACACCTCGGCGTCTTTGAATGCCTTGATCTTTCTATGCTCGCCGTAGCGGAAGGAAGGATCCATGATCGACAGCAGCCTGGACAGGGACGAATGGGTCATTTCCGAAGGGATCAGATTGATGCAGCGCTTCTGCCGCCACTGGGTATTGTCAATACTTCTACGCAGCAGGTGTCGTGCCTTGTCAGGATAGCTTAGGGATGGCTCAACCATCTCGGGTACTTCTTCACCCTTTCCCCACAGAACCGGTCGGGCGTAGGGAGGGGCTTCCGTCCGCAGCAGGTACGGAACGGTCAGAGCTTTTAGCCGTTTTCCCCTGACGTCGATCTCGATCTCTGTTTCCGCTTCGACGGTACTATCCAACAGGGCCATGCCGATGGCTCGCCGCTCTCTCTGACCGCTCAGAGTACTGCACAGACCCTCTCCTTCGAAAATCCAATACGGGGCCATGGTTCCGCTGGTTACCCAGCCGACCTGCCGATCTTCCACAAAGACTGCTGCTCCCTGGCGGGCGATCCCCTTGTCCTGAACTTCGAACAGCCGCACAATGCGCGGCAGAGACTGCAGGTTCGAATAATCCCGCTTAACGATTCTCCTATAAACTGCGAATTGATCCTGCAACGGCTGCCTGCCGCGAAACTGTTCCTTCAGAGGGCTGAAGCTCACGGCAAAGCGGGCCAAAGGACAGGCAAAGATCGGGATTTCCTGGTCTTCCGGATCGACACCGAGTTCGTGCCCATAGAGGGGAAGACCGGCCTCGAGGCGCAGCGTATCCCGGGCACCAAGACCGGTCGGCGCCGCTCCAGCTGATAGAAATTTGTCCCACAGCCTGTCTACGGATTCTTCAGGCACGAAGAGCTCGAAACCCAGAGGTTCTCCCGCGTAGCCGGTACGGGCGATGGTAAGGCCTGAGCCCCTGCTTGATATTGCGGTCAGGTTGTTGCGGCCGGGTTCGGGAAGAGCCTCCTCACCAAAACAGGAAATCATAATGTGACGTGAATCAGGACCTTGGAGGGAGATCATAGCCAAATCAGCGGTGCGATCCACCAATTCCAGCCCGGGTAATCCGGAGCGGATCGACTGCAGATGCTCCCAGTCCCTGTCCCGATTGGCCGCGTTTACCACCAGCAGGTACTCCTGCGCACGCAAACAGTACAGGTAGGCGTCATCTATGGCACCGCCCCCCTCATTGGGGATCATCGTGTACTGGGCCTTTCCCGGCTCCAGAGCGGCTGCATTGTTGGTCAGAGCGTGCTGCAGAAAAGGCAAGCTGCCCCACCCGGAAACGAGAAAGCGACCCATGTGGGAGATATCGAACAATCCGGCACCCTTTCGAGTACGGAGGTGCTCCTCCACGATCCCTGTGGGGTACTGCACCGGCATCTCCCAACCGGCAAACTCGACCATTCGGGCACCCAATGACACGTGCTTTTTGTACAGCGGAGTTCGCATCATGGCTGCCCCTCCCTCTCGGAGGATTCCCCGTTCTCCGGATGCCAGCGAACAACCGGTTTACGGGCGGCCAGAACTTCATCGATCCGGCCTACCGGGGTACGGCTGGGCGCCTGTCTGAGGACCTCCGGATTTTCCTTGGCTTCTTGGAGAATCGTCTTCATCACCTCGACAAACCGGTCCAGAACTTCAAGGTTTTCAGTCTCGGTGGGTTCTATCATCAGCGCCTCCGGCACGATCAGTGGAAAGTATATAGTAGGGGGGTGTATGCCGAAGTCGAGCAGACGTTTTGCTACATCGAGAGCGGTGACGCCAAACCGTTCCTTCAGCTGCCGTGCCGAAAGAACGAACTCGTGCTTGCAGGTCCTATCGTATGGAAGGTTGAAGCTCCTCTTCAGTCGCTCCTTGAGGTAATTAGCATTCAATACGGCCAACTCGCCCACCCTGGCCAGGCCGTCACTACCCATGGTAAGAAGATAGGCATATGCCTTCACCATTACGGCCACATTTCCGTAGAACCCGGACAGGCGGCCGATCGTGTCGGGCCGGTTATTTTCAAGATGATATCCGTCGGCCCGCTTGACAACATCGGGTACGGGCAGGAAAGGAAGGAGGGTGTCGGAGACCAGCACCGGTCCCGCGCCGGGTCCACCTCCCCCATGGGGTGTGGAAAAGGTCTTATGGAGATTGAGATGCACCACGTCGAAACCCATGTCTCCGGGCCGTACCTTCCCCACGATGGCGTTGAGATTGGCGCCGTCGTAGTATAACAGCCCGCCGGAGCGATGGACCGCTTCGGAAATCTCCAGGATGTCCTCTTCGAACAGCCCGAGGGTGTTGGGGTTGGTCAACATAATACCGGCCAAGGATTCATCGAGATGATCCTTCACGCTTTCCAGGGCGATCAGACCCCTGCTGTCGGAGCGGATCTCCACCACTTCGAAGCCCGCCAGGTGGGCGGAGGCCGGGTTTGTGCCGTGGGCCGAGTCCGGAACCAACACCTTGGTCCGACCTCTCTCTTCCCGCTTCTCAAAGTAGGCCTTGAAGAGCTTCATCCCCGTGAACTCCCCGTGAGCTCCGGCGAACGGCTGCAGGGTACCCCAGGACATCCCGGTGACCTCGCACAGCCCAACGAGCAGCTCGTGCATCAGGGTCAGGATTCCCTGAGCACTCTCTTCCGGCTGCAGGGGATGAAGACGAACAAAGGATTCAAAGGCGGCCACCTGTTCATTGATCTTGGGGTTGTACTTCATAGTGCAGGAGCCCAGGGGATAGAAACCTAGATCCACACCGTAGTTTCGACGGCTCAAGGCCGTGTAGTGGCGAATCACTTCGACCTCGCTCACCTCCGGCAACCGCGGTTCCTGCTCGCGGAGCAGCTGCGACCCCACCAGGGAGGTAAGCTCCCGGCGAGGAACATCCAAGTCGGGCAATCGATAGCCCCGCCGGCCTTGTTTTGACAGCTCGAAGATCAGAGGGTTGTTTTTCCCGTTCACCGGAGCACCTCCTTCAACGCTTCAACGAAAGCGTCCATCTCCTCCCGGGTTCTTCTCTCCGTGACCGCGATTGCCAATGTACCTTCCGGGGTCGACGGATCGAGCCGATTCAGATCCACTCCGGCATAGAATCCCCGTTCCTCCATCCGGGGTAGTACCTCAGCGGCTTTCTTTGCCAGCACAATAGGGAATTCATTGAAGAAGGGCCTGTCAAACAGAGGTTCGGCGGCAGTCTCTTTCACGAGCCGCCCGTAGAGGTAGTGGGCCTTCTGCGTATTCTGTTCGGCGACCTCCCGTATCCCCTGCCTTCCCAACGTTGCCAGGTAGACCGTTGTGGCCAAGGCGGCCAATGCCTGGTTGGAGCAGATATTCGAGGTAGCCCGCTCCCGCTTGATGTGCTGTTCCCGTGCCTGGAGGGTGAGCAGAAAGGCCCGTTTCCCCTCCTGATCGAGGGACTGGCCGACGATACGTCCGGGCATCTTGCGAAGTAGCTTTTCGGTGGCCGTGATATAGCCCACCGAGGGACCACCAAAATAGGAGGGAAGACCCAAGGCTTGAGTATCGCCGATCGCGATATCCGCGCCCCACTCCCCCGCCGGCTTGAGCACTCCGAGGGAAAGGGGATTGGCGGACAGGATGAGAAGGGAACCGTTGTCGTGCAGATCTTGAGCCAGACCGCTCAGATCCTCTACATACCCGAGGTAGTTCGGGCTCTGGAGAATGACTCCGGCCACTCCGGGCCGAAGTTTGGCGACCAAATCCACAAGGTCGGTGGTTCCGTTCTTGGAAGGGATCTCCTCGAGGTGGACCGGCAGATTCGAAAAGTGGGTTCGCAGCACCTGCCGGGTAAAGGGGTGCAACGTGCTTGAATACAGGATGGTCTCGGACCTGCGCACACTGTTCAAGGCCAGAACAGCCGCCTCGCTGGCGGCCGTGTGCCCGTCGTACAGAGAGGCGTTGGCCACCTCCAGGCCGGTAAGCTCGCAGATCATTGTCTGAAATTCGAAAACCGCCTGGAGAAACCCTTGAGATATCTCCGCCTGGTAAGGAGTGTAGGAGGTGTAGAACTCCGATCGGGACAGGATGTGGCTGACCACCGCAGGAATGATATGATCGTAGCTTCCACAGCCGAGAAAGGAAACATTCTGCACCCGATTTCGCTCGGCCAGGACCCGCATTCTCCGGTAAACTTCATGCTCGGGAAGTCCCGCCGGTATCTGAAGAGGTTCTTTGAGGATCAACTCCCGGGGAATATCGGCAAACAGCTGATCGATGCCGGCAACGCCGATGACCTCAAGCATGGCTTCGATGTCCTCATCGGTATGGGGAAGATAGGCAATCACTGAAAAACTCCCTTAATGGCTGTCCTTCTCCTGCTCCACGTGCTTCTCGTAGCTTTGAGCGTCGAGAAGTTCGTCGAACCCGGAAGCATCGGAGAAGCGAATGGCAAAGATGAAGGCTTCGTATGGCTTTTGATTGATCAACTCGGGCGTGCTCTCCAGATCTGAATTGATCTCCTTCACCGTGCCGGTAATCGGGGTGTAGATGGCGGAAGCCGCTTTCACCGATTCGACGGTGGCTACTTCCTCCCCCTTGTCATAGCTGTCCTCCGGGGAGGGCATTTCCACGTACACGATATCCCCCAGTTCTTCCTGGGCATAGTCGCTGATTCCGATGTAGGCCACATCCTCCTCGATCCGCACCCATTCGTGGGTCTTTGCGTATTTGAGATCTTTCGGTATCTCCATTCCTTTACTCCTGTTCTATAGGATATAGGGAACCTTGGTGTTGAATCCCTTGTAAACGACAAAGGTCTCGGCAGAGCTGACCTCTTCGATCCGGTCCACCTGCTGTGTGTAGAACTCGAGCAGCCCGAAATCTTCCCGCAGCAGCACCGTTAGGATGAGGTCGTAGCGGCCCGTGACCACGTTCACCGATACCACCCCTTTCAGACGGCTGAACTCCTCCCCCTTCTTCACCAGGTTCATCGTGTTCAGCTTAATCCCCACCAGTACAACCCGATGCCCGGGGACCTTTTCCGGATCGATCAGTCCGGTGATCGACAGAACCCCCTCCTGAACCATCTGTTGTACCCGGGAGCGCACAGTATTTTCCGTGATCGAGAGATCGTCGGCAATCTCCTTGTAGGACTTCCGGCCGTCCTGCAGATGCTTGATGATGCCGATGTTGGTATGGTCGATCTTCATTGCCCTTGTATATAGAATATATTTAGGTTTTTGTCAATAATTCGATAAATATTTATGATATTATAACTTTTTAATTAAAATATTGAGGTAAACAGCATCGTACTTGCTGGCTTTATGGTAGGCTCGGGGAGGTACTCGACATTTGACCGGGGCGAGCAATAGACGCACCGGGGAGAGATGAATACAATCGCAGAAGTTATGAAGCAGGGACTCGTACAGATCTACACAGGAGACGGCAAGGGTAAGACCACCGCCGCGCTGGGACTGGCTCTTCGGGCCGCCGGCCGGGGTCTGAAGGTATTCATTGGCCAGTTCGCCAAGGGGATGCTCTACGGGGAGTTGGAAGCTCTCAAACGCTTTGAGCCCCAGATTACCCTGCACCAGTACGGACGCAAGTGCTTCATCCGTGATGAACCAACGGAGGAGGATGTGCGGCTGGCCAGAGAGGGTTGGCGGGAAATCCAGGAGATTATGGAGAAAGGTGAATACGACCTGCTGATCGTGGATGAGATGGGGATCGCGCTGTACTATCGCCTGGTCTCCCTCGAAGAGATAACGGATCTGATCCGCCGAAAACCGGTGAGCGTGGAGCTGGTCTTAACGGGGCGCAAGATCCCGGAAGAACTCTACCCGCAGGCTGACTTGGTTACAGAGATGCGGGAAATCAAACATTACTACAATGCCGGCGTGCAGGCCCGCAAGGGAATCGAATACTAGGAGCTGATTGTATGAACATAAACGAACTATTTGTCTACGTTGGCACCTACACCGAGAAGATACGCTTCGGCACCGGACAGTTCTTTGAAGGTAAGGGTGAGGGAATACACATTTACAAAATGGATCCCGCCAAAGGATCGTGGCGGCCCTACCGTACGGCCAAGGGGATCAAGAATCCCTCCTACCTCGCTTTCCACCCCAACCGACGCTTTCTCTACGCAGTGAATGAACTTAAAAGTTACGAGGGCGAAGCCACCGGTACGCTCAGTTCCTTCGCAATCGACCCACAGAGCGGAGAGCTGCACTTCATAAACAAGGTGCCGACACACGGTACTGATCCCTGTCATGTCACCGTGGATCAAACAGGTAGACATGCCTTGGTGGCTAATTTTGCCAGCGGCAGTGTGTCTGTGCTGCCGATACATGAGGACGGAAGCCTGACAGATGCCACCGATGTCATTCAGCATGATGGTTCGAGCACTGATCCTGTCCGTCAGAGCGGACCCCACGCCCACTCGGTAACCCTTGACGCTTCCAATCGCTTTGCCTATATCCCCGACTTAGGGCTGGACAAGTTGATGATCTACAGCTTCGATTCTGAGCGGGGAAAACTCAAACCCCATGACCAACCCTGGTTTGAAACCAAGCCGGGAGCCGGACCGCGGCATTTCGTGTTCCATCCCAACAAAAACTTTGCCTATCTGATCAATGAACTGGATTCAACGATAGTGAGCCTGGGCTATGACAGGGAAACAGGGACTGTGGAAAAGATACAAACCGTACCTGCCCTTCCCGAGTCCTTCGGAGGACAGAGCACCTGCGCGGACATCCACGTCGATCCATCAGGAAGGTTTCTCTTCGGGTCGAACCGGGGCCACGACAGCATCGTCATCTACACCATCGACGGCAGGACCGGCAAACTGACCTATGTTGGTCATGAATCGACCCGAGGAAGGGCGCCTCGGAACTTTGTCATCGACCCCACTGGAAAGTTCCTCTTCGCTGCGAATCAGGATACCGACAGCGTCGTACACTTCAGCATCGATCAGCAATCCGGTCGTCTGACGCCCAGCGGTCAGATCACTAGCGCTCCGACCCCGGTATGCCTTAAGATACTGGGGTGAATGCTCTGCCTCTATACCGGGATCTCCCGGCGATTCAGGTCCACAGATATACGGCTGTGCGGAGTTCAGTCTGCCAGAAGCTTCTCGAAGAAACGGATATACTCCTCTGTGTCCCATTCTCTGGTTCCGATCGTACCGGCAATGACGAAACCCTCACGATCCACGATGTAGGTTGTTGGGATGCTGCGGGCTCCGTAGGTGGCACCGATGCGACCCGTGGTATCGAGGAGAACGGGAAAGCTCAAACCATATTCATCCACAAATTGCTCTACGCTGCTGCGATCTTCCTGAAGATTGACCGCTACGATTTCAAGCCCTTTCGCGTTGAGTCTCTGGTACAGCTTTTCCATGGAAGGCATCTCGAAGCGACAGGGACCGCACCATGTGGCCCAAAAGTTCAGAAGCACCACCTTCCCTCTGAAATCGCTCAAGCGACGTGTCGATCCAGTCAGATCCTGAAGCTCGAAATCAACGATTTCAGTTCCCTCTTTGAGAGGCTGAAGGCCAATACGGATGAGCTCGTCGGTGGTAACAGTGGTAGCAGAGGCTGCGATGGTTAGCAGGGTCAGGGTTGCAAGAACGAACATTAGTAATTTTCTCATATTTAACCCCCACAATAAAAGTAGCGAAAACTTGTAATCGGGGCAAGTTTTTTTCCAGCAAAAAAGCGGCGTCGGGCTTGACACTTTATCCGATGAATTTAAGAATAGTTATCGTTACTAAAATCAAGACAGGATCGATTTTTTTGAGAAAAACGGAGCAAAGGACCGTGATTCTGGAAGAACTCCGTCTCTGCAGGAATCATCCCGGCGCCGATGAGGTATACCTGCGGGTCAAGGAGAGGCTCCCAAGAATCAGCCTTGGAACCGTGTATCGAAACTTGGAACTCATGGTATCCCAGGGAATCATTCGCCGTCTCAACTCGAGTTCGGGACAGATGCGTTTTGATCCTGTAGTCGAAGCGCACTGCCATTTTCATTGCAGCCACTGCGGAAAGGTAGAGGATATCCCCTTCACCGTCGAGCTCCCCGAACTGGGTTCGAATCATCCATGGGTGCGGGAACGGAAGATTCAAGGGGCGCGTCCGGAGTTTTTCGGCCTGTGCCCCGAATGTGTCGACCGCACCAAGACAGGCTAAACAGCGAAAGCGGGCGTGTTACGCCCTATATAAATTAATTTTCTAAAGGAGAGCCATAATGCAATCACTCAAGGGCACTCAGACAGAGAAGAATCTGATCACATCCTTCGCAGGTGAGTCCCAGGCTCGAAACAGGTATACCTACTTCGCCAGTCAGGCCCGCAAGGAAGGACTCGTTCAGATTTCGATGATCTTCGAGGAAACGGCAAATCAGGAGAAAGAACACGCCGAACGTTTCTTCAAGTTCCTCGAGGGCGGAGATGTTGAGGTAGCAGCAGCCTTTCCCGCCGGCGTCATCGGCAGCACCGGAGAGAATCTCAAAGCAGCCGCCGGTGGAGAAAATTACGAGTGGACCACGATGTACCCCGGATTCGCTAAAATCGCTCGGGAAGAAGGGTTTGACGCCGTGGCCCTGGTCTACGAAGCCATTTCCGTTGCTGAGAAACAGCATGAGAAGCGCTACAACGACCTGAGAGCCAATGTAGAAGGCGGAAAGGTCTTCAAGAAGGACAAGAAGGTTGTCTGGCGCTGCATCAACTGCGGATACCTGTACGAAGGTGAAGAAGCACCCAAGTCCTGCCCCGCCTGCGCTCACCCCCAGGCTTACTACGAACTGCTGGCGGAGAACTGGTAGACTCTACCTCGCAAGAGCCAAAAAACAGACTCCCCGGGGCTTTCCCTGCGGGGTTTTCCCTGCATAGCTTGCACAGGCCCCAGGGAGCCTTGATTATCCGGTCATTACAATGTTCATGAATCCAAGCCGAGCTTCTGCAGCTTCGGCCTGATTACGAATGTACAGTATCCGGCATAGGGATTATTCTCGTAGTAGTCCTGATGATACTTCTCCGCCGCGTAGAAGGCGCTCAGGGGCACGATTTCGGTCACCATCGGATCATCGAAGTACGCAGCTGCTTTGGCCTTGGACCGCTCTGCAGCCTGAGCTTGCGCTTCGCTGTTGTAGAGAATGATCGAACGGTACTGGGTTCCAACATCCGCACCTTGGCGGTTAAGAGTGGTCGGATCGTGAGCCTTCCAAAATAGATCGAGGATTTCCTCGTAGCTGATCACTTCAGGATCAAAATGGATCTGCACAACCTCGGCATGGCCCGTAGTCCCGGCACAGACCTCCTCGTAGGTCGGATTGGCCTTTTGTCCTCCGGCGTACCCGGATACCACAGACTGTACTCCATCGATACGTTCATACATCGCCTCTACACACCAGAAACAACCGCCGCCCAGCGTGGCCACCTCTGTGCTGTTATTACTCCCCGCACTCATAGAATTCTCCCCACCCGCAAGGTTTTCCGGAACCGGGCTAAGTCCGCTGAGGGAAATGATCATTCCCGCAAGAAAAAAAACCAAGACTACGGAACGAACAATAAGCCGCTTCATATTTTCACCCTCCGGGTTGATTTGTAGTATAAAGATAATAGATATTATTGATTTGGTAAACAATACATTCTCGACCCAAATCTGTTCAAACGTGATACACTGGTCGGGAACATGGATTCTCACCATGGAAGCTGAGACACCTCCTCGGGCACCCAACTGCCTGCAGTGCAGGTACTTCCACGTATCCTGGGATCCCCGGTTTCCCCGGTCCTGCTCGGTATTCGGCATCAAGAGCAAAAAGCTGCCCAGCCATGCAGTTTATGAAGCAACGGGCCGCCACTGTCCCTCCTTTCAAAAATCTCCGAAGATCAAAACGTGAGACTTGTTCCCATACCTACCTGCTGATAGAATCAGGATGTCAAAATCCCTCGTTAGTACCAAATGAAACACGGAGTTGGTATGCTAAAGATCCTGGCCAGTGCGGATTATCACCTGGGAATGAAGTTCGCCGGCTACCCGGACGTTCAGGAAGAGCTGGCCGAGGCCCGCTTTTTCACCCTCGAGAGGCTCATCGCAACGGCTAATGAACAGGGATGTGCCCTGTTCCTGATCGCCGGTGACCTGTTCGACAGGGTGACCGTCTCTGCTCGAGACGTAAAACGCGCCTCAGGCATACTGAGCCGCTTCCAGGGGCAGCTGGTGGCGGTTCTGCCGGGAAATCACGATTTTTATACCGGGGTCTCCAGCGCTCTGTGGTCCCGTTTCAGCGAGGAAGCGGGGGATCGTATCCTGCTTCTGAGCAAACCTAAAGTTTATGATCTCGATCACTACGATCTGAATATTCATCTGTACGCCGGTCCGTGCGATTCCAAACACAGCCAGATCAACGCCATATCATGGCTGAGGGAGCAAAACACGAGTTCGGATTCCGTACAAGCCGAGGATGTGCTACACATCGGTACGGCTCATGGAAGCATCGAGGGGATTTCCCCGGACGCGCAAGGGTTATACTTCCCGATGACGCAGAGCGAGCTCGACGATGCCCCCGTCGACCTGTGGATCATCGGGCACACCCACAGGCAGCATCCATCTGGAGGGGACGCTGTCGATACCGGCGGATCGGCGTCCTCTTTGGTGTTGATACCGGGGACCCCCGAGGCGGATGGATTTGACTGCCGCCACGGCGGAACAGCATGGATGATCGAAGTGGATGAGAAAAGACAGATCCGCACCGAGTCCCTGTCCACGGGCACCTACCGCTTCATTCAAGAAGAGCACAACCTCGAAAGCGCCGATGATGTACAGCGCCTCGAAAAAAGGCTCGGGGCTGAAGAAATGGGAAGGACCCTCCTGCGCCTGAAGCTAAGCGGCCGCATTAGTGGCGGGCAGCTTGTCGAGCTTCGTCAGGTCCTCAGAGAGGCTGAAAAATCCATGTTTTTCCTCCAGATCGACGACAGCCGACTCCTGGAAAGAATCAGCGAGCAAACCGTGGAAGCGGAGTTCACTGAAGGATCCTTCCCCTATCGTTTACTGAAAAACCTGATTGCAGTGGAGGATTTCGAGGCTCTACAGACCGCCTACGCCCTGCTGCAGGAGCAAAAGCGTTGATTCTCGAAACTCTCCAGATCGCTTCTTTCGGCGCTCTCATTTCGGTGAGGCTCGAGCTCGAACCGGGGGCGAATGTGATTATCGGTCCCAACGAGGCGGGGAAATCGACCCTGTTCAAAGCGCTGCAACATTTATTATTGACCCCTGTAAACTTGAACAAGCGGAGCTTCCAGGAAGTGATCCAGCCTCTGTTGCCGGTCGGCGGTGGCGACACAGTTTCGGCCTCCATAGGGTTTCGGTTGGAGGACCAACCCTACAACCTTGAAAAAAGCTGGGGGGCAAGTTCCGCAGTAGAGCTTCGTTTACCCGACGGAGCTAGAATTACAGAGGAAGCGGCTGTCGATGCACGACTCCGAGATCTTCTACCCGTCAGTCCGGGTACGCTTCGCACCGTATTGTTGACTTTTCAGTCGGGTCTTTCGACCACGATGGAGGAACTTAAGGAGAACAAGGAGACGGTATACAGCCTCTCCGACTTGCTTCACCGCAGCGTGCTGGAGACAGACGGTATTTCCGTGGGACGATTCCGGGAGCTCCTCGATCAGCGTTGCAGCCAGTATCTGAAGCGCTGGGACCTGGAACGTCGGCAGCCCGAGAGGAAACGGGGTGCGGATACCCGTTGGTCGCGGGAGCGCGGTACTGTTCTCGAAGCGTACTACACCCTTGAAGATTCGGAGAAACACTATGAAGAGGTGAAGGAAAGAGAGGTTTTTTTCGGTAAATTGACAGAACAGTTGGAGGTCTGCACGCGGGAGCTGGCCGAGAAGGAAGGAAATCTCAAGGGTATTGAAAAAGCGGCAAAAGACGCAGAGGAGCGGAGGGTACTGGAGGTCAAGCTGGAGAACGCGGAACTGTCTCTCAAAGACGTTCAGAGCGATTACGAGAGTTGGACCAAAGGCCTGCTTCGCTGTGAAGCCTTGGGAAAAGAGCTTCCGGAGCTGCAGCAATCGGCACAGGCTCTCGAGCACGAAAAGGACAAAACTCAGGCATACCAACAGAAACAGGGCCTGATCGAGCGTTTTGAGCGAATCCGGGCCAAAAGGGAGCGGTGGCAGCAGGCGGAAGCGGACCTGAGCGAACTGCTCCCCCTGTCCCGATCCCAGCTGGAACAACTTCAACACAGCGCCTCGGAAATCGAAAGACTCAAGTCTTCTCTGAAAGCGGGAAACCTTTCACTGACCTTTCGCGCCCGCAAGGCGATCGACCTGCTGGCGGGAAAAGACATGGAGCCGCCCGCGGAACAGCATCTTGCCAAGGACAAGGCTCTGAGGATCGAGGCCGCCGGGAAAATTGAGATGCGTCACCGGGAATGGAGTCTTGAAGTCTACTCCGGGAAAGGACAGTTCAAGGAGATCGCGGACCAATACGATCAAGCTCAGCCCCGCCTGCAGCAGCTCCTGGATGAACTAAAGGTCTCCTCGATCCAGGAAGCCGAGACAGCGAGCCAAAGCTACGAAGCGCAGCGAAGCGAGACACAGACTGCTCGGACCGTATACGAGCAGGAACTTGGCAGCGACTCCTTCAAGGCTTTGGAACAGACGTATCACAAAACCTCAGAGCTGCCTCCTTCCCGGGAGCTGAGCCAGGTCCTGGAAGAACTTGTCCGGAAGCAGAGCCGTAGTCAGGATATCCAGACCGAGTTGGAGAACATCCAAAAAAAAATCGACACAATGAGCACCCGGTACGGCGAAAAGGAAACCCTGTTTGCTCGGATCGTGGAGCTGGCTGGAACCGGAAAAGAACTGAATGAAAAACTATCCCGCCTCGATCCTCTTCCGAAAGGCTACATCGATGCACGTTCCCTCATCGACTACTACAACGGGCTGAAAGAGGATGTGGAAGCCTCGAGGCGGGAGAAGATACGTCTGGAAAGCGATTGCCGCAACGCCGAAAACTCACTCCCAGACGAGTCGAGCGAAGAGGCAAAACGCCGGCGGGAGGAAGCAAGAGAACAATTTCATCGACAGGTCCAGAAAGCCGAAATCCTGGTGCGGGTTAAAGAAGCCGCTGGAGGCCTGCTCGAGGAGCTGGATGAAGGGGTATACGAGCCCTTCACCGCCCTCGTCTCTCAGTACCTTGCGATCTTGACCAACAACAGATACCGAAACGTACCCTCCGGCACATCCCTGCCCGCAGCAGTGGTTCGCAGGGACGGCCGCAGTCTTCCCTACGATTTACTGTCGGCAGGCACGAAGGATCTTTTCGCCCTGGCCATACGTTTGGCCATGGCGGAGTTCTTTCTCGGCGGTACGGAAGGATTTCTCGTCCTCGACGATCCTCTTGTAGACCTGGACCCGGATCGGCAGCGGCAAGCCGCCGCAGTACTGACGGAGTTCTCCAAGAAACATCAGCTGGTGATCTTCACCTGCCACCCTACTCATGCCCAACTACTGGCAGACGCTAATCGAGTGGAGATCGGAATCTCATAGAGATCTATCCTCGCAGGTAATAATCGTAGGCCAGTTTCATACCGATTCCGGGATTGCCTTCCAGGTAGTCGAGGAGATCGTTTCGCTCAACGGCGAACACCGATAGGGATCCCTTGTGTCGGACGGTAAACTCAGCCATCTCGTCCCCGTGTATCCTCTGAATGGCACCGATACAGTCTCCCCGTCCCAGGGCAGCAACGACCCGGCTTCCCTTGCTGACCTCCACCTCCCCTTCCCGGATAATGAAGAATTGTTCCAAAGACTTTCCCTCTTTGACCAGCAGACCCGGTTTTTCGAACTCCTTCGGCACCAGGATCGACTCCAACCAGGTTTTCTGGTAGGTGGTCAGTCTCTGCAGATACGGGCTGCCCTCCATGATGTTCCAGGTTTCGATGCTGCGGTTGGCAATCAAGCGGCGAAGGGTTTTCTCGAATTCCGTTCCGTAGATGAAGCTCAAGAATTTGTCCTTTTCAATGGCATACAGCAGTACATCCGTCTCGGCCACAACATCTGCTGTGCGGGGAACCTCGCTGAGCAACGCTACTTCGCCGAAATATTCGTAGGTGCCGAGAAGCTTCCTGCCGATCAGTCCTTCATCCTGGATCGAGACATTTCCCGTTCGAATGATGTAGAAGTACTTTCCCACCTCACCCTTGCGGATGATGTGTTCTCCCTTACTGACCTTGCGGGCCTCGACAATGGTCACAAACTCCTGGATTTTTTCTACGTTCAGGCTTTCAAAAAAATCGAGGTGTTTCAGGGCATTCAATATCATGTAGGTCTTTTCGTAGCTCGGTGCCTTGGTCTTGAAATACAGGGTATTCTCGATCCCGAAGGTGGCCAGGGTAAGGTTTGTATTCTTGGGAAAATCCTTCTTGGCGATATGATAGACCACCGTCTTTTTCTGTATCTTCTTTGGCAGGGAATTGAGGTAATCGATCGGCGTATGAAGAGGAGCAATTCCCGACTCGTGGTAGACGACGTTGCTGTCCCAGGGGAAGTTCTGCAGCTGCTGGTAGCGTTCGCCGTCGATCACCCCCTCGTCGAGGAGCTTTTTCTGCAAGACCGGATCGCCCTGGTGGTCCGAAGAATAGACAAAGGTCTGGTCCTGGAACTTCAAGGTGAAACCGATGGTGGGTATCGAATGCAGCATGTAGAAAAAGTTGAACTGCCCCCCATGCATGAACACGGGCTTACCGATATACACGGGCCGGAAATCGAACAAACGAACCAGGTAGGAAACAGGTTCGCCGGTCAGAGAAGAGTACTTCTTCAGGAAGCTGCGCATAACCGTCTTGGTGGAGTAGACGGTGATCTTGCCCTCTTCCAGGATTTTCTGGAGGGTTCCGGCATCATGGTCTGCATGACAGTGAGTCAGGATGATACTGTCGATCAGCTTTGGATTGACGTTAGAGGACTCCAGCCACTCGGTGGAATTGATCGGGGGATCGATCATGATTCCGGCGTGGTTCAGCCAGATGATGTAACCCGACGTGTTGGCCGTAGGATCAAAGCCGTGGCTCGGCCCGAGACAGGTCACGCCGAACAGGGGCGGCTTATAGGGTTCGGGCAGACGCTGCCCGATCTGATACATCGGCTTGCAGGGAATAACCCCCGGAATGTGGGCCGTCTTTTTACTGCCAAAGAAGACCTCGAAATCGCCGTTTTGATCGATACTGATCTTCACCTTGCCCAGAGAAATGCTGTCCTCTTTGAACATCGAGAGGGAAAGAACATCCCGAAAGCGTATCGAGCCGCGGAAATAATTGATTTCGCTGCGTAAATCAGGTACATATCCCCCATTCTCGCCGCTCACCACGTCCCCTTCGATATAGAGCTCTTTGGAACCGAATAAAGCCTCCTGTAGGGCTTTCATGAACCTCCCCGCCTGATCTCGGGTACAAATCACACAGGTTTTCTTCTGCTGCAAGAAAAAGTTGTAGTAAATGGGAAACTCGAGATCGGCCAGGTTGATACCCTTCCGCCAGTCAAACATAGCGCGGGGCAGGACGAAAATCCGTGGAACCAAATTGGGAAGTGCCATAGTGTCTTTGATCGTTTCCGGAGGCGAGCCGAACTGGATGTACCCTTCAGGAGAGTTTACCAAGTACCCACCCCGTGGGAGAGGCGTAACCGTAGCCTCAAGATGTTTGAGTGGTTCCATGTAGCCCCTAATATAGAGCAGCTTGGATAGTATATCAAGGTAAAAAGTAAAACCCCTGTTTCTGCCGTTATCATCTTATGAGATGAAAAGTCGCATCCCGATCCTACCTGTTCTCGGAGTTCTCGCTGCGCTCTTGCACCCACTGCTGCCTTTGGCCTGCAGCTTGTACGGGCATTCGCTGCCGCTGACGGTGCAGCTGCCCAGTGCCCCCCATCACTGGCAGACAGCTTTCCCCAAGTTTCGTTACCGGCTCGTCTATCCGATCCCGGACAGGAACGGCTTTGAAGAACTCTTCGTTGAGCAGGGAAGGCAGCCGATTATCGAGCTACCCAAGATTCTCTACCTTCCCGTTCTCGCCTACCCGGTAATATCTACGGAATCCCTCGAATTACCGCCTGCTGGAGGTATCTATCCCACCGACTGCACCAACAACAGCTCAAGCATCACTCTGAGGTGGGAATCGGGAGCGGCTGCAGAAGTGCTGTACCGGCTCTGGATCCGTGGAGTAGATTGTTCTTCGATAAATGTACCGCGGCTGCGCACGGAGATGGCCGAGCGCTGTCAGGGGGACCCCTGGTCCTTGGATCTGAGCTTGATTTGCTCCCAACTGGCCGGCAGGAATTTTCGGGTCACAGATATTCATCCGGCGCCTTGCCGGGACCTGATTCTCGAATCTGGGCCGGGCTGTTGGTTCCTCGAATCACCTTTCAGACTGCCGGTGCCGGCGGCAACCGACGGCTCTCTTCTCCTCGAGGCTGTGCCTCTTGGGGCGCACTTTCTGTTTGAAAGCGCTACGGCTTCCTGTTTCCTCCTCTTTGTCGATGAGAAGACAGAGCTCCTGTCACTCCGGTAGCGGCTCAGTCCTTCACCGCTACAGATAAAGGATGCGGGCTGAAGTAAGAACCTCCACTCCCTGCTCGGTGCAGAGGAAGTCATTCTCCAGACGCACACCCCCTTGATCAGGATCGTAGAGTCCCGGCTCTATGGTGAAAACCATACCATCCAGCAACCGCGGTTTTTTCTGACCTTCGTTTCTTGTAAGCCGCCGAAACAGGGGAGCCTCATGGGCATCCAATCCGATCCCGTGCCCTAAGGAATGGGGCATGTGAAATCCTCGGTCCTCGAAGAACTCCTGAACCTGGTTGCCCACCTGGACGGGATCTGCGCCGGGTTCACAGAGGGTTTGGGCCAGATCATAGGCCTGCCGTACGGCTGCCCCCATGGCTTCCTGCTTGGATTTGAGAGGACCTCGGGCCACCGTAACGGTAACGTCGCTGGTATAGCCGGCAAAACGCACCCCGAAATCCAGGATCGAAAACCCTTCGGTTCCAAAACGATTAGAGGTGAAGTTCGGGAAACAGTGGATGGCGAAGCTGCGCTTGGCAGAAGCGGCCAGGGTATCGAAGCCCATGCCTTCGGCGCCACGCTTGCGAGCCTCGGCTTCGAGGAACAGGGCCACCTGCTCTTCGCTTACAGTCTCTGCATCGTCAAAGAGTACCGGCACCGCTTCAATCAAGTCGTCTGTGATTCGGCAGGCTTGCCGCAGTAACTCTATCTCCTCTGAATCTTTCACCATTCGCATAGCGTGAATTGTCTCGTCGATGCCCCCGTCCCGACATTCCATCTTCACCCCGGGAAGCGCTTCCTTCATTGCTTTCACCAGGGGATAGGAAAGAATCCCCGAAAGCTCGGCTCGCCCGATGTGCCTTTCCTGGAATATTGCTTTGATACACTCAAAAATCGAACGGCCGTACGTTTCGTAAGGGATCAACTTGTCTGCCGTGGCCAACGACCGGGCCAAGGGCACGTCCCAGGGAACGAGCAGGCTCTCTCCTTTGGCAAAGAGAAACAAAAGGGCGTCTTCGGGTTGACCACTCAGGTAACGCAGCGAATGATTGCGCAGCCCTTCGAAATCGAGGATAACCCCTACATCGAAGCTCTCCGCTCCCAGATAATCGCAGATCTGCTGTTGTCGCGACCGGTATCGGGTAGAATAGCTCATTATACCAAGGCAAAATATTCTAGACTGAT
>CAZBXU010000019.1:27859-28243 GCA_964495755.1 uncultured Spirochaetaceae bacterium | reverse complement strand
TGGCCATCATGATGGCCAACTCCGGCGGAGCTTGGGACAACGCCAAGAAGTACATTGAAAAGGGTGCTCATGGCGGCAAAGGCCCGGAAGCCCACAAGGCGGCGGTAGTCGGGGACACGGTCGGCGACCCCTTCAAGGATACCTCCGGACCCTCTCTCAACATTCTGCTGAAACTGATGTCCATGATATCGATCGTGTTCGTGACCGTCTGCATCACCCTGAACAATCAGATCGTGGGGCTGCTGCAGTAGTTGTAAATATTACGCAGGACATCGTAATATTCCTCTTCAATTGTAATCGAAGATTACGATATGTTCTTGCCAGTTTCACCCAAGCGGGGTAAAGTGGATAAACCATGTCACGGGCTGTTCTGGTCATCGACGA
>CAZBXU010000019.1:25453-27849 GCA_964495755.1 uncultured Spirochaetaceae bacterium | reverse complement strand
TCTGCTGCGCTTCAACCTGCAGCAAAGGGGATTCAACGTCGAGACGGCTGCAAACGCGGCGGAGGGGTATGCAAAAGCTCAAACCAAAAGCTTCGACCTGATCATCCTAGATGTCGCCCTTCCCGGAATCGGTGGAATAGAAGCCTGTTCGCTGTTGAAGAACCTCGATGACTACGAGGAAACCCCGGTGATTATGATTTCCTCCCGCTCGGACTCGGTTACAATGGATCAAGCCAGGAGGGCAGGCGCTGCAGACTACTTGGTTAAGCCCTTTACCTTCACCGAGCTCCTAGATAGGATCGAAGATCAGCTCTCCCGCCCCTACTTCGTATGAATGAATAAATCCCCATCCACAGGTGGAACGGGAACTGATTCTACAGACCAAAGCAGGAAATGGCCGGGCCTTCGGCCGCCTGATCTATATCAACTCCCATCTGGCTCACCGGGCGGCGTATCGTCACTTTCCTCAAGCTCCAGCGAAAGCCGGCAGGAATCAGCGTTCCCGATCCACCCAAAGAATGGTTTGAAACGCTGCCGAAGAAGGCTCTACATAGGCATTGGGGGAATCTTCCTAGGATTTGCCGTTCTGCTTGGGATTACAGTAGTAAACAGAATACGGGAAAGTAAGGATGACCGTTACAAAGGAGTAATGAAGTGATACTTGTAACCACGGAAACCGTACCCGGCAAGAAAACTATCAAGACCATCGGCCTGGTCCGCGGCAACACGATTCGCGCCCGTCACCTCGGCCACGACTTCATGGCTTTCTTGAGAAATGTGGTGGGCGGGGAGATCGTCGACTACACGAAGATGATGGCGGAGGCGAGAGAGCAGGCACTCGATCGACTCGCTGAGGATGCGGCGGCTCTGGGAGCCAACGCCGTGGTGGGATTGAGAATTACCACGACCATGATGATGCAAAGCGCCGCAGAGTTTCTGGCCTACGGTACAGCGGTGGTGGTCGAGGAATAGAACGGACTACCCCTTCAGGCGATCAGGTAGCCGACGCCGCGAACCGAACGGATACAGCCATCACTTTGTGGAAACAGCCGAAGGAGCTTTTTCCGCAGGGACGAGATATGCACATCCACGACCCGGCTTTTCTCCGATGCGGGTTTTCCCCAAATCCCGTAGAATAGAACGTCTCTGGATACCGCCTCACCCCTGTTTACGACCAGCATGCGCAGGATCCTTTGCTCCTGAGCGCAGAGCAGACAGCTCGCTGAAGGAGCATGAAGCTCGAGCTCCTTAATTTCGAAACTGCCCCAATCAAAGGCGAAGCTCAGAGTTTTTCGTTTGGCAAGCTTCCGGAGCCGCCATTCCAGTTCCTCCGGACTCCAGGGTTCTTTGAGAAAATCATCGCAACCGGCGAGAGAGAAACCCTTCAGAAGCTCCGCCGGCCCGCAAGTTATGAGGCTGCAGCCCTCCGCGTGGAGGCGGCTTTCTACCTCTTGCCTTGGGAAACCCTGTTCCAATAGCAGGGAAGCCGGGATCAGAGCAGCATCGAAATCGCTTTCATAGAGAGGAGAGGCGGAAGGGGTTATTTCGATTCGGGGATTTTTTTGGCAGTACAGAGTCAGCCGTTGGATCAGCAGCTGATCTTCGCTTACCAGATTTACACAGAGAGAGGGTTCTTTAGCTTTCCGGTTTTTCGCTTTTATCTGTCTTGTCTTCCAACTGCGTCATCTTTGCCTTCAGATCGTCCAGAAGCTTATCAGCCGAAGAATCCGAAGCCTCGAGAGCTTGAAACTGCCTCTCGAGAGCATCTCCGGTTGCCGATGCGTCGATTTCCCGCATAGCGTCCACTTCCGCCTCGATCTGCTCCACTTTCTCCGACATTCTGTCGAAGAGTTCAAAAGCCGAGGTGTCTACCATGCTGCTCATCGTCTGTTGCATCCGCTTGTGGGCTTCTGCTCGCTTGGCCCGGGCAATGAGCAAGTTCTTCTTGCGTTGAGCCTCTTCGATCTTCTGCTGCAGCTGACGCAGCGCTCCCTTAAGCTGTTCAACAGATTCAACTTGAGCCTGCCACTGTATCTGGTATTGACGAATCGTGTTATCGTACTCTTGTTTGCGCAGCAGCGCTTTTTTGGCCATGTCGTCTTCTCCCGATTTGACAGCCAGCATGGCCTTGCGTTCCCACTCATCGGCCTGATCCCTGTTCATTCCGATCTGGCGCTCCAGCTTCTTCTCATCGGCAATCGAAGCGGCTACAGTTTTCTTTGATTCGATCAGCTGTTCGTTCATTTCTACGATCAGCTGGTTGAGCATCTTTTCAGGGTTTTCCGCCTTGCTGATCATATCGTTGATATTGGATTTAACGGCCCGTTTAAAGCGGCTAAACAGTCCCATTATGCACCCTCCCGTTAACTCTTCTGACGGTAGCGGCCAAGCACTTT
>CAZBXU010000019.1:0-25353 GCA_964495755.1 uncultured Spirochaetaceae bacterium | reverse complement strand
AGTCCCATTATGCACCCTCCCGTTAACTCTTCTGACGGTAGCGGCCAAGCACTTTGTAGTGCTGGACCAAAGCCAGCCCGATCGCTTCGAAGGAAGCCCTCAGCTCCTCCAGATCCATGGTTTCCACTTCCAAGGTGTCAATCAGGATCACGTGGTCCCCTTCCAGGGCATACGCTCCATGTATCAGATCCTCCGCATTTAAGCGCAGCAACTCTTCATACAGCTGTTCCCGGTCGCTGTCCGGCATTTCCATCACTTTGACGCGAAGAATCACCAGAGGCTCGGAAACCATCGCCACGATGTTCTTTAAACCCTTTTCTTCATCGTTGATCAGAAAGGTACTGTCTCCGACCTCTTCGTAAGACAGACCAAGATCAAGCAGGTACGAACGTACCTTCTCCTCACCGCCCATATCTCTCTCCTGTTTCTTGGGGGGATTTCTTACTCATGATACACGGTCCAGATAGGGTCTTAAGAATATGTATTTTAGCCGAGCAACACCTGGCCGGCATTATCAATCGCTAAAATTGTTTTGCACTCGGAACAGCGAAACCGTCCAGACTTCGTCGCTTTGAGCTTCTTGCTACAGATCGGACACTTGAAGATCTTCGGAAATGGACCGGCTTGAGCTCCTTCACCTTTCTGGGCGAAGAAGGCTACAGCTTCCTCGAGATTCTCTTTGATATTGAAAAACTGGGAAAAGCCCAGCAATTGGAAAACCTCGTACACCTTCGGCTGAATTTCCAGAAGCACCAGATCACCGCCTCGAGGTTTGACGGCTTTCAGAAAAGCTGTGAAAGAGCCGATTCCGGTACTGGACACGTAGTTCAAACCGGCGCAGTGGAAGATAAGCCGGATGAATCCTGATTCAACGGTCTTCGCCACGCGCTTCTGAAAGTAGTTGGAGTTGTAGGTGTCGATATAACCGGTGAGATAGAGCACAAGACAGCCGGCTACCTCGTCGATCTTCTGAAGTCTTATCTTGAGGCTATCGTCTTTTTCGTCATCAAATCCCGGTACGATATCGTTATTCATCATTACTAGACTACCACCGTATAATAAAAACTAATATTATACAATTACCTATTCCCTTGTCAAACAGTTACTTCTGATAATAATGGTCGCTCCAGGTCCTTTCAACCCCCTATAAACATCTCTAGCCAAAACAGAGATTTCCCTATTTCGTTCATTGTATCGGCCCCTTGCTCTGTATTGACAACGATATCTTTAAAAAAAGAAGATATCACTAATGACACAAAAAACAGCGAATATTCGCATTGTCCTTATCGAACCGCGGGAAAGCAAGAACGTTGGTTCGGTGTGTCGGGCCATGAAAACCATGGGGTTCTGCAGCTTGTACATCGTGGGGCAGAACACGTTCGATCGGAACGAGGCAGCGATCACCGCAGTACATGCGGTTGATGTGCTGGATCGGGCAGTACAGTGCAGCGGATTGGAAGAAGCGATCCGGGACGCCGTGTTGGTGGCTGGAATCACCCGCCGACGGGGAAAATGGAGGAAATACTTCGCCCTCTCTCCCGAACAGCTTGCCGAGCGAATTACTTCGATCGAGGAAGGTCCCTGCGCCGTTGTTTTCGGAAACGAGGCTTCGGGATTGAACGACCGCGACCTGTCCCGCTGCCACCTGTCGGCCCGGATACCCAGCTCGCCGGCGTTCCCCTCCTTGAACCTATCCCATGCCGTTCAGATCATCACCTACCAGATTTTCCGCCGTCTGGCCGAGGAACGGGGAGCAAAAACATTTCGTCCCCTGCCACCGGGCGACCTAGATTCTCTCATTTCACTGATGATTGCTTCGTTGACCACCATCGGCTTTTTCACCCAGGGAGATCCGGATGAACTGGCGGTCTTTCTCAGGGACATATTTGCCCGGGCGGAATTGGAGAACCGCGAAGCTGAACGGTTGGCGGGGATCTTCCGTAGGATAAGCGGTATGGTTGCTCATAGAGGAATCGATCCTTGACCTGACCAGCAGAAGCATCTAATATTCTCGATATGAAACGAGCAATTGGCGTCGTTATCCTCTTGTTCCTGGCAACCCCTGTTCTGTTTTCTATCGACCCAGGGAACTTCGATGCCGTGGCGGACTTTTCGGTCACCGTAAAAACTCTGAGTCAGTTGGATGAAGCCACGGCCAGCGCCTACGGGCTGATGGATCGTTTTCTCCTGCTGGACGGCACGGTGGCTAATATTCTCATCCTGGATCCCGCCGAAGAGAACTTCCTCGTCCAGGTCGAGCTCGTATCGGGGGAATGGATCGGTCTGGAAGAGGTTCGCAGTTACTCCTGCTGGGTTCTGTTCTCAGGACCCCGGTTCGCCGGCATGTTTCCGGCCCGGGTACCTCGAACTCCTCCACCAGGAGTCATTACGGCCAACGACCACATCCTGATTGTGGCCATGGCCCTCCAGACTGTGGAAATCGCAGAAGGGGAGACGGCCTGGGTCCTCGAAGGAATTCACGCGCGCCCGCTTCAATAAGGTCCGAAACTGACCTGTCGGTATCAAGAAAATTGAATATCCCGCACCTGTATCTCAGTCCCGTCGGAGAGAACCGCAGCCCGTTCCATCACATTTCGAAGCTCACGAACATTTCCGGGCCAGGAATGGGCGAGAAGCTTCTCTACGGCCTGAGGATGGATCCGAAGATTTGACTGCTTTTGCTGCTGAAGGAAATAGGCGCAGAGAAGAGAGATATCTTCATCCCTGCTGCGAAGGGGAGGGACCGACAGGAACAGAACATTGATTCTATAGTATAGATCCTCCCGGAAGCGCCCCTCTTCCACCTCTTGCTTCAAATCCCGGTTGGTGGCGGAGAACACCCGAATGTTTAGTGGAATCGCCTTGGTTCCCCCGACCCGGTACAGCTCCTTGAACTCCAGCACACGAAGCAGGGTGACCTGAGCCTTCAGAGGCAGCTCCCCAATCTCGTCGAGTAAAATCGTCCCTCCGTCGGCTCGTTCAAAACACCCGGCCCGGGTAGTGGCGTCGGTGTAGGCACCCTTCTCCGATCCAAACAGTTCGGCTTCCACGAGCGTCTCCGGTACAGCGCCGCAGTTGATGGCCTGAAACGTTCCCTCCTTTCGGGGGGAAAGGCCGTGGAGGGCTCTGGCCACCAGCTCCTTGCCCGTACCGCTCTCTCCTTGGATCAGCACCGGCGAGTCTGCGGCGGCAAAGCGCCCGATCAAACTCTTCAATTCCTTCAGGGCTCTGCTCTCTCCGACCAGCTTCCCCATCACCTGCGGATCTGTGATCGGGATGTAAGCCCTGCGTAGGGCGATGTTTTCCACAGCTCGGCGGATCGTGCCTTCCAGCTGTTCAAGAACGTACGGTTTGAGAAGGTAGTCGTAGGCTCCCGCCTGGATGGCCCGCTTCACGAACTCCACCTCCCCGTAAGCAGTCAGCATTATTGTTGGTGGAGCCACCGGGCGGGCCAAGATCTCATCCAGCACGTCGAGACCGCTCCTGTCGGGTAGATTGATGTCGAGGAGCACCACATCGGGGTCTGCCTTCTCCAGCACTTCCAGCCCCTCGGCGGCTGTGAGGGCGGAGACCAGGGTGTAGTCCTCCTGCAGCACCATGCTCAGGGTCTTTTGGGCCTGGGGATCGTCATCGATGAACAGGATCCGGATCATACGGTACAGAACATGCTATTGCATCCCCAGCCTGAATGCAAGCTTCCATCCAAAAGGCGTTTGGATCTCAGTATATCTAAATGCGGTTGATACCGAAGTTCACTTTTATTGGTAATTTACCCACTTTTTATTCAAAATGGTATTAGCATCCATCTTTTACATCAGTCCGATCTAGATTTTTAAGAATATCGGTCAACCCAGCTAGCTCAAATGCTTGATTGCGGAGATTGTACCTCAGAAGCGTGATGGTCATTAAAACCATATCCAAAGGGGGCATACGAATGAAAAAAAGAAATCCGATTTTGACCCTGATCCCGATCTTCCTGGTGTTATCTTTGATCGGTTGCCAATCCAACGAAAGTAGTTCTAAGGAGCAAACAGTCATTTGGGAGGGAGGAATCGTATTTGGTACAGTCGATGGAGTCGATTTGAAACTTGATCTCGCCAGACCTGGGAAAGGTGAAGGACCGTACCCTGCTTTGGTATTTATTCACGGGGGCCGGTGGTCCGCAGGATCTAGACAAACGAGTTATATCAAACGGGCTGCAGAGAGAGATTATGTCGCCATGAGTGTAGACTACCGTCTGACCCGTGTAAAAGATGGTCCAAAGACAAAATATCCATTCCCTGCTCAATTACATGACGTAAAATGTGCCGTGCGTTGGCTTCGAGCGAATGCAGTAAAATACAAGATTGACCCTGCACGTATCGGAGCATTCGGTTTGTCGGCTGGTGGTCATTTGGCTTTGATGCTAGGTTTTACAGATTCGTCAGATGGCATGGAGGGGAACTGTGGAAATCTGAACTTCTCGAGCAAGGTGCAGGCAGTGGTCAGCCTAGCCGGTCCAACCGACCTAGCGAGTTTTTTTGAAACTAGATACGTAGATAAAAACATGATTATGTGGTTAATAGGGGGATCTCTTGAAGAGCTGCCAGAAAAATACAGACAAGCCAGCCCCATAACGTATGTCAGTGAAGACGATCCCCCGGTGCTCATGGTCCATGGTGATCAGGATAAAACGGTACCGCCGCAGCAGGCGCAACTCTTGGATAGAAAGATGAAGGAGATCGGCGTTTCCCACACCTTGATCATGCAGAAAGATGTAGGACATGGTGTAAATATCAACATGTCAACGGATTATCCCGTATGGGATTTTTTTGATAAACATTTGAAAAACCGAGATTAATTCAAGGTTGTACTTGTCTGGATTTTTTTGCTTTGAGTTTTACAGAGCGTGACTTCGGGTGACTAGACATGTATGATTCCACTCACCTTTTGGCAGAAAAGGTGGATATCGGATTTGTGATGCAGTCAGCACTATCGTAGGTGGTCCCTCCTGCCGGGCCAGGATCTCATCCAGCACGTCGAGAACGCTCCTGTCGGGTAGATTGATGTCCAGGAGGGGACAATCCCCGAGATCCTCATGACCTACTTGAACTCCATAGGGTCATACAAGCTTGCCGAACGAATTCTTATGAAAACAGTGGTCGAATCTCTCGCCTTTCAGCTCTCCGGATACTCTGAGAGCGGGTACCGCCGGGCGGTCCTGGAAAGAGAGCTGGCGAAAAACCGCTTCGGTGCCCTACTCGGAACGGTATCGTGGGGGAATGACTTTGAGCCCGGTTATACCGTGCCTTTCGAGTTCAAAATCCAGAACTTTGTACGACTGACCGCGGAGTACTTCTTCTACAAAGATCTGTCGTTGCACACGGCAATCAATGGATCGTATAGTATATCGATCGACTATGGACGATGAACGGACGTTCCGCAGCAAATACGAGTCCCGGGTACTGCCGTTCTACAATAACGGACGCTTTGGAGAGTTTGCCGGGGTAGGCGGGCTAAAAATCCGCTATCTCTGCTTTGAGAAGAAGAACCCCTCCGGCGCTCTGGTCGTGCTCCCCGGAAAATCCGAGACCTACCTCAAGTACGCTGAAGTTTTCTACGACCTACAGGAGCTTCCCTTGAGTCTGTACACGATGGATCATCGGGGTATGGGATTCTCGGAGCGGATGCTGCCGGACCGCCTGAAGATGCATGTGGAACACTTTTCCGACTACCTTCAGGATTTCAGGACTTTCTTAGACGCCGTGGTGAAAGCCGGAAAACACCAACATCTCTTTGTTCTCGGCCATTCAACCGGAAGCCTTATCGCCGCGCTGCACCTGGAGAGCTACCCGGAGGAGTTTCAGGCCGGGGTACTGTGCTCGCCGCTGTTTGAGCTGAATGCCGGCCCTGCGCCGGGTTTTGCCCTCCGTGCCCTGACTCGCCTGCTTGACCGTCCCGGACGGCATGAACAATACAGTTTCGGCCAGAAGAACATAAAAAGGCCTTCCTTTCAGAACAACACGATCAGTCACAGCTACCCTCGCTGGTCGCTTTGGGAGCAGGAGATCATCCCCAACACCGAAGCGATCCAGTTCGGAGGAGTAACCAACCGCTGGATCCGGGAAAGCCTTCTGGCCGGTCATCGAGCCGTACGGGGCGCGGAACAGATCAAAGTACCCGTTCTGCTTCTGCAGGCGGAACACGACAGCCTCACCAAAGCGGGGGCTCAGGACCGCTTCTGCCGTCGCGCCTCCCTGTGCCGCAAGGTTTTGATGCGGGGCGCCAGACACGAAATCCTGATCGAACGGGAAGACATCCGTGCCGCAGCGATCGCTCACATCAAATCCTTTCTAAACGAGCAGATGCGAAACATCCGATAGTACCACCGCTTGTCCAGCCCTACCCTCCATGCTACTATGCCAGCATGGATCGGGCCAAATTCATCCTTCGTTTCCTCGACCGGACCTTCATCACGAAACTGCTCATCCTGGCCCTGTTGTACTCCTTGCTGCCATTGGCCGAGATCTTTCTGATCATCTACCTCGGGGACCGGATCGGCAACTACTTCACCCTCGCCCTGGCAGCCTTTACCGGGCTGATGGGAATGCTCTTCGCCCTCCGGGGCTTCCAGAAAAACCTGCAGCTGCTCAAGGACAAGATCAAGGAGGGGGTGTTCCCCACCGAGGAGTTTATCACCCTGACCGGGATCTTCGCCGCGGGTATTCTGCTGCTCACCCCCGGATTCATTACCGATCTTCTGGGATTTTCCCTCTTCATTCCCGTTATCCGCAGCGCTCTGGGCCGATTCATCATCCGCGCGACCCGGGCCGACTTCAAAGAGCTCTACGAATATTTGAAGCTTTACGATTATTGATCTTTTCTGAAGTTCAAGACGTTCTACCGTTTGAATATCTTGGCCACCAACACGACAAACCAGAAGTAGAGAACGGAAAGCGCGGAGGAGCCTTCTGCGGCCAACCGACTGATCTTTCGTTTTCCGGAGAACATTTCGAAGCAGTCCCCCACCCAAATAGACACACCGGGATTCAGCTCCCGCTTCCGCCTAAGGATCCAGAGGTCTTTTCCGGGAAGACCGCTCCCTACCATGAGAAATGAGGGGGAGGCCTTCTTGATCGCCATCAGCACCTGTTTTTCCGCTCCTTTAGGGAGGTACCCGGAAAAGCGTCCCACCAGTTTCAGCTTGGGATAGGAGTCCCGAAGATTTCGTTCGGCCCGCTCCACATCCTCTTTCCGGGAACCGAGCAGATACACGGTACGGTTCAGCCGTTCAGCCAAAGACAGCAGACGGATGACAAATGAGAAGGGAGAAAAAACGGTAAGTGTGAGTTTTCTCAAGAAACGGGTCGCCCGTACCAACCCGGGATATACGGGCAGGATCAAGGAAGCCCCCCGCAGGAGACGGCGGAACTCCGCGTCTCGTCGGCCCTTGAACAGATTCTTCAAATTGAGGAACACCAGCTGGTGGCGCTCCTTGTCCGTGAGGAAGGATTCAACAGCTTTGAGCGCCTGCTGCTCGTCGACACAATCCACGGGAACGTCTAGGATGCGAATTCTGTTTGTTGCTACGTTGGTTCCCACGCTTTCCTCTCATAAATCACGGTCTGCACGGCAGCAAGGGCATACAGGGCGGCAGTTTCCGCGCGCAGCACCGTGTGGCCAAAAGTGATGGGCACAAAACTCTTGCTCCGGAGCTGGTCAATCTCATTCTCGGCCAGACCACCCTCCGGACCCACCACCAGTGTAATGATTTTCGCAATTTTGGAAAGACACCCGTGAAGCGTATCACTTCCTTCTCTGTCCTGATGAAAAAACAACCTTACCTCGCCGTCCACCGGATCGTGCAGATCTGCTAGCTCTGCTAGCACGGCCTGCAGCTCCCGAGGAGACTTGATGATCGGCGCGGCGGCGGCTCCGCTCTGCTGCAATGCCTCTCGGGCGATACGCTGCCAGCGCTCGAGCTTTCTCTGCGCCCCCTGCCTGTCGCTGTATCTGACCTGGCTGTAGCGGCTGAACACGGGAATCAAGCGCCGAAGTCCCGCCTCCGTAGCCTGGCGGACGATCAGATCCATCTTCTTCGCCTTGGGAAGACACTGGATCAGGCAGATCGACAGCTGCGGCGACAGAGGCGGATCTGTTGTTTCCTCCAGTTGTAGTCGTAACGATGACGGTCCGATCTTCGAAACCGTGCACCGCCAGCTGCCGCCCCGACCATCGGTACCGGGGAATTGCTCTCCTACTTTCACCCGGCGTACACGGACCAGGTAGTGGTAATCCTTTCCCGTGATGTCGAGGAATTGTCCGGATGGTGGATTTTGTGGAAGGAGGAATACTCTCATGAACCGGTTGTACCGAGGACTTGAACCTGAACCGAACGGCGGCGGGGTCCATCGAACTCGCAGAAGTAGATCCCCTGCCAGGTCCCCAAGCTCAAAGCTCCGGCGCTCACGATAATTTGTGCACTGCAGCCCATCAGCGAGGCCTTGATATGAGCGGCGGAGTTTCCCTCCAGGTGGTTGTAGCGATCGTTGAAGGGGATGACTTTTTCCAGCTCCATCAGCATGTCCCGTACCACACTGGGATCGGCGTTCTCGTTGATCGTCACCCCGGCGGTGGTGTGGGGCACGAAAACCGTGCAGAGCCCCTCCCTGACTCCCGAGGAGCGAACCGTGTCGCCGACCTGAGAGGTGATGTCGATGAACTGGCAGCGCTCCTTGCTAGCTACCTGGAAACGCGAGACCATGATCAGTTTTTAGTCCTTGAGGTAGTTCACCGCTTCCCGGAGCACGAGATCGAATTCCAGATCGTACACGGGGGGATTGTTGTTGGTTCGATTCAGCTCATTACGAACCAGCCGTCGGATATAGCGATCGTTCAGCTGGATATTTTTATTCTCCAATTCCCGCTCAAAGGAGGAGATATCCTGCTCCGTGGGGTTGGGATAGCGGGTTAAAAAATCCTTGATCAACTCTTCATCGATGATGCGAGACAGGGCCTGCTCCTCCTCTTCGCTGAACTCCGGCTCCTGAACCGGTATATCGGGAGAGATCCCGATCTTGTCGATATTTTTTCCCAACGGTGTGTAGTATCGCGACATGGTCAGGCGGAAGCCGGCATCTCCGGCCCGCTTGATCTGCTGCACGGAACCCTTGCCGTAGGACTTTTCGCCCATAATAGTGGCCCGCCCCGTATCCTTGAGCGCACCGGCAAGAATCTCCGACGCACTTGCAGAACCGCGATCGATCAGCACGACGATCGGAAGGTCCGGGGCAACGATGGTTTTGCGGTAGGAGGCGTAGAATACGTGGTTCTCCGAAGCAACCCGGGAGCGGGTGCTGACGATCGGCCCCTTGGAGAGGAAAAAATCCGCCACATCGATCACACTGGACAGCAGCCCGCCGGGATTGCTGCGCAGGTCGATGATCATAGAGTTGTAACCGCGATCCTCGAAATCGAGAATGGCGTCTTCAACCCGATCGGTGGTCAGGGGGGTGAACTGGATGATGCGCAAATAAGCAATTTCGTCGGGGATCATGTCCTCGCGAACCGTGGGCACCTCGATCATGTCGCGGACAACCCGCACGTCGAACCTGAGATTCTTGCCCCGAAGGATCGTCATGGTAACCGAAGAGCCCGGTTCGCCCCGCAGGACGGACAGCACTTCGTCGATGTTCATATCCACAACCGACTCTCCGTCGACCGCGACGATCAGATCTCCGGCGTTGACGCCGGCCCTGTAGGCGGGAGTTCCTTCGATCGGAGATACAACTTCAACACCGCGATCGATTTTGGAAATAATCAGCCCGACTCCTCCGAAGCGCCCCGTGGTCGTATCATCAAGGTCCCGCATCTCCTCTGGGGAAAGGTAAGCGGAGTGGGGGTCGTCAAGGGCTTCGAACATACCCCGCAGGGCGCCTTCAACCAAGTTGTCCGGATCGACTTTCTCCTCTTCGACGTAGTTTTCCTGTACGAAGCGAAATACTTCGACAAACATCCCCAGAAGGCGTTGGGTTTCCGCCTCCTGATTTCCCGCAAGCACTCTCGGGGCGAAGGACAGAAGTAGGATGACTGCAGCCAGGAAAGCCGTCACCACAATCCAGAGGGTGCGCTCTTTAAAAAATCTGCGCTCTTTATTCATCTATTAACTCCAGTTAACTCCAGTAGTAAAAATGTAGAATTCCGCGCCCTTTGTCAATTGTATGCATCGTAGTGGGTGCGCACCTCACCTTGACCGGAAAACGCTACCGGGGCTACACTCAGCGGAACAGTTCATGAAAATTCGTCGAATATTCTTTCTGCTCAACTCGATCTGGGAACTCGTGCGCTTTTTGTTTCTGTTCCTCGCCGTATGGATTACTTTTCAGCAGGTCTTGAAAACCGACAGCCAGGCAATTTTCTGGCTGATGCTGTTCGGAAACGGTGGTTTGCTCGTAGCGGCGGCTCTGCTGTTTCTCTACGTCGATCCCCCGCGCTTTCGGGCCCTTCTCAATCTAGTACGACTTGGTAAAAGTCTGGGACTGTTCAGCGCCCTGCTTCTGATCATCCTCGAACCCTTCGGTACGGGACTGCAGAGCCTGTCTCTGAGCTTTCCGCCCTATCGGATCGCTCCCTTTTCCATACTCCTCCTCGTTGCAGTGGCAGATCTGATCTTCCTCTTTCTGCTCTTCTCCTATCAGATCGAGGAATCGAACCCCGGTTCCTAAATCCTCAGATTAGGCATTGCGCTTTGCCCCTCGGACTCGCTTCTTCGAAGGTGCTCCTCTATCACTACCAGGTAATCGTCGAGAGAGGGGGAGCTCGAATCGGGGTGTTCGCCTTGAGCTACAGGGGGCGTGAGCTCGCAAAGGCTGCCTGGCTGGTTCCAGCGAGGGATGAAGAGGGCCAAGCTGCTTCTGGCGGCGCTGTTTTTCGGGCCCTTGCAGTATTGACCCTTATCACATAACAATCAATATATGGCGGATAAGACACAAGCCGCGCTGAAGGGCGCGTTGGATCTGGAGATCGAACAGGCGGGCTTGGAGGTCGCTCTGGTGTTCTCCCCCGACCCCGGCGGGGTGCAGTGGGATCGACAGAAAGCCTACGCCCTGCTCGAAGAGCAGGGGATTCGTGAGGGGATCGATTCCAAAGCCTTGGGAAGCCTCTTCGTTCCGGAAAACGCCAACGCGACACGCAAAATTACCGTTGCCCGGGGCACACCGCCCCAGCCGGGCTTCCCGGCCAAACTCAGCGTAGAAACGCTCCCGGTTCCAAAGGCTCTGCAGTCCTACCAAGAGCAACTGATAGCCGTCGATCGTCCCCCCGAGGTGTATCTGCGCACCGTCGAAAAAACTAAGAGTGAGAGGATCGTCACGAAGAAACCAAAACTTCCCTTCCTGCCGGCGAAAGAGGAGAAGGAAGTAGTGTGGGAAAAAACCGAAAACCTGTCAGCCCTCGACCAGCCGGGGGAGGAACAGGGACGGGGCTACGCCCACAAAGGGGATGCGGTCGGCACGATCGCTCCGAGCCAGCGGGCTCGAGCCGGCCGGGATGTCTTCGGAAAGGAGATTCCTGCGGAGGCGACCCAAGCGGGGGAAGGAGTGTATCTCGGGGAAGGGCTGAAGCAGATTGGGTCCGAGATCCGCGCCGAGACGGGAGGGTTTTATCGGTATGGGAGCATCTGGATCGAGCTTTTTCCCTTTTCCCTGCACGAACACAAAGTATATGCCTCTGACGACAAGCTGACCTGCCTGCTGGACTTTGCCCCTGGTTCCGATCAGGCTGTGCCGCCCACGGCGGAACAGGTGCTCGAGGAATCCCAAGAATTGGGCTTCTCCGCCGGGGACCTGCTCGGCGTGGAAGAGGTGGCCCGCCTGCTCAGCCGGGCGCTTACCGACCGAAGTCCCCTGAAATCTGAACCGTTGAGCCGGGCCGCCGACGCCGAGGTCCGAGTGGAAATCTCCGAAGACAGGCTCAGCGCCCGCCTTACCTTGAGCAAAGGACGGGGGGAGGGAAAGCCGCTTCGCCTCAAAGAGGTGGGGGACCTCATCAGGAATCAAAAACTGAAAGGTATGGACATCCATAGGGTCCAGGAGGACCTCCTTGAGTTTCACAGGGGCCAGGACAGCCGCATGGAGAACTACCTCATGGTGGAGGGTAAGGAAGCGGAGCGGGGCGAGGACGGCCGTATCGACTGGAAGATTTCCTTTCTCCCATCGAAGCGTGTAGAAAAGCTCAAACAGCAGATCAGCGGCCGCCCGGAGCAGCTCGAAGAGTTTACATCCCTGGAGCAGTTTGCCCTCGATGCTGTGGAGGCGATGGCGGAGGTCCAGGAGCGGGCCACAGTGGCGGAGATAATCCCGGCGATCGCGGGGCCGGCCGGGGTGGATGTTTTCGGCGCGTTACGCCCCGGCATTAAGGGGCAAGATGTCCAGCTGAAGCTGTTCGAAAACCTGCAGCGGGTAGGCAAAGAGATCGTTACCACGATCGGTGGGCTGTTGGAGAAAGGCGGCCAAGGGGAGGAGTTGTTCCTCAGGGTCCGTCCCCACCAGGACAGAGAGATCCAGGTATCCCTGTCCGAGGACCGTATGCAGGCCTTTCTGACCCTGCTGCCCTCAGAAGGCACCGGCAAGCCTCTCGATCCGGAGGCGGTCAACCGGGTGATCGCCGAAGCGGGGGTGGTGAAAGGGCTGCAGTCCGAAATTATCGCCAAGGCGGTCACAAAAGCGAAAGGAGGAGAGAAAGTCGACGCGCTGTTGATCGCCCAGGGACAAGAGCCGCTGCACGGACAGGACACGGATCTGGAGATCGTGGTGCAGCTGGCCAGCGGGCAGAGGGTGACGGTGAAGGAGGACGGGCGGGCGGATTACCGCAGCCAGGACAAGATCACAGCGGTGAAGGCCGGTACGCTGCTGGCCCGTCTGAACGCTCCGACCTCGGGCACAGATGGCTGGGACATTACCGACAAGCCGATTCCCACCCGCAGAGGATCCGCCCGCTACGTTCACGTGGGCAATAGTGTGGAGTGCCGGGAGCAGGAGGATGGCAGCCTGGAATACTTCGCCAAGATCGAGGGGGAACTCGACTATGGGGGCAGCGCCATCGACGTGCTTCAGGTCCACACCGTGGAGGGCAACGTAGGCCTGGAAAGCGGCAACGTGAAGTTCCCGGGAACGGTACGCGTGGTGGGGTCGGTACAGAGCGGCTTCATTGTGATGAGCGAAGAGAATATCTTCGTCGAGGAGAGCGTTCAGGGGGCGCTCCTGTCCTCCGGGGATTCGATCCGGGTCGAAAAGGGGATCGTCGGGGAGGGCAAGGCCGTACTGCGGGCCAAGAAGTCCATCCGGGCCCACTTCGCCGAGCAGGCCACACTCCTGGCCGTAGAGGACATCCATCTGACCAACGCCTGTCTGCGCTGTACGGTGAAGTGCAACGGCCGAATGATTCTGGAATCGGAGAAGGGCAACATCATCGGCGGGCGGGTATGCTGCAAGCTCGGACTCAAAGCCATGAATATCGGTTCCGAGCGGGAGGTGAATACAGAGATTCACTTCGGTCAGGACATCCTGGTACAGGACAATTTGGAGCGGGAACAGCGGCAATCAGAGACACTGAAGAAGAGGAACACCGAGATCGAACGCTCGATAATCCACCTGAAGCGCACCGCTCCCTCGGATCTGAAGGGATTGGAGGTTCTGCACGCTGAAAAACACAGCAATCTGCAGCAGATCCAGATGCATTCAAAACGGATCTTCATCCTTCAGGAACGTTTCGAGCAGCACTTTCCCTCGGAAATCGTGGTCCGAGGTGTGGTCTATCCTGGAGTGGTGCTGAACAGCCATGGTCGCCGGCATGAGATAAAGACAGCCTTGCGCGAGGTGATTTTCTATTTCAACACCACCACGGGAAGGATTGAAGAAAAACCGTTAAGTGAGTAAGGTACAGCCGATGCAAGTTTTGAGTTTCATCTCCTTTCCAAAATGGCTGAACCCGGAAATCATTCCGGGACTGCCCCTGCGCTGGTACGGATTGATGTACCTGGTGGCTTTTTTCGTGGCCTACCAGATGGTCAGGATCCAGGTCAAAGAAAAGGCCCTCGAGGTGCAGAAAGACGATGTTCTGAACATGTTTTTCTGGGGAATCGTCGGGCTGCTGGTGGGAGCGCGACTGTTCGCGGTAACGATCTACGCACCAGCGGGTGAATATCTCAGACAACCCTGGAAGATCATTCTTCCCGTGGCCATAGAGAACGGGAAGCTGCGGTTCACCGGTTTGGCCGGGATGTCCTACCACGGAGGTCTGCTCGGAAGCGTGGTGGGGATGATCGTCTACCTCCGGGTCAAGAGATTCTCCATCCCGGAGTGGGGCGACATGATCGTCACCGGAGCGGCCCTGGGCTATACCTTCGGCCGATTGGGGAACTTCATCAACGGCGAGCTCTACGGCCGCATCACCACGGTTCCGTGGGGCATGATCTTTCGTCCCCAGGCAGTCATCGACGGCCGCTTTCAAGGCCATGTGCCGCCCCAGCACCTCTATCCGGCCTCCGAGCCCTGGGTACAGGAGGTAGCCGCCAAAGTGGGGCTGGATATCAGTAGTACGGCCATGGTCAACCTGCCCCGGCATCCCTCCCAGCTGTACGAGGCTTTTTTCGAGGGGATCGTGCTTTGGGTTATTCTCTGGTTCGGCTTCCGCAAACGCAAGGCTTTCCCAGGCCAGATGATGGCGGTCTACGTCATGGGCTACGGGTTCTTCCGATTCCTGATCGAATACGTCCGCCAACCGGATCTGGGCATCGAGTTCCCCATCGAGTTGGTCAAACTAGGCAACCCGGTCATACAGTTCAGCCCCTTCAACTTCACCACCGGGCAGATCCTCAACTTCATCATGATCCTGATCGGAGTCGGTCTGTACTTCTTTTTCAAGTACCGGCACAACCAGAAGCTGGAGCAGGAAAGCGCAAAGGCGGAACGGCCAACCGGACGCAAACTGCGCAAGAAGATCCGCTGAATCGCGAGTCCGCGAGTCCGCGAGTCCGCGAGCCGGATCAGCCTTCCCCGGGCCGGATGCTCCAATGGGCATCAACTTTTATGAAAAAATCGTCTTATATATCATACAATGTTGATTGGTTTTTCTATCCCGGAATATATACTCTCCGTAATTCATTTCTCAGTTGACAATTAGAATAACCTTATCCCGGTAACGATGGGTCTGATTCTTGCATTGATACTTACAGAAAGAGAAAATCTATGGACCGGATTGCATCATTAGTCAGGCCGATCGTAAACAAAAAGTATATCTCCTTTCCGCAAGCCTTCCAGGGGGAGGTCATTCGCAAGGCTCTGCATCTGCTCATCGCTTTTGTACCTCTGCTCGCCGGCGTAGACCTGGGAGCCACCATGATGCTTCTGGCCGGCGGTACGCTGTTTTACGTATTCGCCGAGCGGATGCGCATCGAAGGTCGAACCGTGTTCATCGTATCGGATTTGACCATTATTGCCTCCCGAGAACAGGACAAGGGCCGCTTTGTTCTTGGACCGGTGACACTGGGTGTGGGAGCCATGCTGTCACTGCTGCTGTATCCGTCCACCGCGGCGGCTATCGCTATCTATGCCTTGGCTTTCGGCGACGGGTTTGCCAGCCTGGCGGGAAAACTCTTTCGCAGCCCGGCGATTCCCTTCACCCGGAATAAGACCCTTGCCGGTACACTGGCCTGTTTCATTGCCGTGCTCTTAGCCACCTGGAAGCTAACCGGAGAACTGTCCATTGCCTTCATCATCGCCGTGGGAGCCACAACGCTGGAACTCATTCCAATCCGGGATTTCGACAATCTGATCCTACCCGTAGGAACCGGCTTCATAGCAGCCTATATCTTGGCATTGTAGACCCAATCTGATCAAAGCCCTTCAGCGGAATTACAGACCCAGATAGAAGACCACAATCTGTCTGACAAAGATCACAAAACCGACGATCAGGAGGGCCGTACCCAGGACGATGGGCAGCGGTGCGATGCCGTACTGCAGGAGTTCCCTTCCGGTAAAGAGGAACAGCCCCGCGACTGCGGCCACGGCAAAACGACGGCTTCGCCGCAGCCTGACAGCGACGAAGAAGTTGATCACCATCAGGGCCGCCAGGATCAACCGCACAAAGAAGTATCCCTGACGGTCTCCCAGCTTGTAGAGGAAGGTTGCCTCGTAGAGGCTGGTATCGAGAGGAAGTATTCCCGCCAGAGTGAAGGCCAGTACAGCCATACCTCCGATCAGTACGGAATACTGGGTGTACTTCATGGCGACGGCGTACAGACTGGAGACCAGCAGACACAACAGGCCGAAGAAGCGGGAAAAAAGCACCACTCGGGTCACCACCACGTTGAGATACTGGGGTAGTCCGAAGGCCTGAAAGATGAGATTGCCCAGGCGCCACGCTTCCAGACAGAGCGAGAGACAGAACAGCATGATGAATAGAAGCTCCGCCGAGTCCGTTCTACGATAGCGGGTTCGCACCCCCAGGTTGGCCAGGACAGCAAAGAGGAGCAGGGATGCCATGCCTGTCAGGGCTGTGATGCGTAAGAATCCCGGCTCCAGCGTGCCGAACACCAGCAACCAACGGGGCACCGGCTCCACCAGATCTCCCAGCACATCCGGCAGGATATCGAGCTGAAAGACCAGGTACGCTCCCACGGCAAACAGAACCAGATGGAACAGGGAAACGACGAGGATAGAGACGATCAGATTCCTGTGAAAGATAGCGGACATACAGTTAATAGAAACAGATTTTCCGATTCTGGTCAAAACACCGTTGTGGTAAAAACTCTACAGAAAATTGAGAAGTGTACGATACTGTCTATAGGAGTTCCCATGCGCATTAGAGCATTCCTGATTGTTATCCTATTTACCGTCTGCGGCGTGTTGTTCGCCGGAGACATCGCTGCTTTCCAGAATCTAGGCTTTTCCCAAGACGCCAAGTACTTCATGTTTGCCCAATACGGCGCCGCGGAAAAAACCTCTCTTCCCTATGCCGAGGTTTTCGTGGTCGATGTGGCGGCCAACCGCTTCGTCCCCGGAGGCATGGAGAAAACGACCTACAACAATCCAATCGAGCCCGGAGTCGACGGTCAGGGCGCTCTGTTCAATCTCCTGGCGGATTCTGCGGATCTGAAGAAGCGATGGGGGATCAACCATACACTGACCGGGAGACTGGTCTACATCCTCCTCGATGGTGCGGAGCCCAAGAGCCAGCTCGAGTTTCGGGATTTCCAGGACAAGAAGAAGTACCGCATCACCCTGGTTCAATCCTCGAGCGGAAGCGGAAGCGAGGTGAAGTCTTCCTTTCACCTTCTGGTTACGGTAGAGGAAGAATCCGGCCGTTTTTCCAGCCATACCGTCGGACTTCCCGACTATTGGCGGAAAGGGGTAAGGCGCTACCGGATCAAGCAGGTGCTGCTGGCGCCGGATGACCGCTCCGTAATCATGGTCATCGAGAGGGAGGAGCAGAACTCGACCGGCGTCAACATCCGTTACATGGTGGAGACCCTCCGGCCGTAGCGGGTGACAATACCCGGATCTTGACACTCGATCCGCACAAATTCTAAAATGCCACGTCAATCAAACAGTTCTCACCCCTGCCGGTTGTTTAGGGGACGATTCATATGGCGAAAACGGCGATAAAGAACATACAAGGAAGAAACTGGAAGGAGTCTACGCTACCTGTAGCATCTCATGGTTGAACGCATCACCCCCCGCGCAGAGAACTATTCCCAGTGGTACGTGGATACCATCATCCAGTCCAAACTGGCCGACTACTCACCTGTAAAGGGCTGCATGGTCATCCGCCCCCGCGGCTTCGCCCTGTGGGAAAAGATGAAAGCCGGTCTGGATGGTATGTTCAAGGAAACGGGACACCAGAACGCCTACTTCCCCATGCTGATTCCCGAAAGCTTCCTCAAAAAGGAGGCGGAGCACGTGGAAGGCTTCTCTCCCGAACTGGCCGTGGTGACCCACGCCGGCGGGGAGCAGCTGGAAGAACCGCTGATCCTCCGCCCCACTTCCGAGACCATCATCTGGAGCATGTACAAGAAATGGATCCAGTCCTACCGGGATCTGCCCCTGCTGATCAACCAGTGGGCCAACGTGATCCGTTGGGAGAAACGCACCCGTCTGTTCCTGCGCACCACGGAGTTTCTCTGGCAGGAGGGCCACACCGCCCACGCCACGGCGGAGGAAGCGCAGGAAGAAACCCTCAAGATGCTGATGGTGTACAAGAAGTTTGCCGAGGAGTACATGGCACTTCCCGTGATCGCCGGGATCAAGAGTGAGAGCGAGAAGTTCGCCGGGGCGGTACAGACTTATGCCATCGAAGGCCTGATGCAGGACAAACGGGCGCTGCAGGCCGGCACCTCCCACAACCTGGGACAGAACTTCGCCAAGGCCTTTGATGTGACCTTTCAGACCAAAGAGGGAACCCTGGACTACGTATGGGCTACGTCCTGGGGCGTATCCACCCGTTTGGTGGGTGCGCTGATCATGACCCACTCCGACGATCGCGGCCTGGTTCTGCCCCCCGTCCTGGCACCCACCCAGGTGATGATCGTCCCGATCTTCAAGAACGAGAACAAAGCCGAGGTAATCGGCTACGCCCGCAAACTGTACGAACGGCTGAAAACTCAAGTTTCCGTAGAGATCGACGAGGATGACCAGAACTCTCCCGGTTGGAAGTTCGCCGAAGCGGAGCTTCACGGCATCCCCGTCCGCATCGAGGTCGGCCCGAAAGACATGGAAAAAAACCAGGCCATGCTGGTTCGGCGGGATACCTACGAAAAGATCCCCGTTGCCAATACGGAAGTGGAAACTCGGGTCAAACAGCTTCTCGAAGATATCCAGAACAGCCTCTACCACCGCGCTCTGGCCTTCCGCAAGGAGAACACCCACCAGGCGGATGATTACCAGAGCTTCAAGAAGCTCATCGAGGAGCAGGGCGGCTTCGTCGAGAGCGGTTGGTGCGGAAACGCCGATTGCGAGGCAAAGATCAAGGAAGAAACCAAGGCAACGATCCGGGTCCTGCCCATGGGCCGGAACGGGGCCGAGAACAAAACCTGCATCTTCTGCGGAGAAAAGGCGAACGAGCTTGCCGTGTTTGCCAAAGCCTATTGAGCCTACCGCCGCATCCCGGGTGTTGGCAGCGGTTCGCCTCATCCCTGTCTTACCTGCCATAGTTGCCCTAGGTCTACTGGCCGGCTGCTGGAACCGCTCGCCGGAACCGGCACCGGCGGCACCTCTCGGCGGCGTCCTGTATCAGCTTCAGAAGGGCAGCTTCACTCCAGTTGTGACGGATCAGGGAACTGAGGTGATCGAGTTTCAACCCTGGACCGTCCAGGGCAGGATATCCGATCTGGTCTCGGTCGAGGATCGGGTCTATGTGGGCATTAACGGCTACGGGATCGCAGAACTTACCATAGGGGAGACAGCCGTAGGTGAGACCAGGGACCTTCATTTCCGCTACTTCTACGACGCTATGATTTTCCGCTACCGGACCCTGACCACCCTGATCCCCGAACAGGATTCCCTCCTATGCCACCTGTACTTCAACAAGCTTCTCAATGTCGTCGACGAGACCGAGCTGAAACTGCAGGGAATCAGTCTGCTTCGACTCTTTCCGCGAACCGGGGTGTACGAGTTCATTACACCCCCGTATCAGGAAGCACATCCCGACTGGGAAGCGGTCGGCTTTGTTCCACTAACAACTCAGGAGTTCTTTTTCCAGTGGAAGTACAGCGACCGCAACCGAACCCTGTTCTCCTACTCCCGCTTCGACCTGGCTGATCTGGAGGAACAGGAGGCCGACGAGCTCGGTTTTCGCAGGTCCTACGGCTTTCAGGACATTGATGATCGAGCTTCTGGTCCTCTCAAGCTGCTGCTCGCCGAAGCACAGAAATTGATAGATGAACCTGAGACCAGCACCGGCTACCAGCTTCACATCCGCGCGGATGGTCAATCCCTGATCCGCCGCTACGAGTACCACCCCGATGGCTTCACCAGTGCAGATGAAATCCGCCTGGTTACCCTTTCCGGGGTCCGTCGGGCGGAATATACCCTGTTGCTCCTGCCCGGGGGTTTGCTACTGAAAGCCTCTCCCGATTCCCGCCAGATCCAGCGTTTCCGGCTTGCCGTTCTCCCCGAAGGTTACGCCTATCGGGACCTCCTTCTCCACGGACAGTACCTGCTGGCCAGCTGGGAACAGCCCTCATTTACCGAGGTAGGAGCGGCCGGAATTTTTTTGGAAAAGTTCCCTTTTTTTCCGTGAAGATGTGCTACACTACGGAGTAGGAATGAGAAAAAGAACCAGTGTTTTTCTCATCGGTTTCATGAGCTTCCTCCTTAGCGTTGTCCCCCTTCCGGCTCTGGACATATTCGAGCTGGACGGGGGACTCGTTTTTATCGGCTCAACGGATCCGCAGAGCGCTCCCAGTCCCATCGTTCCGGCGATAGGCATAACCTTTCAGCTGCCCAAGAAGATTTGGATCTTCGACCTCGAATCGTCCATTCTACTGACAGGCACCTACTACCAGTACGCAAACAACAGGGCCAGCCCGGCCGAGTTGGATTTCCGGGACTTTGCAGTGGTGTGTATTCTCGGGGATTTTCGGCTGGCCTACAGATTCTTGAACCGGGAATCCTTCAGCCTGGGCACGGACTTCGGGCTTTCCGCTTTCCTGCGCATCCCGATCCCCCTCCCTGTCTCCCCGGAGGCCTCCCAGAACTTCGGCAGCACCCTGAGTTATTTCTACGCCTTCCGCTTTCTCTATCCGGAGACCGGTTTCTTCGGTACCTACAGTATCTTGGAAAATATGGATCTGAAACTGTCGCTGCGGGCTTCCTGGCCCGTCTACCTGCTCTGGGACGGGGAGGATCTGCCCTTTCCGGAAGGTTTGCTCGTTTCCGGTTTAATCAGCCTGATCTGGCACCTGCCCTCGAAGGAATCTCAGACAAAATCATAGGCATCGACCTCTTCCGCCATCTGTTCGTGTCTGGCCACGAGCAGGGAGACAAAGGCGGAGGTCAGCACATCCAGGAGCACACCGAAACTGATCAATAACGGTACGATGGGCCTAAGAATCAGGTAGCCCTCCTGTAGACCCCTCCCGTAGATGGCGCAGAGAGTGGACAGGGCTACGTAGGCGCCCAATCCGGGCACCGTTCCCAGGGTCATGGAGATGAGCAGGGAGAAAAGGAGGGTCCAGAGCACCTGCACGAAGGTGATCTCCAAACTGGAGTAGGACTTCAGGACGAGCAAAAAGGTTGCACTGGCTACGAGGACTGTTCCGGCTCGCCCGAAGATGGCGAATAGGGGATATACCGCCGAGCCCACCCGGCGGGGAACCCCCAGGTTTTCCTTCCCGTGCTTGGCCAGCATCACCACCGACAGGTAGTTGTCTCCGCTGAAGAAGGCGGTCAGAGCAGGGGCGAGAACTGCGTACAGCCACTTGTAGGGATTCCGCCTGCCCCCGAGGAAGTACAGCAGAACGGGAAAAACGGCAAAGATGACCAGGGCGCTGTCGATACCGATGATGATCAGGATCTGTTTGAACAGGGTCAGCTCGTTCTGTTTGACCGTCATCATGAAGTAGGCGGTAATTACGATCATGGCGAAGCCGAAAAGCTCGCAGAGCAGAGAATTGATGTGGTAGAAGATCCGGTTCAGCGAATCCGTCAGCTGTACCACCGGGCTGGTGATGCGCAGATCAAAGGCCAGGTTCAAGCCCAGCAGGAAGGCAAAAAACACCACCGGAAGCATGATGCTGCCCGATCCCACCAGGGCTTGGAAGAGATTCTCCGGGAACAAGCCGAGCAGCGTCTCTTTGAGGCCGGGAAGCTGAAGCGCCGCCTCCTGCTCCACGATGATGGGAATACGCTCCGGACTGAAAACCAGGACCGTGACCATGCCCACGATGATGAGCAGCGCTGTAGAGAGCAGAAGATAGAGGATGACCCTTCCGTACACCCGGAAGATCTTCTTCTCCCGCTTGAGCTCGTAGGTACCCACCACCAGGGCGAAGAACACGAGGGGAAAGACTACGTAGCGGCCGATCTGGATAAAGAGACGGTTGACGTAGGAAAAAAGCTCCATGGCCTTTTCCGTTCCGGGCAGAAAGATCCCCAGCAGAACTCCGAGTATGCTGCCGACGAGAATCTTTATCCAGATTTTCACAGATGCGCCTCCCTGTTGTACAACACCCGACTTTATCCGATTCTCTCCGTCTTGGTCAATTGAGGGGCGGCGAGGCGGCGGCTTTCGCGCCGGCGTACCGGTTGCGAATCAAACTCTCAAGGGGTGGCGATTGCCTCCATTGATCTGGGTTCAAAATGAGGTATAATCCCTTGTACTCTAACAGGTATAAGGAGGAGCCAGTGAAAGGCGTGATACTGGCGGCCGGATACGGAAGCCGCTTCCTACCGGTGACCAAGACGGTGCCCAAAGAGATGCTCCCGCTGATCGACAAACCCTCGATCGATTTCATCATCGAGGAGTTCCTGCAGTCGGGAATCGAGGAGATCCTGGTGGTCACCTCTCGGCGCAAGAAAGCACTGGAGGACTATCTGGACCGGGAGATCGAGCTGGAATCGATCTTCAAGACGCAGGGTGCTCAGAGCAAGCTGGACAAGATCCCGCCTCCAGAGGCTCAGATCTTCTTCGTACGGCAGCAGGAAATGCTCGGAACCGGCCACGCCGTGATGACCACCCGGCCCTTCATCGGCGAGGAGCCCTTTGTCGTGGCCTACCCCGACGACCTGCACTTCGGGGAGGTACCCCTGGCCAAACAGCTGATCGACACCTACGAGCAAACCGGCTGCAGTGTCCTGGCCACGGTCTTCGATCCACCGGAGATCCACCGCTACGGCACCATAGCGATCGCCGAGGACGGCCTGCACGTGACCGATCTGGTGGAAAAGGCTCCACCGGGTACAGAACCGAGCAAAGAGGCTTCCATCGGAAGATTCCTTTACACCCCGGAGATCTTTCCTGCCCTGGAGGACGGCTGGAACAAGCACGACCCCAGCAAGGGCGAATACTTTCACACATCGGCGGTGTGCGCCCTGGCCAGGCGGGGCAAAGTGGTGTTCAAGCGCGTGGAGGGAAAACGCCTGGACACCGGTAAGCCGGATGGCTTCTTCAGGTCTCTCCTGCAATATGCTCAGACCGTTCCCCAGCTCAAAGAAGTGTTCGATAGGTTCGTGGAGGAGCAGCGGCAGACGGGAGGGTAACTATCAGAGATTACCAGATCGTCTCGACGTGGGGATAATCCAGCATTCTGCGATCGGCTGTAACTATCTGAAGGTGGAGTTTCCGCGCTGTAGCCACGATGATTCGATCCGCCGGATCTCGATCGGAGTATTCAGGTAAAGAATAGGCTTCCTCCATTACCTCAAGATCAATAGGCACAATCTGCCAGTCATCGAGATCAGTATAGTTTCGGAACCAGCTCTTCCAGTGCCGGTCCAACTCTATCCTTCCCCTCTCAACCGCACAGGCGACCTCGGCACAACTGATCACAGATACGAAGACTTCAGCTTCGGGATGAGAGAGGGATCGCTTTCCATCGGTCGAAAGTTTTTCCGGTTCGGAAACAGCCCATATAACGGCGCAGGTATCGAGTAGCAACCTCATTTGGGCACTCTATCCCCCGTTCAGCATTTGCCAACTGCCAACAGGGATGAGGGGTTCCGTCAGGTCCCCCTTTATCTTTACGGTGCCCCGGCCGCAGCCCAGTTTGGTCTTGTTTTTATCGGCCCGATGAACAGGGATTACTTTGGCGATGGGAATGTTGTATTTCCGGACCTCGATCTCCTCGCCCTGATCGACCAGAGACAGATACTCGCTGAGCTTGTTTTTGAACTCGGCAATGTTGGCTATCTTCATGTCTATAATGTAGTCCAACAATTGCCTGAATTCAAGTGCCTTTTCAGTCACCCCGCGTACCGTCCGGCGATCTCACGGTAGCGCCGGGCTTCCTCGCTCTTGCCCCTCTTCTCACATCCGGCGGCATAGACCCGGCACTTCCGCGCCAGCTCTCTTGCTGCCAGAACTCGCTGATCGCCGCCGAAGGCTCCCGCCTCCAGGTTCAGCAGCAGGGCCTTGATCCGGAAGATTTCGATCTGCCCGTACTTCTCGGAGAGCTGGTCCGGGTGCCCGCCCCGCTTGATCACCAACGGCTCGTCAATGTAGCCCACCGGGTATTTGGCCGTAATCCGCAGCCACAGTTCGTAGTCCTCGGCGATCTCCAGGTCTTCCCGAAAGCCGCTGAACTCCTCGAACAACTCCCGCCGCATCATCACCGTGGAAGGCCCGATGATGCACTTCTTCAGGGCATCGGGGAAGATATTCCCCGACCGCCTATGCCTCTGCCCGGCCTGAGACACGATCTTCTCCCCCCGCTGCCAGATCTCTCGGCTGTGACAGATCCGGATCCCGGGGTGCTCTTCGAAGAAGGCAATCTGCCGGGTCAGCTTCTCCGGCTTCCACAGGTCATCCGAGTCGAGGAAGGCGAGATAATTCCCCTTGGCCATCCGTGCCCCGGCATTTCGCACTTTGCCGGGTACTCCAGAATGGGAAAATCGCATGTATTCTAGTTTCTTAGGATCTCCCAGACCACGAACCAGGTCTGCCGTGCCGTCATCGGATCCATCATCGACCACAATTATCCCAAAATGAGTAAAATTCTGGCCGAGAACAGAATCAATCGCGTCTTCGAGGTAGGATTTGCGGTTGTAGGTGGGAATAATTATTGTAACCACAATGTGAAATTATCATAGATTTTATTGCCGGAACGGTATATACTTGTAGTCAAACCCTAAAAGTATAATGCGACTTTGTTTTAGGAGGTGGTGGATGAAAACCGCAAGGTATCTTATTGTCGCACTGGGTTGTTTGCTCTTACTGTTATCGTCTTGTTTTCTTGACAGTCCGGGACTGAACACAGGGAGAAGCGAATCCCTTTATCTTCCCCCGGACCAAATCAACGATTCCGCCCGTTCATTCTCTGAACCGTTTGAATACGAGACACTTCTTCCGGTTTCTCTGAATCTACAGATAGATTTTTATGAAACCGTGCTTGCCGCCGAAGGTTCTTCCCTTCTAGAAATCCCACCAGAGGCGGGAAAAGCGATCGTGACTCTCAAAGACAGCAATGGAAACCTAGTGTATGAAGGTGGTGCCCAGGCCGATGGTACCGTCAAAGCCCAGTTGGCTGTCCCTGCCGCACAAGAGAACATGATACTTACCGTAACGGCCGAGGGGTACCAGGAGAGGGCCGTTACGATTGCCAATCTGGTCAACTATACCGAGATCAATCGGACAATGGGATTGATGTATGAAGGCGTTACG
>CAZBXU010000018.1:0-28317 GCA_964495755.1 uncultured Spirochaetaceae bacterium | reverse complement strand
TAGACTTCACAGGCTACCGACTGAGTATTTTAAAGAAGATGAAATTGGGTTTCAAGTATTTAAGGACATGGGGCCTGCCGCCACGCCGTGGTCAAAACGCAATGTCTCCTGACGAACTTGTGTTCCTCGTAGAACGTGCTGGCTTTCAAGTCGAGTATGTTCAGCTTTTAGAAGATGGAGCAAATGCATTGTATTTAAAGGGTGCAAAGAAATAAGCAGAACGCTTTACTCGGAACGAACGTGCTAACTCTCGCGAGACTCAGGTCATGGTCGGCGCCCGAAAGGCCAACATGGGAACTTCTTCCATTCACCGCCTTCGCGATCGTATTCTTGTTGCTCATGCTGCCCCCGCTGGGATTGCTCCGCTGCCGATACGATCGGGAGAATTCGTCAAGTCCTCGGAGCCGGTGATGCACCGGCATCGGAAAGCCCAGGGTTATGGGTCAAGATCGGATCGATGGATCCTGGGTGCGTTCCGGATTCGTTGAGCAGCCCTCCCGGTTTGTCGCCCATGATCTGCAGTTCAAGCGCTGCCAGGTTGCCGATTTCTCCATTAAAGAGGTGGAACTCCTGGCAATGGCTGCCGTCTTTGTTATCAGGGGATTCATAGGGAAGAGCGCGTAGCGGAAGCAACCCGGGAACAATATTAAACCTGTCGAAGTACGATCTTTTATTATTCAGCAAATCAAAGAGCAGGTGATATTCAACGAAATCGAAGCAGTCCTGATCCAAAGGATGATTCGTGGCAATTGCAGTTGCATCCTCAGGTCTTGCCGCATAGGAGTTATTCGGGATATCGATGACAAATAGCCTTCCGTAGACAGGGCAAGACATTTCCATTAACTCACGATCAACATTAGATGGGCTGAATATCTCAATGAAGCTCAAATACCTGGCGCCGGCAGATAGTCCCAACACCAAAAATTTCGAGTCCCCGCTTCCCGGCTGAAACTCTAAAGTATAGAAATCTTCCGCCGACAGGACAGATGGACTGATCCATATCACCAGGCATACCAACCACAGAATAACAAGTGACCTTTTCATGGCCATGCTTTTCCTTTCCTACTTATTAGCGATGCAGAATAATAACGGAAGAGTTATTAGTTGACAAATAGCCAAAATCCAGGCATTCCACAAGCCTGTTTTAAAAGTTGGTACTAGTGTCATGTCGATTCTGCCTTTTTTAGAATAAGGACGTATGCACCACCGGATCCTATACCCCGAAGCAGGTACGTTAGCGATCAAGAGTAACCTGTGCTCGGCAATCTGGCCGAAGTCCTCGGGCTAAAACAAAATGAGCGCGAAGCAAGTCTGGCTCTGTCAAACATTAAGGAGCGAATGGAGGCTTAGCTCCTTAGCTTCAAACCGGGCATTCGTTTTGTGTCAAGAAGAGTCAAACAAGTAGGTGATCGTTTGACACCAAATTCCGCTTATGTAGTGAACAGATTCACCTAAGCCTACCATTGCCAGGTCGAGATCGAGAAGCCGGCGGCTCTTCCCGGTGCGATCCGCTGCCTCCAGGGTCCTCGCTTGATGAGCTTGATCTTCCCGGCTCTAATGAGCGCTTCCAGTGCCTCCTCGATCTCTTCCCCCTGCCAATCCGAAAGTAATCCAAATCCGTAGTACGATGACAGGCGGCCGCGCACAACTTCGTAGCTCTGCCGGCCCCGCAGCACCTGCACCGCCTGGAGGATCGTGAAGCGCCGCGGGTTCCTGGCGACAAAGTCTAGAATCTGCTCTACCCCGACGGGTTTCCGCAGGACCCGGCCGTCGCAAACATCGCAGCCGCTGCAGGAGGCAAGCTCCTGCTCCAGAAAGCCGAGCAGCTGTTCCCTGCGGCAGCTGACCGTATCGAGAGCATAGCCCAGCATCTGAGCGTACCTCTCTGCGGCCAGGGAATGCTTGAGCACATCGGCAAAGCCGAGATCCTCTGCAGAATAGAGGAGAATCGCTTCGACGGCCCTACTGTCTCGGCCCGCCCTGCCCGTCTCCTGCAGGTAGGCTTCCGGAGAGTAGGGAATATCGAGATGGATCACCGTCCGAATATCCGGCTTGTCCACACCCATTCCGTAGGCACTTGTTGCGGTCAAGATCCCCTGGCGGCTGCGTTTATACCAGGCTTCGATACGCCCCCGTTCCTTCCTGTTCAGTCCGGCGTGGTAAAAATAGGTCTCCAGGTCCGGTAAGCGGCGGCGCAGAGTTCCGGCGGCCCATTCCGCACCGGAACGGCTACGGCTGAAAATCAGAAGCGGGCGAGGCGCGGTTCCAACAATCTGCCTGAGACTGCGGGCTTTACTGAGCGTCGGGATCACGGAATAGCGTATGTTCGGTCTATCCGGATCGGCGGCTACAGTCGTTACACTGCGACCCGGGAACACCACTTCACGAATCGTCTCAAGCACTCTTGGGCTGGCTGTGGCGGTGAAGGCGGTCAGGCAGCGTACGCTCAAGCTTGGAACGATCTCCTTCAGTTTGAGATAAGAAGGCCGGAAGCTCTGTCCCCACTCAGCCACGCAGTGCGCCTCATCCACAACGAGATGGAAGATTTCAATATCCGGAAGCAGCTGTTTCCGGACGACTCGAGCGAGAGACTCCGGAGTGGTAAAAAGCACATCGATCCCCCCGGAGCGGGCTCCGGCGCTCACCCGATTGCGCTCTTCGTCGCTCTGCCCCCCCCGCAGCGCCTGTGCCATCAAGCCTGCCTCCCGGCAACGTCCGAGCTGTTCGTCGAGAAGCGATAGCAGAGGTACGACTACCAGGGTTATTCCGCTGCAGATTCGGGCGGGGAGCTGGTAGCAGAGGGACTTACCGGCTCCGGTTGGCAGCACAACGATTTGGTCCTTTTCCTCTATTATATTGGAGATGACAAAACGCTGTATCGGATACAGATAGGGAATGTGGAAGTGCCGCTGAGCCGCTTCGACAATAGGATCGGGAAACCTACTCCTTTTTGAAGCTGGTTCGGAAGAAGTAATCATCCATGATTTCGACCAACTCTGGAGTGAATCCGACCTCCATGCTGATCTTCTTGCTCCCCGACCCAAGGGCGTCCACAGCGACAACCTTGCCATTAACGAAGAATTGATGGGTCTGGAAGTACAGCTTGGAAGGAACGATCTGGCCGGCCGGCGGCGCCGGCAGGCGACCGGGGATTTCAAGAGCGATCTTGTCGACCCCGACAGAAATCAATTTCGTCTGCAGCTTCTGGCCCCCGATCTGCGTTTCTACATAGTCGTTGAAGCGCATCGTCCGGGCTGCCTGCTTGTCCATCTTGACTTCCCGATCCTTGTAACTCGCGAACTGCCCCTTGAGGGTTGCGTAGGCGAGCAGATAGTCTCCAATGATCTCTATCAAGTCATTGGGACAGTTCTTGTAGATCACTTCGAACAGGCTTACGTTGTCCCGTCCCTTCACGGGACCGAGACGGGTCAGGGTCCCGCGGATAAAGAGGTTGACCGGATTCTTATTTGTTGATTTCAGAAAAGACATGTTGACCGAAGTCAGCTTGTTCTGGAACTGCTGGAAGAAACTAACCTCGTTGCGACTCAGGATGACCAGGAGAATGACCCGGTCCATGGACAGCTGATAGGGAGCACAGATCAGCATGTAGTCTTCCAGTTTTAGCAGGGTCTGGGATTGCTGCAGTCCCATCTTCTTCACGGCATAGGGGTTGAAGCGGATCGTTTGATCGGAGTACTTCTCTTTGTATTCCTGAACTCGCGTCGCCATACTGTAATTATTGTATTTACCTGGACAAAGAAGTCAAGCATCAGCTATTCTCGTAGCCATGACCCCTCCTACCGAACCCCTTGGCGAGGGCAAGCTTTCACGGGAGCGGCTTGAAGCGCTTCTTGCCCTGACCGCCCACAGCCGTCCTGAAATCCTCGTGGGCGCTGATGTCGGCGAAGATGCGGCGGTGGTTCGGGGCGCCAAGCAGCTGATCCTTACCGCCGATCCCATCACCTTCACCGAGGAGAACATCGGCTTCTACACAGTGGCGGTGAACTGCAACGACATCGTGGCCATGGGCGGCAAGCCGATGTATCTGACTACAACGATCCTCCTGCCCCCGGGAACGGAAGAGCAGCGTTTGAGGACGATCTTTGCCGAGCTGCAAAAAGCTTCCCGGCAAGCAGGGGTGTTTTGGGTCGGAGGCCATACGGAAGTCACCTCGGCAGTGAACCGAATTATCATCTCCGCCCAAGCTCTTGGTTTCCTGCGGGGCAAGCCCACCAAAACTTCGGATGCCCGTCCCGGAGAGTCACTGGTGATGAGCAAGTGGACAGCTCTGGAGGCAACCACCTTGATCGCCCGAGAGAAACCGCAGGTGAGCAGGAAACTCCTTGGGCGGGAGGGCTGCCGCGAGGTGCTGGACTGGCTGTTCGAACCGGGGATATCGATCATGAAGGAGGGGCAGATCTTAAGCGGGATGCGGCTGAGCGCAGCCCACGATCCCACCGAGGGCGGGATAGCGACCGGGGTTTATGAGATTGCCGGGCGTTCAGGAGTGGGTGTCCGGCTGTTTCGGGACAAAATACCCATTCGCCGGGAAACGGAGGTCCTCTGCGAACATTTTGGACTCGACCCGCTCGGAGCCCTAAGTTCGGGGGTGTTCCTCTTCACAGCCGCTGCCCCGGAAGCCCAAAAAGCCTGTCGGGCTCTGAACCGGCGGGGTGTTCCGGCGGCAGTGATCGGCGAGACTACAGCTCAACACGGCTCCGTAGAACTGATCGACGGCGGGCAAAGCACGCCCCTGCCCCTGTTCACCCGGGATGAGATCCTCAAGCTCCCCTGACGGATTGCGGATGTCCCCGGCCATCCTTATCGGCGCACGGTGTATATCTGTTCCAGCACAGCGCGGGCCAGGGCAGCTGCCTGGCGGCGGGGCCTGCCCTGTTCGAGGACGAAGGATTCTGAGAAGATCAAGCGACCCTGCTCACCCTCACGAAGACTCACTTGTATACGATCATCACTCTCCCTATCCAGGGAAAGCTGGTATCGGAATCCCTCAACCTCATCAGCAACAGTTGCGATATCCGATCCCGAAGCTTTGACAAAGCCAACGGCACGCCGCAGAACCTTATCGCCTCTGCTCTCGACACTGACAGCCAGTGGCAGAGCGAAACCGTACTGCAGCAACCCGCCGGGGTTCAGCCGGTACAGACGGTTCACGGCCTGCCGGCGTTCAAGACTTTTTTCTTTCAGAAGAGGGATCAAGTAGCGCAGGGAGTCGAAGATCCCCTCCTGCTCCCAAAAAGAGTCTAAACCCTCGATCGACCGCTGGAGAAGCTCCCGGCTGCCCCGGATCTTGCCTTCCTCCTGCCAGTAGTACAGTGCCGCATGGGGGGAAACCTGAACCTCCATATCGCGGGCCAGCTTGAGATACCTCAGGGCAACTCGCTTATAACGCTCATTTCCTCTGTAGAACTCCCAGTACGCATCAAGGAAATTTTTCTCCTGGAGGTAGGACCGACCTACCTTTAGTGAATACAGCCGCAGCTTCTGTCGATGGTAATAGGCCTTCAGCTGATACCCGAAAGTACGGAAGATCCTCCGGGTGAATTCGAGAATCCCGCTCCGCGGCTGGGCTCGCCGGCTTCGGGCGAGCCCGCTGTATACATCGGCGAGGATTTCGTGCACGTCCTTGAGGTGCCGTTCCACATCGGTTCCATAGTAGTACAGCCAGGCCAAATCCTGGGACCCCAGCACCTCCTCCCCGTAGCGCCGAGCCAGCTCCAGCATCCCGAACTTCTGGTACAGCATCGCCAGGTTCACCTTGCTCAACGGAGTGGTATCCTTGGCTATGGCCTGCTGATACTCCGACAGAGCCCGAGAAAATTCCAGGCGGGAATGAAACAGCTCGCCTCTGGCCAGATGACCCGGCGCCCGATCGGACATTTGTATCGATTCCTCGGTATAACGCAGGGCAGAATTGAAATTGTAGAAGCCGTGTTCGAGAAGGGAGAGGTTGTAGTAAGCCACTGAGGCGAAGTATAAATCTTCCCCCGCCAGAGCGTCCTCGATGGCCTTGAGGTAGAATATTTTCGAGTTCTCGTAATCGTACATTCCCGAGTAGAGGGTTCCCAAGGTCATGTAGATGCCTCGGTCCGGGCCGAAACCCTCGAGGGCTTCTAACAGCAGCTCTTCGCCCTTGTCCAGCTGGTGGGTCTTGAAGTACATCCAGCCCAGGTCATCGATCGAAGAAATGCTCTCCGGATACAGCTCGAGGATCCGCTCCAGGGTGGCAATGGATTCCTGCTCCTGATTCAACTTCCCGTAGCAGCGGGATATCTGGACAAGGCTCAGGAAGTCCTCCCCCTCCTTCTCCCCTGCGCTTAGGTATTCCTCCAGAGCCAGCTTGTACAGCTCCTTGTCGTAATACAGGTCTGCCAGCAACAGGTTGAGTTTGGCCGCGTCGGGAAACCGCTGTTTGCCTTCTTCGATAATCCGCACAGCGGTCTCGTAATTCTCTGCGTCTATCGCTTCCCTGGCCTGTTCGTAGTACCGCTCCAGGCTCTGCTGTTCCTGGGACCCAGCTTGGGGGCATACCAGCAGCAACAGACAGACAAGCAGAGTCATCAATACCCCTTGCCTATCACATTGATCGGATTGAGAAAACCAAGGATGCGGCGGGGCAGAGAAAAGCACCGGTGCAATGAAAGGACGAACTCCCGGCGTGTTTTCAGAGCCTGGTTGAAATCCGCAACTCCAAAAGCATCACCAAACACAGCCTGGAGATAGGCCTGGACCCAGGAAGAGAGACGAAGCGGATGCCGGCCTTCAACCCGCTGAGCATATTCCAACAGAGATTCTTCCCCGGATTTTCTCAGCCCCAAACCCTCCAACCTGACCCGGGTTGCCGCGAACAGATGCTTGATCTTTCCTCGCTGAGTCGCCGCAAAACAGGCTCGCAGGAGCGGGAAGGATTTTAAAGTGCCGATAAGGAGCAGGTAGAGCGCGGGAAGAGTCACGTACCACAGGCGAGCGACAAACATCAATCCCCTGATCAATTCTCCCCCCAGCAGGCGAACTCTGTCTTCTACTTCTATGGACTGGGGCTCCTGCTCCTCGAGATTGTGCTGGTTTTTCAAGATTTCCTCGAGCAGCCGGGCAAAGGTCTCGAAGTCAAATCCGAACTGGATCGTGTACTCCTCTCCCGGAGCGATGACCTGGGAAGAAGGATCGAATTCGATCCAGCCGTAATTTCCGAAATAGACCTCCACCCAGGCATGAGCTTGAAAGGCCCGGACCTCGTAGAAATTGAGCACCTCGGTTTCAGGATTCACATAAAATCCCACGGCTACCCTGGCCGGGATACCCAAGCTGCGACAGAGCAGTGCCATGGAAAAGGCGAAGTAAGAGCAGTAACCCTTCTTGCTGGAATAGAGGAAGTGGGACAGCTGATCCCCGTCTGCCGCCAAACCCGGGGTAAGGGAGTAGTAGTAGTTGTCCTTCAGATAATCGTGAATCCGCAGCACCGCCTTGAGGCGATCGAGCTCCCCGGAAGGCCGGACCCCGCCTTCAGCTGCTGCGGTGATTTGTTCGGCAAGCTCCCGAATGCGCGGATCCGCGCCGTAATCCGTGTAGATTTCGACCTGCTCCGGACTGAGAGCTGCGATTTCAGCCGACGCCAGCTCCTCCAGACCGGCATCGCTGACTCGGGAAACCACTCTATAGATGCGCAGGAAAGAGGAGGAGTCCCAGTTGGTCAGAGGCGCCACCCGTATCGGATAATTCATTCCGATCAGCGAGGTGGGATCGAAATTGACAAAGAAGTATTCCTGTATGACCTCCTGCCGGGCCAGATAACGGGGGTCGGAAAACTGTTCCGGGGAATCGGGCACGGTCACGGGCAGGTCTTCCCCACCTCTGCGGCCATCGGGACGATGAAAGAAGCCCCGCCTCCTGTCGTAACCGGAGAGAATATAGCGGCGCAGGAGGATCCTCTCCGCCGGACCCTGCTTGCGAAACAGGAGAACCAGGTCGTCGGACATCTCGATCTCGCTCTCCAGCTTGATATACTGAGAGAAATCGAAGCGAAACAGGGTCGGCTTCATCAGCCCGCCTCCCAGCCGAACCGCGCCCTGGTTGTACCGCCCTAGAACAAAGAGGAGCAGGAGAAAAAGAAGCGGCAGGAGTACCCATACAAAGGAGGCGACAGATCGGAGAGTTCCTTTCCAAGTACCTACTTGGCCTTGCTCCCGAACCCGGACCAAAACCATCAGTGTAGTGGTCAAAAAAAGGAAACCGAAGATGCTATAGGACAGCAGGGAGGGGTGCCGATAGAGGGTGATCTCGTAGTTGCCCTGCGGCCAAAACACGGCCAGCAGAAGCAGGGCATCGAAACCTGCCTCCCAGCGTACGAACCCTGAATAACGAAGAGAAAGCAGGTTGAACAGCCAGACAACCATCCAGGGAAGCAGGCCGGGAAAAAAATCTTTGTCGAAGTAGAAGAACAGAAAGTCCGTGTGCGGACCCGGAGAGAGGGTTGCCTGCAGCCGAAACACGAGGAAGAACAGCAGACGCAGACACAAGACGGTCAGGAAAAATAGCAGCCAAGCCGCCCATAGACGCAGCCGGAGTCTGTCCATCCACAGGGCAAGCAGCACGGAAAGCACAAACCCGACGCTCAAGAATATCAGATCGAGGTCGGAGCGAAGGTACAGGTAGGAGTGGAAAAAAAGGAAGTAGAGGAGGAGATTTCGTACGACGAAGATCCCCAGATTCACCTTAAATCGTTTCAACGAAAACCTTCCGCTTTCCCCTTCGAGTCCACCGGCCTATCTCCTGGTTCAGCACCTCTCGAAACCTCCGCAGCTCCTCCGGATCGATGAGTCCCGGCGATCTCAATTCTTCCACAGGAGGGCGAAGCACCAGGTGCCGAAGTCCCCGCCCGGCGCACTTTTCCTCAGGAGCCGGTAAATCGTGCAGGAACATCTGCACGTTCCAACCACGGGTCTCCAGCTCGCTCAACACTCGAGACAGGTTTCCCGATCCGGGAGAAGAGTACAGCAGGACCTGGCGATACCGCTGCGCCGGCAGTTCGAGAGCATACCCGTCGCTCCACCACAGCCCAGCCAGGAAACCGAGCAGCTCTCTGTTCTTCTCCAGCGTGATCTCCCGCGGCGCCCCCGACGCGCTGGTGGTAAAAAAGACCTGAAATCCCCGGCCAACCAACTCCAATACGGTGGCGGCACAGCGTTCCACCAGACCGTCCAGATAATCGGCCTCAACCTTTTTCGGAACCGCCGAAGAAGGCGCGGCATCAAGGATCACGAGAAACCGGGACTCCGGCGGGGGTGTCTCTTCGCCTATGCGAAGGAACAGCTCGGAGGTATGGGCAAACACCTTCCAGTGGATCTTGCGGATATCGTCGCCGGGGAAGTACTTGCGTATCTCAAGAAGCTCTTCGCTTCTTATCCTTCTTCTCCTCTTTTTTTCCTCCTCCCCTCCCTCCTGGCTCGGTGGCCTTCTGTCCTGTTCGGGCTGTACCGAGGGGTACACGCGGAGGCTCTCCGTCAGGGGAATCGGTACAGAACAACGGCTGAAACCGAGCAGATCTCGAACAGTAATGTGCGCCTCCCGGCTGAGGTAGGAGCCCCGGTAACGGGGTGAAAATTCAATGGTTTTGCGATTTCTACCGCCAACGAGATCGGTTTTCAAGCGCAGAGATTCTCTGCCCAGCCAATCGAGAGATATTTCAAAACCGATTCTCATTCCGGGGGCGGTGCGGCGGGGAATGTCCGCCTTGACCTCCGCCCTGGTCGAGCTTTGAGGAAACACACCGCCGGTCGGCAGCGTGAAATCTACGGGATCCGGAACTTTGGCAAAGTTGCGACGCAGAATCCACAGAGTGATGCGGCCGGCGCCGAGGCAGTAGAGGGCGAGCAGCGTAAAGGCGCTTCCCCACAGAAGTGCCGCCAACTCCATGCGCAGCACTCCCACGGCCAAGATCACTAGCGTTAGGCAGAAATAAACAACTCCCCGGCGGGTGAAGGGAAACAGCCTGCCAAGACGCCTGCTGTTAATAGGCGATCCTCGATAGCTCATGCAGGGTAATCTCTCGAATCAGGGAGGCGCAGTCGATCCGTATATCCTTCAGACGAATGCGGTGGGGGAGCACCAGCGGAGCCAGCTCGAGGAGATCCTGATCGATACAGTAGCTCCTGCCCCGGATCAGCGCGAAAGCCCGGGCTGCCTTGACCAACATCAAACTCGCTCGGGGGGAACAACCCAGCTCGATTCCGCGGTGACGGCGGGTGGAAACCGATACAGCCACCGCCACTTGTAGAAGGCGCTCATCGCAGAAGATATTTCCCGCGGTTTTGCGTGCCTGCAGGATTTCAGCTTTAGAGCAGATCGGCTTCACCTTCGGCATGATGGTGGCTGATGGATCGTCCCGTACGATCCCGAGCTCATCTTCTTCGCCGGGATAGCCGATGGAGATCCTCATGAGAAAGCGGTCCAGCTGCGCCAAGGGTAGAGGGTAGGTACCGTCGGTTTCCACCGGGTTCTGAGTGGCGATAACAAAGAACAGAGGATCCATGGCGTGGGTCTTGTTTCCCACCGTAACCTGGTTTTCCGCCATCACCTCCAGCAAGGCGGACTGGACCTTGGGGGTTGTGCGGTTGATCTCATCGGCCAATACGATGTGAGCGAATACGGGACCGGCCTTGAATACGAACCTGCGGTGCTCGGGATCGAAAATATCCACACCGGTGATGTCGTAGGGAAGAAGATCCGGCGTAAACTGGATGCGGCGAAAGGTGATGGGCCTTCCGTTTTTGTCCCGGGAAATCAAGCGGGCGGCGGTCTTGGCCAAGGTGGTCTTTCCAAGTCCGGGGACATCTTCGATGAGCACGTGCCCTCCGGCCAGCAGACCTGTAATCAGATACTCCAGCGCCCGGCGCTTGCCCCGGATCACCTGCTCCAGTCCGTCGATCAACCGCGTGGTGAGGGTGTGGTTCTTCTCAACTTCTCTTTGGAACCGTTTCGATGTCTCTGCTGCCATAATTGCCGCTGCCGAGAATATGAGCTTATCAGCTTCCGCAAAGATTGGCTATGCAGGTGGTTCCAGGCTCGGATAGGTGCAGAGCAGCTGACCCCGGAGCTCCGCAGTCAGCGCCTCCAACCGTTCGAGGTTGTAGGGGAAGGTGTAGGCTACGAATCTGCGGAGAATGTACTGGCTTCGATCTCGAACGATCTTGTGGGGAAACAGCCCCGAGACTCCGAGTCTCTCTTTGATCACGGGCAGCAGAAACTTGCGGATCAGGAGGATGAAACGACTCAGCTCGATAACCGCCTGATAGATGAACCATTCGTCCCCTACGTGTATCGATTGCAGGGTTGCCAACTCTCGGATTATCCGTATGGTTCGGAAATCAATGGGAAGACCGTCGATGATTATGGAAAACCAGGTCCTGTCGAAATGATCCTCAAAGACCTGCCGAATCTTGCGGATTACCGGTAGAAACGTCTCGTTGTTCTGATCGATCAGGTCCTTCTGCTCGAGCTCCGGATACAGCACCAGCACTTTTTCTTTTCTCCTCAAACTAATATTCGGTATACCCGTCCAAGCTCTTGATTACTTTCACAGCCGGTAAGGGGGAAAGAACTGAAACGAGTCATTGCAGGAGGTCGCGAGGATCGGTTGTGAAGAATTCCTCCAGCGGTACTCCCCCAGGACCGATAACGAGCGGGATAGCATTCGTCCAACGATCGCAGAAAGCTCTCAAGCCCGTAAAACTTCTCGGGCGTTTTGACTTCACTTCGATCGCCACCAGCTTACGCGGCGTTTTCACAACATAGTCAACTTCCGCGTTGCCTTCACGCCAGTACAGCACTTCCCAAGGCAAACCTTGCAGGGCACTCAGTATGTGGGCCCCTACGGCGTTCTCCACAAGCCGACCCCACCAGGAAGGATTTGCCAGGGCTTCATCAAAATGATATCCAGATATAGCGGATATCAGTGCATTATTTAAAAGGATCAGCTTGGGGCTCGAACCGCGCTTTTTCACTGTACCTCCTCGGCACTTTTCCAGGCCGCGCAACAAAAATGCTGAACCCAGCAAGTAAAGGTAGTGTGCAAGGGTCGTAGTATTTCCCGCCTCGAGTAGTTGGCCCAACATTTTATTGTAGGATACGATCTGCGCGGGTGCCGAGGCAGCGAAGAAAAACAGGTGACGCAAGAGAGAAGGTTTGGTCACGGTCTGAAGCTGAAGAACATCTCGGGCAATGACGGTTTCAATGAGAGAGTCTCGAACATAGCCGGTCCACGTTTCTTCATCACTCATCAAGGGCACGGAACCCGGATAGCCTCCAAAAAAAAGCCAACCATTTAAGTCAACCCCAAAAGCAGCGTTCATTTCTCTATAACTCCAGTGAGAACAGCGGAAAAGGAGGAAACGCCCGGATAGGCTTTCACTTAGTCCTTTCTGCATGAGCAAGGACGAGGAACCGAGAAGTAGGACATTCAGGGGATTCTGTTCGGTCTGTTCAGAATCCCACAGAGATTTGACGACCTCACTCCATCCAAGGACTTTCTGTACCTCATCTAAAATCAACAGCACTCTTTCATTACGCATTGCGGCTGCGCGCTCCCAGTGTGTTCGAATCCATTCCGGACCAGGGGGCAGCGGTTGATCGGCGCTTTCCCGCAATACAGGCCCCGACCACTTCTCGGAAATCTGAATCGAGGCTATTGTCTTGCCCACCTGTCGCGGACCCACCAGGATATGCAGTAGACGCCTGGATTTGTTCAGGCTGGAAAGCACCTCAGAGACTACGGCTTGCTCGTAGGTGATGTCTTTCATGCGATTATTCTAACATAACATCAGTTTTTACTCAATCATTGAGTAAAAATACTCAATCATTGAGTAAAATTTTCCAATGAATGTTTTGCAGCACCTGCGGATCGGACTGCCGTTGACAAAGGGTGTTTGGGGAGGTAGGCTTTTTGCCCATGATACGGGTCAAAGGACGGGCAGGGGCTATTGACTCCAGCCCGGCTATATCGCTCCTCAACCTCCTCCAACGAAACGGAATCCCGATCGAAACGATCTGCGGGGGTCGGGCCCAATGCGGACGCTGTCTCATTCGCATCCTGAAGGGTGCAGAAACGATGAATAAGAGGAATCAGGCCGAGATCGCCCGCCTGGCGGCATTGGATGCCGGGCAGGACATGCGCCTGGCCTGCCAGAGCCACACCCGTAGGGATATCGAAATCGAAATCATGAATCCGGGCACATCCCGATGAGCGAGGGTGTACTGTTGAGGAATCTGCTTCGACCGCTGCTGCTTCTTGCCGCCCTTCTGGTCGGCGCCGGCGGGTGCGCATCAGGTCAACGGGAGTCTGTCCGACCCGTTGACCCGGGCGACCCTATACTCTACAAACAACGGATGCGGGCATTGATAATCTCCCTCAGCCGCTACGCCCGCACTCTTAATCCGGAGTTTATCGTGATTCCTCAAAACGGTAACGAGCTCCTGAGGGTAGACGGAACGTTCAACAGTGCACCGGCCCTCGACTATATTCAGGCCATCGACGGGATCGGCCGGGAAGACCTGTTCTACGGTTACACCGCCGACAACCGGGAGACCCCGGAGGAGGCGATCCGCTACATACTGCCCTTCCTCGAGTTTGCAGTGGACAACGAACTGACCGTTATGGTGATCGACTACTGCCGGCAGCGGCCGAAGATCGACGACTCCTACAGGAGAAACGATCGAAAGGGGTTCATTTCCTTCGCTGCTCCGCGCCGGGACCTGACCGTGATCCCCGGCTACCCGAATCCCATCATCAGAGAACACGGTCGGGATATCCATCACCTGGCCGACGTCCTGAACTTTCTCTTTCTGATCAATCCGGAGGCCTTCGCCGACAAGGAACGTTTCCTCTCCGCTTTGGAGCGGACCAACTACGACCTGATCGTCATCGACGCCTTCGTCGATGGACAGGGAACTCCGGAGTGGCTGGAGCCGGAGGACGTCAGGTCGCTGAAGACAAAAGCCAACGGGGCGCGGCGGTTGGTCATCTCCTATCTCAGCATCGGAGAGGCCGAGGATTACCGCTACTATTGGGATCGAAGTTGGGATCGCAACCGGGACGGCCGACCCGACGCCGGGGCTCCGGATTGGCTGACCGGTGAAAATCCTAACTGGCGGGGAAACTACAAGGTTCGCTATTGGGATTCCGACTGGCAGGCGATCCTGTTCGGGAGCGGTGAATCCTACCTCGACCAGATCATCGCCCTCGGTTTCGACGGAGTGTACCTGGACATCGTCGACGCCTTTGATTACTTCGAGAATCTCGAGTTTTGAGACCGATCACAATTGTTGAAATAATCCTAGCAATAACTTAAAATAAAAACTAAGGAGGCATCAATGAAAAGGTTTATCTTAATTGCTCTGGTTGCCTGTTGTGCAATTGGAACTGGATTCGCCGCTGGGGGCCAGGAAGAAGAAATCCCCGGAAAGCTCGTCTATATGTCCGCCGCCTGGGGGTCACCTTCGCAGGAGCTTCTTGACAAGTTCGAGGCCGAAACCGGAATAAAGGTCGAAGTAACTACCCTGGATGTCAAGCCGCTGCGTGACAAGGTGATGACCGCTGCCGCGGGAAAGGTGAATCCGGCGGATATCATCTTTGTCGGGATCGACGACATCGGCGGCTTCGCCAGCGCCGGTATTCTGAGAGAGCTTGACAGGAATGTCCCGAAAAGGACCTTCGACAGCGTGTACGGACGACAGTTTTTCGAGGTGGAGGGAAAGACCTACGCGGTTCCGCTCTACCAGCAGATGGTCATGGTCGACTACGACAAAGCCGCCATGGCGAAAATTGGGGTCAAAGGGGAGAACATAAAAACGTGGGGCGACTTTGAAGAGGTAGCCCAAAAACTGAAGGACCAGGGTGTCAGCGAATATCCCGTTTCCTTTGGAGTCCGCTCCTGGTCCTGGTATCTCATGGCACTGTCCATGGGATCGACCCTCTTCAACAAAGACATGGAGCCAACCTTTGATGAGGCTTCGGATCCCGGGTACCGAGCTTTTACCATGTTGATCGATTGGTACGAGAAAGGCCTTATATCTCCGGAACGAGTATCTTCTCCAAATCCACACCCCGCTTTTTGGGCCGGGCAGGCGGTTTTTCATCAGGCCTGGCAGGGCTCCCTCGGCATCGCCAACAATCCGGAAAAATCCAAGATCGCTCCGAATGCCGATTACCTTCTCCTACCCGAAAAACATTTTACCTGGAGCTTACCCGCCGGATTGGGGATCTCAACCTACACCGACTATCCCAAAGCGGCCCAACAGTTCATCGAGTTCATGATAAGTGAAGAGGTGCAAATAAATACCTATGATACCCAGGGTATGTTCCCTGCGCTGCGGAGTCTTTTTCAACGTCTGGGGAACGAGGGCAAGATCGATGGATATCAAGCCATGGCTGAGCAGGCCAAGTATCTAATTCCCCTTCCCTACAACACACCGTGGTATGCTGAGTTCAACAACGAAGCAACCAATGCCCTGGTCAGGGCCGCTCGGGGAGAGCAGGCAGTGGATAAAGCAATTAAGGCACTCGCCGAGTACCAGCGAAAGCTGAAACAAGAGTACGAGTAGCTCTACACCGATGTACGGAGAGGCTTGGGCCGGCCCGGACGGCTTCAAGCCTCTCACTCACAGATGCTGAAGAATTTTTCAAAATGGCTCGATAATCAACAGCACCTCGCCTATACCATCCTCATTCCAGCCCTTGTTCTGATTCTTGCCCTGGCATACCTTCCTGCCATCCAGTCCTTCCGATTCAGCTTTCTTCGCTACAACATCAAGATGCCGGCACGGATCCGCTTCAACGGGCTGGCTAACTACCGGGCTGTGCTGCAGGATCCGATGTTCGGGAGTTCTGTTCTCCGGGTGCTGTACTTCATGCTTATTGCCACTGTCATAGTTCTCCTGCTTTCCCTGGCGATAGCTCTCGTGCTCAATCATCGCTTTCCCGGCCGGGGCGTTTTAAGAACATTGGTCATAATTCCCTGGGCCATTCCCCCCGTGGTTAACGGACACCTTTGGAAGTGGATCTTTAACGGGGAGTTTGGAGCATTCAACGGTCTACTCTACCAACTGGGTATCATCGAATCCTATCAGTTCTGGTTGAACCAACCCTTCGTAGCTTTGAATTTAGCCGCTTTCACCTTCATCTGGCGATATACACCTTTCATCACGGTGTTGTTTCTTGGCGTGCTGCAGTCGATCCCGGGGGAGCTCTATGAAGCGGCGCGGGTAGACGGCGCCGGTCCCATCGGACAGTTCTTCTACATCACCATTCCGGCAATGCGACGGATCGGCGCTATCGCCGTTGTTCTCATACTGATCTACGGCTTCGTCGTTTTCGATGACATCTACGCTTTAATGGGATTTGACGAGTCTACCAAGACACCGATGATCTATAACTACGAGGTTACCTTCGAGATGGGCCGTTTTGGCAAGGGGTCCGCCATGGCCTATCTGATTGGGATTTTCCTATTCTTGCTGGCCTTCTTCTACATCCGAATGAGTCTGAGGAGAGACAAGGATTGACCCGCAGGCTGATCAACAAAGTCCTTCTCGCTTGCATTGTCCTACTCATAGCATTCTGGTCTCTGTCGCCGCTGGTTTGGGTTCTGATCTCCTCGGTTTCCACACGGGCTGAGCTGTACTCGGTTCCACCTCACTGGATCCCCCGCCAGCCGACCTTGGAGCCATACAAAAAGGTTCTCGTCACAGGGGAAGGGTTCAGAGGGGGAGCGGGGATCAGCGCCGCAAGGTTGATCCGCAAGGGAATACTGAATTCGATTATTATATCAGTATCGACCACGGCTCTGGTTATGTTTTTCGCGCCTATGTTAGGATACGCTTTTTCCCGTCTGACCTTCAAAGGCCGGGAATTGTTCTTCTACCTCATAATTGGAATCATCGCATTGCCCTCGTGGCCAATCCTGATCGGGCTCTTTTCCGAGTTCAGCGCCCTAGGCCTTCTAGATACGAAGATCGGCCTGATTCTCCTCTCTTTCACATTTCGTATTCCCTTCGAAACCTGGTTTATGAAAGGATATTTTGCCTCCGTACCTAAGGAGATCGAAGAGGCGGCGCGCATCGACGGCTGTACTCATTTGCAGACGCTGTATCGTGTAAGCATTCACGTAGTGCTTCCCGGCTTGATCGCTGTCTCGATAATATCTTTCCTCTTTACCTGGAATATGTTCACGGCTCCTCTGGTACTGACATATACACTTCGATCCAAACCGCTCACGGTGGCGATGACCGAGTTCATCGGCCAGTACTTCGTACATTGGGATCTTATGTCTGCGGGGACTGTCCTGGCGGTGATCCCACCGATACTGATCGTGCTTTTCTTTCAGAAGTACATCGTCCGCGGCCTTTCGGCAGGTGCTATCAAGTAATATCTGCATGGACATAGATATCGTTTTATTTTCACCGGCGAACCTGGAAGAGCTTTTCAACTTGATGCTCGAAAACCACCGGCTTGATCACTTCACACCGGAGCTACTCGATGAAAAAATCCGCAAAGACCCGGATTTCGATCCAGAGCTCGCTCTATGTGCTTATCATCATGAAGAGCTGGTCGGTTTTGCGATGGCTGTGCTCAGACAGAACGGGAAGGGCTTCGTGAAGCTCATCGCGGTAAAGCAATGGCATCGTCGCCGGGGAATCGGCACTAAACTCTATCAGGAACTGGAGCTAAGGCTGAAGAACCAGGGCTGCAGACAGATTGAGGTGTATAACTGCGTTCCCAACTTCTTTCTGCCCGGAGTGGATCCCAGATACACGAAGGCGGTGTGCTTCTTCGAGCGGCAGGATTTTACCAAATTCAATGAGACCGTGAATATGGTCGTGGATCTCCGAAATCCCGAATTTTCCCTTCACAAAAAAGCGGAAAAGCTCAAGCGCCTGGGAATAATTGTTAACAAAATAGAAGCTGCGGATGAGAATCGACTGCTCGATTTTGTCCAGTCAGAATTTCCAGTCTGGCGGATTGAGGTTATGAGCATGATCGCTCATAAGACCGCATTTATCGCAACGAGCGCTGGGAAAGTTATCGGTTTTTCAGGGTACGAGGGCAACAATATCGATCAGGGATGGTTCGGACCGATGGGTGTTCAGGAGAAACACTCAGGGAACGGTGTCGGGGCTCTTCTTCTGGCGACCTGTCTCCAGCATATGAGCAATAAATATGAAAGGGCCGTTATTCCTTGGGCGGGACCGCCGTGCTTCTACTCGAAGGTCGTTGGGGCAACGGTGGATCGAGTGTTTTGGCAGTATCGGAAAAAGCTTTGAGTAGTAATCGTCGAACGTATCTTCTACGACCCGGGGCGGGTTCATGGAATCGAGAGTTTTCCGAGTACAACCATTTTTTTTGCGCCGGTGGCCTCCGGCACATTGTTCGTTCTACCAAGAATCCTATACAACCCGAGAAGCGCGAAAGCAATCGCCTCTTTGAAATCCACGTCGATTCCCACCTCATCTCCGGTGAGCACTTCCGACTCCTCTAGAAGCTCGGCTAAGAGCTGACGAATAACGGGATTATGAGCTCCACCTCCGGTCAAGACAACAGCCGCGGGCAGGCGGGGAAGAAACCGCCTGTATGCCTGGGCAATGGAGTGAGCGGTGAAAGCCTCCGCGGTGCGCACGATATCCGCTGAAAGGTCCAGGGACGCGAGGTACTCATTCCAAAATAATGTACCAAACTCTTCTCTCCCCGCGCTCTTAGGAGGTTCTCGTGAAAAATAAGGGTGATTCATCCACTGTCTTAGGAGCCCTTCGTTGATCCTTCCCTTTCTGCCAATTTCCCCGTCTCTGTCGAAATGCAGGGCCCCGCCTGTATAGCGATCGACCACCATGTCTATGATCATATTCCCCGGACCGGTATCGAAGGCAATCAACGCTTCTTCTCCCTTTGGAATCCAGGTAACGTTACCAATGCCCCCAAGGTTCTGTGCCGCTACTTCTTTCGGGAAGTCGTTGAAAAGCACAAGATCCAAAAAAGGGACCAGCGGCGCCCCGGTGCCGCCGGCCGCAATGTCCGCCATCCTGAAATCAGAGACCACAGGAATTCCTGTTCTTTGGGCGATCACCGATGCCTCACCGATCTGCAGGCTTCCCCGTACCTGTTCTCCGCAGCAGATCTCGTTTTCGGCGACGTGATGAACGGTTTGCCCGTGGGAACCAATAACCGCAACCTCCTGGAACCCCAAATTCGCCTCCTCTATCAGGCAGGCAGCGGCCTCGGCAAACAAAAGCCCCATCCGTATGTTGAGCAGAGACAGCCTGTGAAGGGCGCCGGATGGCTCATCGAACAATCGAAAAATTTCTGCTCTGAGTTCGGCGGGAATCGGATATGACAGACCTTTGATCAGTTCGATATTGGTCTGCCCCGAGACCTGCTCTATGCGTACAGCTGCCGCATCAACAGAATCGACAGATGTGCCTGACATCAAACCGATCGCCGTATATTCGCAAACATCCACGGGATGATTGTATCTATGCGCTCCTACACTGTCAAAATATGTTTTAGTTGACAAAATTGGTAAGATAAAATATTTTCTGCATTGAATACTATTTTAACGGGCTGCTAAATATCGAAGAGGTATCTCCATGCTTCAGAGTTTTCTCATACTGTTTCGGGAAACACTCGAGGTTGCCCTGGTTATCGGTGTCGTTCTAGGCTACCTGGTTCGCAGCGCTCAGAGTACGTACAAACGGTCGGTTTACCTCGGCCTGGCCGCCGGTGTGGGAGCCAGCGCGCTGGGGGCGTTGGCTTTCCAACTTCTGGCCGGCGGATTCAACGGTCTGGCGGAGGAGATCTTTGAAGGGGTCACCATGCTCGCAGGTGCGCTGCTGTTGACGACCCTGATCCTCTGGATGATTCGAAAGAGTGCTCAGGCGAAGGAGCTGGAACGCAAGGTCGCTGACAGGATTTTAGGGGCGAGGAAGGCCGGACTGTTTCTGCTGATCTTTTTCTCGGTGCTGCGGGAAGGAATCGAGTCCGTCATTTTCCTTGGCGCCGCCCGCTTCGCCACGGGGGATAACAACCTCCTCGGCGCGGGACTGGGATTGGCGGCAGCGGTGGTGCTGGGTGTCCTTCTCTTTCGCGGCGCCCTGCGCATTAACCTAAGGAGCTTTTTCACAGTAACCAATCTCCTGCTGATCTTCTTTGCCGCCGGCCTGGTAGCGGGAGGAGTTCACGAGCTCCAGGAAGCCGGAGCGATTCCCATCGTCGTTGAACATGTGTGGGACATCAATCCGGGTGTGACTGGAGAGAACTACCCCGCCTTCCATGAAAACGGTCCGATCGGGAGCATCGCCAAGGGATTGTTCGGCTACAACGGGAACCCGAGCCTGATCGAGGTTCTGGCATATATGGCCTACATGATCGGCATTCTCGTTCTTTGGCTGCGCACACGGGCTGCAACAACCGGCCGGATTCGTCCGAGAGAAGCCCATGCATAGAAGGAAAGACGACAACGTACAGCCTGCGGTACCCCGCTTTAGAAAGGTTGCTGCCCCAGCAGCCCCAACAGGCGCGCCGCAGCTTTCCCACGATGGGACAGGCTGTCTTTTTCAGCGTCATTGAGCTCGGCCACTGTTTTTCCTATCTCGGGGAGGTAGACCACCGGATCGTAGCCAAAACCTCCCGAACCGGAAGGTTCCTCTGCCAATACTCCGTGAAAGGTTTCCTGGACTGAAATGATTCGTTTCTCATCGAGCACCAGAACCATACAGCACACAAAAAAACAGCTGCGATCGCTCAGTGATGCCGCTCGACTGAGGAGGTAGGTGTTACGCTCCGCATCGGAGAGCTTGGTTTTTCCATCCGCCGATCCATACCGGGAGGAGTAGATCCCCGGCTGTCCGCCGAGACCGGTTACTTCCAGACCCGAGTCGTCGGCAAGTACCGGTGTTTCAACGAGATGGTAGAGGTTCAGGGCCTTTCCCAGAGCATTCTCCAGGTATGTCTTGCCGGTCTCTTCGAAGGAGAAGAGGCAACCGATATCCGCAGGAGAGCTGAGACGATACCCGGGGAACAGGCGGGACAACTCCCGCAGCTTGTGCGGGTTGTTGGTGGCCGCGGTCAGTACAGGATTCTTGGATCTTGCCATAGCTTGAGGCTCTATTGTACAGGGAATCGCCTCCCCGTCAATCCAATCAGGTTGAGAGGAATCAGGCGCAAAGCCGCGAGGTTTGCACGGAATCGCCGGCTGCGATACTTTCCTTCAGCTGTCTTCGAAACCAGAACAGTGAAGTGTCAACGGTTCCTTTGGGGATCTGGAGCAACTCTGCAATCTCGCGGTTACTGGGGCGCAGTTTGACCCCACGGATCTTTTTCTGCAGGGTGCGGAGCCTTACCCTCAATTGGGACAGGGAAAGAGCGATTTCTGTCTTCACTGCTGGATCTACTTCCCAGATCAGATCCCGCTGAAGAAGAAGAATTTTTGTAAAGATTTTGTTTTGGCGCATGTACAATTTATGAAGACGAAGCTCCCGCTGGTAGAGATTTGCCCGCAGCCGTTCAACCATACCGACCAGATGGTCCTCTTTTACACCTGATAATCTGCTGATCCAGGAAAATGCCGAATCATCCAGATTGCGGGCGTTTTTCAAAGCCAGTAACAGCACACGCCGACGGTAGGTGGCTTGTCGCGACTTTCCCCAACGATCCATCGGAATGATGCTCCTACAACTGCCCTCACTTACCGGCATCCTGGTGGAGACCGCATTGGGATCCGGCAGTTCCCAGAAAGCCGCATTACGGGCCACAGTCCATCGGATTTCCTCTCTTCGCTTCTGGGAGCAGTATTCCTTGTAGTGCCAATGTAGTACAGAGTTGAAGTACCACTCGAAGGGCTTTCCCCGATCCTGGAATTTTCTCAGTGTCCGCAGCAGGCGGGGATAGAAAAATAAATAGAACTCGCCACTGTCATCCTCGTTCCCTCGGCATTTACTTAAAGGGTAGCGGTATATACGCAGGGAGAGCCTTTTCAGAATTTCCGCCAAACCCAGCCCGGTGTTCTGATAGTAGACTACCAGAGAATTTAGAGATTCCGCATCCATCTCCATCCTCCTGACATTTTTAATTACCCTAGACAGTGCAACCTCCGTGCCAAAAAAAGAGGAGAGATGGCGGTTGATTTTTATTCTTTGTTTACATTTATTTACACTCGAGATTCGCCGTCACCGGTCACCAGAGGTTCAAGGGCGAGAATCAGCTGTTCCCGTATACCGGCAATGCTGCCCGATCTGGTGTATCCGGCGGCCAGGGTATGGCCGCCACCGCCCATGGATCGGGCCAGATTTCCCACATCGCAGGTGCTGCCGGATCGCAGGCCCACCGAACAGCGACCTTGCTCCTCTTCCTGAATGAAGGCAACTACCTCAACACCACCCACCGCCTGCAGGATGCGGTAGACCTCGTCGGAGCCGCGGGCAGCGGTAGAACCCGCAGAATGCAATTCTTCAAGGGTCTGGTAGGTGATCAATACCCTTCCATTGAACGCTCTTACCGCCCGCTGGAGAGACAATGCCAGAAGCCTGACCTTTTCCAGTTCCCACCCGGAGTGGATCATCCGGTAGGTTTCGCGGGGAGAAACCCCGATATCCACCAGCCGGGCCACCGCCTCAAATACAAATCCGGTCTTTCCGGCCAGGTGGCGGAAGAACCCTGTGTCCCGGGCCAGACCAAAGAGGATCAACTCCGCCTCTTCGAGAGTCGGGGTCTCCGGATACTCTTCGATCAGGCGCTGAATAAGATAGCTAACCGACGGGGCCCGGGGGATCACCCAGCGCACGTCTCCGAACATTTCCCCGGAGGCATGATGATCGATAACCATAACCGGAAGGCCTTGAATGTCCTGTCCCATTCCGCCGATCCGGTCCGGAGTTGAGCAGTCCAGGATGACGGCGGCGGGATCCCCCGCCAGGTCCTTTTTTGTAATCCGGTCGCGAAAACGATCCTGAAAAGAGATGATTTCGGGACGATCAAAGGGGCCTTCTGAAAAAATAACAGGCTGCTTTCCCCTTCGGTTCAAGAAACATCCCAACACCAACTGAGACGCAACACAATCTCCATCCGGCTCCACATGACCGAAAATGAGAAATTTATTGTAGCGTTTCAGAAAATCATAAACTGCATCGGGGGGACAATGAGGAACATCCACATCTACCTCTTAAAAGTAAAGAAGCTCGAACTGGGGTTTCTTCCCGGAAACCACGGGCTTGCCGCTCGAGATGTAGACGTCGATCTCGGAGCGCAATCCGAATCGGTCGAGATACAATCCCGGCTCTATGGAGAAACAGGATCCTTCCAGGAGCAAACGCGGATCCGGAAACTCGATACTGTCCAGGTTCACTCCGAATCCGTGAACCTCCTCTCCGATGGCATGGCCGGTACGGTGCCTTAAATACTCTCCATATCCCGAGTGCTCGAGGAAGGCACGAACCTGGCGGTCCACCTGCTCCCCGGACACACTCTGCCCGTCCGACAACGTTTCCTCGATAAAACGCAGGGCTACCTCGCGAGCCTCCACGACCGTGCGGAAAGCCGCCTCCACCCTGGGGGGAGTTCGGGTCCCGAGAATACCGACCCAGGATATATCCGCATAGACAGCGCCGGGTTTTTTCTCCTTGGCCCACAGATCGAGCTGCATGATCGAATCAGAGTTCAGGAGCGATCCACGCTCAGAACTTCCCGTTTCGGGGCTGTAGTGGGGATCCGCCGAGTGGGTTCCCACAGCCACGATCGGAGCAGAATCGGTTGTCAGGTCCAGCTCTTCGAACAGACCTAGGATCCAACCCTGCACAGTAGTCTCCCATACGGGTGTGTCCGAACGCATCTCCTTTCGAAGCCTCTTCCATACTTCCTCTACAATGTCGTAGAGATGGTCCGCCGCCCGGCGGTGGCTGTCGATTCCCTCCTGATCCAGAACACCGAGAATACGCTGGATCATCGAGGAGGCACCGGTCAGCGTAAACCCACAATCCTGGAGCAGCCGAGCCGTGCCATGATCAAGAAAAGATATTCCGGGCAGCTCACTGGAGAACTGGCAGGCAACCTGCTGTAAACCACCGGCCATATCCTTCAGATGGGATAAAAACTGCTGCCGAGAGGTGTATGCCCGCTTGCGCCCCGCAAGATGATCGAGAATCTTCTCTTCGATCCCATGAACCAGTTTCTCCGCCGACCCATCGCGACGCAACAGATAGATCCAGGGGCGGGTATTCACCGCTGTCCGTGAAACGTTGAGGATCCTGTCTGAAATGGGGTCTTTGTGATGAAGGTTATAAAAAAGCCATGCACTGAGATTCTCTTCAAGCATGGCTGCTGAGGCTCGTTCTGTATGGAGCATCAGAGTTTAGAACTCTAGATCGAGCGTCTCAACCTCGAACTTGCTGCTGTCTCCCGCCTGTGTCTTTAGCCGTCCCCAGGACAGATGCTGGATGTTGTCATGGGCGTATAGCTTGATATGATCGAACTTACCGTCTCTGTAAAACATGGAGAAGTAGGGAAAGGCCCGGGTGTTTCCCATAACGAGATCCGCTTTTCCGCCGGCCTTGAACCAGGAGTGGGGCACGTAGAACTCACCCACATCCATCGAGCTTTTCAGATACAAGACCTTGTAACCCAGGGAATGATTCAGGATCTTCATGATGGAAACCGTTTTAACATAGATCTTGGGATCCTGATCCTGGGCGCTGACGGCGGACACTCCCAGCAGGAGAGATATCAGTACAACGAGTACGATTTTCCGTTTCATAGTACCTCTAATCATAGTAAAAACCCCTTCATTTTCAAGTCATATTTGTCAGATTGTGGCCAGCATTGCCGCTTTAATCGTGTGCTTTCTATTCTCCGCTTCGTCCCACACCTTCGATGCGGGACTCTCGATGACCTCGAAGGTGACTTCATTTCCCTTCACTGCGGGCAGACAGTGCATAAAGATCGTGTCGCTCTTTCCCGTCGCCCCCATCATCTTCTCATCCACCTGGTAGGGGCGCAGAAGCTCGAGGCGCTCTTTGGATTTCTCTTCCTCCCCCATGGAAACCCAGACATCCGTATACAACACGTCCGCGTTCTTGACTCCCTTGGCCACATCCGAGGTGAGCTCGATCTTCGAGCCGCTCTGCTTAGCATATTCCTGGCAGAGTGCCACCGTTTCCGGATCCGGCTGTAATGTTTCCGGTGCCACCACAGTGTAGTCCGTGCCCAGTTTGGTACACCCGATGAGCAGAGATCGAGCCACATTGTTGCGCCCGTCCCCCGCGTATACCAGCTTGATACCCTTCAATCGCCCGAAGGTCTCCTGCACCGTCATCAGATCGGCCAGGATCTGGGTCGGGTGGTACAGATCGGTGAGCCCGTTGTATACAGGCACACCTGAATATTCGGCCAGGGCTTCCACCATCTCCTGCTTGAAACCCCGAAACTGGATGGCATTAAACATGCGGCCAAGCACCCTCGCCGTGTCTTCGATCGATTCCTTTACACCCAACTGAATATCCGCTGAGGAGAGGAACACCGGATGACCGCCCTCTTCTCCAAAGGCGGTCTCGAAAGCACAACGGGTACGGGTCGACCGTTTTTCAAACAACAGGGCCAGAGTCTTCCCGAGGAAACGCTGGCTGATGTTCCCGGCCTGGCGCTCCCGCTTGACCTGGTGGGATAACTCCAACAGGAAGGTGATCTCCTCCGGAGAGTAGTCTTTTAAGGTCAGAAGAGATCGACCTTTCAAATTGAACGCCATTGTTGCTCCTTTGTTCTAATAATCGGGCTAATTTTCCGTAAACTCAAAGGTTCAAGTGTTTTTTGATCAGGTCCGTAAGGTCGGGTTTTCCGATCTCCTGCAGCTCATAACCCACCTTGAGCATGGGCTTGTTGATCGAGATGATCCGGGTCAAATCTACCGGGGTGGCAATAATGACCAGATCGCAGGACACGTTGTTGATGGTTGCTTCCAGATCCTTGATCTGCTGTTCTCCGTAGCCGACGGCGGGAAGCACGCTGCCAATATTCGGATAGGTTTCGTAGGTCTCACGAATCGTTCCGCTGGCAAAACCCCTCGGGTCGATGATCTCCAACGCACCATACTTTCTGGCCGCGATTACTCCGGCCCCGTACTTCATCTCCCCATGGGTCAAGGTGGGACCGTCTTCCACCACCAGCACTCTCTTACCCCAGATCTCTTCTCCTCCGTCGAGGAATATAGGTGAAGCCGCTTCCACCACCGCAGCCTGAGGATTCAACCGGTGTACATTGTCCCGCAGAGCACTTACCGCTTCGGCGTCCGCCGTATCCACCTTGTTGATGACTACGACGTCCGCCATAATGAAATTGATTCTGCCGGGAAAGTAGGACAGTTCATGTCCCTGACGAAGGGGGTCGGCCACAGTGATGTGGAGATTCGGTTTGTAAAAGGGTAAATCGTTGTTCCCGCCATCCCAGAGTATCACATCCGCCTCGTTCTGGGCCTGCTCAAGGATCTGCCCGTAATCCACCCCGGCATAAACGGTAAAGCCCAGCCGTATATGCGGCTCATACTCTTCCATCTCCTCGATCGTGCACTGCTGCCGAGCCATGTCCTCCAGGGTTTCGAAGCGCTGCACCGTTTGAGCCGTTAAATCTCCGTAAGGCATGGGATGGCGCACCACCACCGTTTTTTTCCCCAAATCTCTCAAGATCTGGGCGATCTTCCGGGTCGTTTGACTCTTTCCGGAGCCGGTGCGCACCGCACAGACCGCGATCACCGGTACCCGGGCTTGCAGCATGGTCTCCCGGGACCCGAGCAGACGGAAGTCCGCCCCCAAGGCGATGACCTGGGAGGCCTTCTCCATCACATACTGGTGGGACACGTCGGAGTAGGAAAATATCACCTCGTCTATGTGCTCTTTTTCAAACAGCGCCGGCAGGTCTTTTTCAGGAAGTATGGGAATGCCTTCGGGGTACAGCGGACCGGCCAGCCCGGGCGGATAACAGCGGCCCTCGATGTCGGGAATTTGAGTTGCGGTAAAGGCTACCACCTCGATGTCTTTGCGCCCGCGAAAAAGGACGTTGAAATTGTGAAAATCCCGTCCCGCCGCCCCCATGATGACAATGTGCCTGTTCATAGCACCTGAAAAGCTACACCAAAGGCTGTGCCGTGGCAAGGCAACAGAGAGTGCTCTGCAGGGCAAACACATATGTTCTATAACAGACGCCTAGTAGCGCAGATGCTTCACATCCTCATCACTTTCGCAGAGCCTCTCCATGGTTGCGATGCCGATGTCCAGGTGCAGATCCGCATACTTCTGGGACACGGCACGATCGCTCCGGGTCGTCTTGACGCCTTCCGGCGCCATGGGCCTGTCCGACACCAGAAGCAGAGCGCCACGGGGGATTTCATTGAAGTGCCCGACCAGGAACAACGTAGCCGCCTCCATGTCGATCCCTATGGCCCGGATGCGTCGAAGATACTCCTTGAATTTCTCATCCCACTCCCAAACCCTGCGGTTGGTCGTATAAACGACTCCGGTCCAGTACTCCTGGTCCCGTCGCTTCAGCTCATGCCCGACATAGTCGTGCAGCCGAAACGAGGGCAACGCCGGCACTTCGATGGGATAGTAATCCAATCCCGTGCCTTCCCCTCGAATCGCAGCGATCGGTAACACGAAGTGCCCAAGCCCAACCTGCCGCTTGAGCCCTCCGCATTTGCCGAGGAAAAGAACCGCAGTGGGACCGGCGGCGCTGAGCAGATCCATGATCGTGGCCGCATTCGGAGATCCGATGCCGAAGTTGATCATGGTGATTCCCTGGTTGTTGGTTGCAGCCTGCATCGGACCGCCCTTGCCATGAATTTCAACTTCAAAACGGCCCGCAAAACGTTCCAAATAGTCAAAAAAATTGGTCAACAGGATGAAGGCTCCGAACTTCTCCAAAGGCATACCCGTATAGCGGGGAAGCCAGTCTTCTACGATCCCTGTTCTCGTCTTTTTTTTCATAGTACAAATATACTCGATTGTACCAAAAATCTTAACCATCCCATTTTCACCATCCGTCGAATGGACCATTCGCTGCTACCTGCAGGAACGGGGGGAGATCCGCTGCCGGTATTGCGGCTTCACCCCGGTCGGCGGAGGCTTCCCTGGCCCTGGCACTGCACCCGGGTGCGCTGTACGCCGGCTGGCGGATATTTCTCCAGAAATGAGCGATCTCGATTGGTTCGATTTGATGACTCAGCATGACACGATTCAGCGATTCGGCATTATTATTGACATTCTCGGGTGGAATCATTATCCTTT
>CAZBXU010000017.1:0-28643 GCA_964495755.1 uncultured Spirochaetaceae bacterium | reverse complement strand
CGCCGGCGATACTACAACTATCGCGCCCGAGTCGACGGTAGGGAGCTCAGCGACAACGAAATTGATGAGATTCTTAAAGCTTCCCGAGATTCCGAGCGGGTGCGCCAGGTTTGGGAAGCCAGCAAGCAGGTGGGACGGCAAGTGGCCGAGGAGGTTCGGGAGATGGCTCGTCTGCGCAACGCCGCCGCCCGAGCGGGGGGGTTCAGAGACCACTTCCATCGTTCCCTCCTTCTCGACGAAATCGATGAACAGGAACTGCTCAACCTGTTTGCAGATTTGGAGGAGCAGTCCCAGAAACCCTTTGCCGGGTTGAAAGCGGATATCGACAAAACCCTTAGCACGAGTTTCGATGTGCCGGAAGAAGAGCTTCGGCCCTGGCACTACGGGGACCGCTTCTTCCAGGAGGGGCCTCAGCTCGGTGAGGTCGATCTGGATTCTCTGGTTGCCAATCAAGAGTTGGAGAAGCTTGCCGCCGCTACCTACGAAGGTATTGGCATGGATGTCGGGGCAATCCTGTCCCGCTCGGATCTCTACCCCCGATCCGGAAAGAATCAGCACGCCTTCTGCATTCATGTCGATCGGGACGGGGATATCCGCACGCTGAACAACCTTCAAACCAGCCACCGCTGGGCCGAAACCCTCTTGCATGAGCTCGGTCACAGCGTCTACGAGCAGTACATCGACCCTAAGCTTCCCTGGTTGCTGCGGGCTCCCGCTCATACCTTTACCACCGAAGCGGTAGCGATCCTGATGGGCTCTTTGACCTTCGATCCGGAGTGGTATACCCGGGTGCTTGGAACCGAAGAGGAGAAGGCCCAGGCCCTCGCCACTGCGGCGCTGCGCAACGACCGGGCGAAGAAGCTGATCTTTACGCGCTGGTGCCTGACCATGACCCACTTTGAAAGGGTGTTTTACAGCGATCCGGAGGCGGATCTGGACACGGTCTGGTGGGATCTGGTGGAGCGCTACCAGCTTCTGCGGCGACCTACCGGACGTCAGGCTCCGGACTGGGCGGCCAAGATCCACATCGCTTTAGCGCCGGTGTACTATCACAACTACGAGCTCGGCCATCTGATGGCCTCTCAGCTGCGAAAGCGGTTGGCCGAGGAAGCCGGAGGCATCGTGGGCAGACCCGCGGCAGGCAGGTGGTTGATCGAGCGGATCTTTTCCCCCGGTGCCGGCTTGGATTGGCGTACCCTGGTTGAGAAGGCTACCGGAGAAACGCTGAATCCCCGCTACTTTATGGACAGCTTCGCATAAGCGCCGTAAGGGAGAAAAGTGAGTCATCCGAAAAGAAGATCGCACCAGCCAATCATCAAGGGCATCCGTGCCAATATCTCCACGATCCTGCTTCTCGTAGCCGTGCTGTTTTTCGTGTTCCTCGCCCGGGTGATCTACTCTCCGCTGCTTCCCTCGATTGAGAGGGACCTGCACCTCAATCACACTCAAGCGGCATCGTTCTTCCTTTTCATAACTCTGGGCTTCAGCTTGATGAACATCTTCTCGGGCTTCATCGCCTCGTGGCTTGGTCACAGGTCGACGATCTTTTTCTCGGTTTTCGTTGTGACCTCAGCCACTGCGTTTATCGCCTCAGCCTCGTCGCTGCCTCTTATTCGCGTGGGTTTGGTGCTCGTAGGTGTTGGAGCGGGACTCTACCCTCCTTCGGGAATAGCCACGGTGACATCTCTAGTGAACGCCAAGGATGAAGGCAAAGTGCTCTCCATACACGAGGTCGCACCGAATCTCGGATTTATCTTAGCGCCGCTCATTGTGGCTCTGCTACTGCCCCGTCTGCCCTGGCGGACCTGTCTTTTGCTCATCTCGCTGCTCGGCCTGCTGTTTGGAACCCTGTTTATAATTTTTAGCCGCGGAGGAAGCTTCCGGGGAGAGGCTCCCGTGTTGAGCAACACCAGCCAGATCCTATCGCTGCCCTCATTTTGGATCGCCACCGCGCTGTTGGCTTTAGGCGCTGGTGCGAGCATCGGGCTGTTCTCGATCATCCCCACGTATCTTGTTTTCGAGAGGGGCTTGGACCCAAACCTGGTGAACACCATCGTGGGTGTATCCCGTATCAGTAGCCTGTCCGCGCTTTTCTTCGCCGGTTACCTCGTGGACAGGTTCGGTGCCAAAATGATCATAAGCGTCATCCTGCTCTTTGCCGGCATAGCCACGGCCGCCTTTTGGGCCCGGTCTCAGGCGATATTGCTTGCGGCGGTATTTATTCAGCCGATCTTGATCGTGAGTTTTTTTCCTGCTTTTCTCACCGCTATCTCCCGCATCGCTCCCCGTCAACTACAGAACCTGAGCATCAGCTTCGTCCTTCCAATAGGATATGGTTTCGGGGGCGGCATTCTACCGGTGTTGCTCGGGTGGCTCGGTGATAACGCTTCCTTCGCGCTCGGTTTCCTGCTCTATGGACTGGTTCTGATCGGCGGTTCGTTCCTACCGTTCCTGCTGAAGCTGAAGAATACAGGGTGAGCAGCCGGAGCCTCTGCGCAGGCAGCCTTAGGTCTTATAGAACCTCCCCTCCCACTGCCACCGGCGGCAGGCACTCCACGACTTCCAGAGTTGATGCGGTGCTGAGGACGGCGTCGTCCACACAGGCCGGTAGAAAGAAGTAGTCACCCCTGCGCAGCTGTCGGGAAAAGACCCTGGTCTTCACTTTTCCTTTTCCAGCGGTTACCACGTAGACTCCCGGCCCGGGCATCAGCTTGGAGCGGCCGTCACGCAGGCGGTGCCGGTTTACCGCGAAGTCTGGTGTGTCGGCGTACGTCAGAAGGTGTTCGGTGGACACCGAGGGCGTGTCGAGATGACTCTGCGGCAGTTTTCGCCCGGCAGTTATGGCTCGGTTGCCCACGAGGTCCATGAAATCGAAGCACTTCATAGCTGTTTCCTCGTCGAGTCCGAGGTACATCTCGAAGGGGCTCAGGTGATACTCACCGCACCAGGATTCCGGTTGGATGGTGAGGTCGGTGGGTTCCTGCACCTCGAGGATCAGACAGCCGGCGCCGATGGCATGGGCGACCCGTGCCGGGATCAGATACACGTCCCCCGCCTGCGCCGGGAGCTCGTTGAGAAGCCCGGGAAGGGCGTTCCTGTCCGATTCACTCGCCCGAACCGCTTCGACCAGGTCCCGCTTCCGCACGCCTTCCTTGAAACCGAAGTACAAGCTCGCGTTCTCTCGGGTGGCCAGGACCAGCCACATCTCGGTTTTGCCGTGAGGGCTCCCGAAGTGCCGCCGGGCGAAAGCCTTGTCGGGGTGGGCCTGGACGGGGAGGCGGATGGCGCTGTCGAGAAGTTTGACGAGTAAACCGAGCTCCTCCCGCTCGCCGATGAGCGCTTCCCTGTGTTCGTCCATCAGCCGGCTGAACAGGATGCCCGTGCTCTGGACGATCGAGACCCCCTCGTGTTCGCTCCCGGGCTCCTTGTTGAGCGCCTTGACCGTAGAGGCGACCCACTCTTCAGGGTAGAAGTCGTCTTCCGCAGGATCACCGAAAAACTCGTGGAAGAGCCTCCCGCCCCGGTATACCCGGAAGACCCGGTTGCGCTCGAAGAAGACGGGATTCTCTACGAGAGCGCGCGTATTCATGCTGTTGTTGTTCCGTTCGCTCACCAGAATCCTCCCGCGGACCCGCTGTCCTCGCCGTACTTCAGCCGATCCCCAACAGCCCCGTGAGGATGGATCATCGCGAATGCCTCTTGCTCAGCCCAAGAGTTCAGCGGGTAGATCGACGGCGTTGGGAAAGCTCGACTGAGTACCGGAAGCCTGGACACTGATCGCTGCGATGTCATTAGCTCGGCGAACGGCTTCGGGCAGTGGTTTTCCCGCCGCTACGAAGTACGCTAAACTTCCGATAAAAGCATCTCCGGCTCCCGTGCTGTCCAGAGTCTTCACCTTCTTTGCCGGTATATGCTCTGTCTTCTGTTGACTCACCAACAGGCTACCTCTTTCGCCTAAAGTGAGAACGACGGTACCCGCCCCCTTGGCCAATAATGCTCGGGCTGCAGAATCGGCCTCTTCGATCGAGCCGGTGGGAAGACCGCTAATCAACTCTGTTTCACTCTCATTGGGGCAGAGGATATCGCTCAGTCCGAAGACCTCCTCCGGAAGCGAGGCTCTACCAGGGGCAGGATTGAAGATAGTACTCACCCTTTCCTGACGGGCAATACGCAGGGCGGCGATTGTGGTTTCGAGGGGGATTTCCAGCTGGCAGACCAAGATCTGGGCACTGGCGATTACTGCGCGAGCAGCCTCAATCTCCTCCGGAGACAGCAGATCGTTGGCCCCGGTGACTATGATTATGGAATTGTTGCCCTCTGCATCAACAGCTATGGGTGCGACGCCGGAAAACGCCTTGTCGGTGAACAGCACATGAGTGCAGTCGATGTCGTAAGATCGAAAATTTTTTAAAGTGTTTTCACCGAAGATGTCTCGCCCCAGCTTGGTCACCATGGAGACCTGAGCGCCGAGCTTTGCAGCCATTACCGCCTGGTTGGCACCCTTGCCTCCGAACCCCATATGAAATTTCGAGCCGTGCAGCGTTTCTCCCATCCTCGGCAGTCGCGCCACATAGCTTATGAGATCCATGTTCGCAGCGCCCACGACGCAGATCCTGGACATTCACGCCCTCCTCTTGATGCATACCCGAAAGTATGAATATGATGAATCCCAGTTTAATTGAAGAGGTGTACAAATGCAAACATCAGTGCGAAAGATCTCCCCATCGCTAATGTGCGCTGATCTCTTAAATCTAAGGAAGGATCTAGATCTGTTTATCGACAGCGATATCGAGTACTTCCACATCGACATCATGGACGGCCACTACGTACATAACTTCTCATTGGGATTTGGTATTTGCCAAGCGATCTCCTCCTACACAGAAACTCCTCAAGATATCCATCTCATGATCGACAATCCCGAAGATTTCGTCCCTTTATTCGCCCAGATCAAGAGCTCGATCATTACCTTTCATCCTGAGGTCGTATACCATCCTCTGCGCACAATTGCCCTGATCAAGCGCCATGGGGCCAGAGCGGGAATCGCTCTCAACCCAGCCCAGACTATCGAGAGCTTGAGGCCGCTGCTGCCGCATGTGGATCTGCTCTGTGTCATGACGGTCGTCCCGGGATTTGTCAGCCAGAGCATTATTCCAGGGGGTATTGAAAAACTGCGAGAGACTGTTGACTATATTCGTTCAAATAGTTATGAGCTCGAGATCGAAGTAGACGGCAATGTGAGCTGGGAAAACCTTCCCGAAATGCGTGATGCCGGCGCCCAGGTGTTTGTGGCGGGCACCTCCTCTATTTTTGAAAGCGGAGGGGATATACAAAGCAACATTCGAAGATTTCGCTCGATTCTGGAGGGCGGAGAATGAATAAGACCCGATCTCCAGATTATCGAAGCAGATCGCCGATTTCATGACTCCAGGGGAATGATACCTGAGTTCCCACTTTGCCGACCGAGTGGGCTGCAATCGAATTCGCTCGACGAACGGATTCCTCGAGTGGTTTGCCCTGGGCCAAAAAATATGCAAAACTGCCGATAAATGCATCCCCCGCTCCGGTAGTATCCACTGCCTCGGTTTTAACAGCTGGAAAGTATACGGTTCTCTCCTCGGAGACCAGCATCGCACCCCGGTGCCCCAGCGTTATGATCACTACCTCGCATCCCATCTCCCGCAGCCGGCGGCCGGCGGCCGCGATCTGGTCTTCCGTATCTACAGGCAATCCTGTGATAATCTCGGTTTCCGTCTCGTTGGGGGCAATCACATCACAGAGCTCGAGAAGCTCTCTGCCTAGAGATCGCCCCGGAGCGGGATTGAGTATGGTGCGAACTTTGTTCTCTCGTCCGATCTGTAAAGCCCGTTGGCTGGACTCAAGAGGGATTTCCAACTGGCAGATCAGTACGTCCGCTGAAGCGATTCGCTCAGCGGCACGATCTACATCTTCGGGACTGAGGAGCATGTTCGCTCCAGGGATGTACACGAGCAGATTGCGCCCCTCGTCATCTACGAGGATGGGGGCCACCCCCGAGGAAGTATCGGCCGTGGTGAATATATATCTCGAATCCACCCCTATTTCTCCATAGTTCTTCTTTATGATCTCTCCAAGATGATCCTGCCCCACCTTGGTTACAATAGAAACCTGGGCGCCCAGTTTACCCGCCATCACGGCCTGGTTGGCGCCCTTACCGCCGCAGCTCATATGAAAGTATCGGCCTTCAAGGGTCTCACCCATCTTCGGGAGACGAGGAATTTTGGCGATAAGATCGATGTTCGAGCTGCCCACTACGCAGATTTTAGGTGCACTCATCTAACGCACTCCCTGCCGGCCATAAAATCAGCTTTCCTGCCCGCTCGCAAGCTGAGTGAAGACCTCTACGAGCTGTTCATAGCTTCGCTTGAAGATCTCGTACTGCTTCCTGTATACCGGGAAGTGCTGCTCTACCGCGCTGTTGCTCTCTACGTGCTTCACGATCTTGGCCGCATCGTTAATCGATGAGAAGATGCCCACACCTACTCCACCGGCGATCGCCGCGCCGACGGACGTCGCCTCTTCTATGAAGTTCAGCCGGGCAACCGGTCGTTCCATGACGTCGGCGAAAATGCTGCGCCACAATCTGCTTTTCGCCCCTCCTCCGATCATGCGAATATCATCGGCCTGAACTCCCTGTTCTCGAAACGCCTCTTCAATAAGCTTCATGTTGAAAGCCACACCTTCCAATACGGCCCGGATCATGTGGTTCTTATTGTGGATCATCGACAGTCCGATGAAGCAGGCTCGGGCTTCCGGATTCCACAGAGGGCTTCTCTCTCCCATCAGATAAGGCAGGAAGATCACTCCTTCAGATCCGCAGGGGATTCCTTGAGCTTTAAGTGACAGCAAGTCATATACATCGACTCCGGTGCGTTCGGCGGCCTGGATCTCGGAATCGCAGAGAACATTCTTAATCCACTGAAAGGAGCCTCCCCCGCTCTGCATGGTTCCAGCGGGGAAGTAAAGGCCTTTGAGAAAATGGCAGAAAGTAAATGTTCTCTTTTGGGGATCGATCAGCGGCTTGTTCGCCGCTATGGCCATCCAGGTCGAGGTCCCCAGATAGATATACGCTTCTCCCTCGGCAACCACTCCGGCACCGCAGGTGGCACAAGCTCCGTCGCCTCCTCCAATTACCACCGGCGTTCCTTCGGCCAGCCCGCTGTGGGCAGCCGCGGTTCTGGAAATTTTCCCGACAATCTGGGTCGACTCTACGATCTCCGGGAGTTTGTTTACGTCCAACTCTGCGGCCTCGAGCATCTCCTCGGACCACCGGAGAGCCCGAATATCGAGCAGGTTCATTCCGGAAGCATCGGAGTAGTCCGTTGTTATCTTGCCCGTCAGGCGGCAGACCAGGTAATCCTTGGCGTGGATGAATTTCGTCGTTCGTTTGTAAACTTCGGGCTCATTCTCCCGGATCCACATGATCTTGGTGGCCGAGTACGAAGCGCTGAGGCGGTGACCGGTCAGCTGATAAACTTTGTCAGCGTCGATTCGCCGGGAAAGCTCCTCGGCCTGCTTGGTCGAACGGAGATCCGCCCAAATAATCGAATTCCTCAACGCCTTCCCCTCTGCGTCGACCGGCAGGGCAGCCATCATCTGACCGGAAAAACAAACGCACGCTATGTCGGACGAGCTGATCTTCGCCTGCTCGAGCATGGTGGCAGTAGAGTCGCAGAAAGCCTTCCAGTACAGCTCAGGATCCTGCTCTGCCCATCCCTGCTTCGGGTAATGGGTTGGATAATCGGAAAAGGTGCTGGCCATGAGCTTACCGGTAGAGCTGAAGAGAGTCGCCTTATCCCCTGTAGTACCGAGATCGTGGGAAAGGATAAATTCTGCCATTGCCAACCTCGCTTTTTCACAACTTTGTCGCGCCCATTCATAAAGTATGTCGCACACATCGGTCCACACGTCAAGGGAATCCTCCAGGATGACATTCAGGTACAGAAAAGATATTATTATCACGGAGGACATTCCGATGACACAAAGGTACTCAGGATCGTATGACAAGGATTTGGCTTCTCTGATTGACCACACGGTAATGCAACCGGATGTTACGACTGACACGGTTAAACAACAGTGCGAGCTGGCGATCCGATACGGCTTCGCCGGAGTTTGTGTGAGCAACGTGCATATTGCTCTTGCCGCCCAAGTGTTGCACGGTTCTGCGCTGAACGTTTGTACGGGAGTCGGCTTTCCACTCGGGGCTTCCGGCTATCTGGTGAAAGCTATGGAGACCAGGGACGCTGTTGCCAGCGGCGCCGACGAGATTGATATGGTCGTTAATATCGGAGCGATCAAAGAGGGGGACTACCTAACTCTGGAGCGGGAGATAGAGGCGGTGAAGGATGCAGCGGAGGGCAGGACTGTCAAAGTGCTTCTGGAGATCTGCTATCTCAGCGATGCCGAGATTGTAAAAGTCTGCCGAATCGCCGCTGAACGCAGCGCCGCTTTTGTTAAGACCTCTACCGGCTTTGGGCCGGGCGGAGCAACCGTAGAAGCGGTGCGTCTGATGCGGCAAACCGTAGGTCCAAAGATCGGAGTGAAAGCTGCAGGTGGAATCAGCAACCGTACCTTCGCACTAAAACTCGTGGAGGCAGGAGCATCACGGTTGGGAATGAGTAAAAGCGTCGAAGTCATCCATGAACTGGATTGACGGGGGTCTTCGCGGACCAGGGTTGGTACCTGTTCGCTTCACTCAGGAGCGCCGTTAACGCAGAAGCACCGGGCTCATGTCCGGATCGTCTATCACGTACCAGTTCTTGCCCAGGGTTCGGGGCGGGTGAATGTCATCGGCATCCGGAGCTTCGAAGAGCTCGGCGTACTTAGCCGGTTCTTTGAGGTAAAGCACGTGATGGTGGTTTACCCCTTCCAGAATGTACCACTCTTCCCAAGGCAGCTCTTCCATCTGTTCGTCCGGAGGCACTGCATTGATCACCGTACCGAAGCGCGGTACCGTTTTTACCAGCCACTCATAGCTTTGGTAAGGATTGCCCTTCTCGGCGATGCGATCCGTCGGAAAAAGAGAGTTGAAGTGGAGGCCCAGGGTTTCGAAATCCTCGTCAATGCCCTGCTCTCGAAGCATGGAAATCAGATCGGCCATGATGCATCTCCTCTGTTGCGATTATAAGAAGATTGTAAAGTAGAAACAAATCTTTTGTAAATAAGCCTTGACGGCAAACTCATAATGTGTTTAACTTTAGATAAACGTTTGCGCAAACGTTTGTATCATTTAATCATATGGCAGGAAAGAAAGTCACAATAAAGGACGTTGCCAACCGCGCGGGCTTTTCTATCTCCACCGTTTCCCACGTGATCAACGAAACCAGGTTCGTTGAGAAGAGTACGAAAGAGAAGATACAGAAGGCTATTGAGGAGTTTAATTACAGGCCGAATATCCTGGCCCGCAGCCTCAAGGGCAAGGGATCCAAGACCTTAGGAGTAGTCATATCTGACCTCCGCCAGGGATTTTTCGCCGAGGTGATTAAGGCCATCGATTCGCGAGCGAACCAGCGTGAGTTTAACGTGATGCTCTGCGACTCCGAAGATGACGTGGAGAAGGAAGAGCTCGACGTGGATATCCTTTTGCGCAAAGGGATCGACGGGCTCATTTTAGCCCCTGTGGATGCGGGACAGCTTTTCGAGGAGCTGTGGCTCAGTGAGCTGCCCTGCGTGCAAATCGATCGCAAGCTCCAAAACGCAGAGACTGATTTCGTCGGCATCGACAATGTAAGGAGCGCCGAGCAGGCTACCCGGAGACTGTTCGACAACAGCTACGAATGTGTGGGCTTCATCGGTTACGGATCAGAGGTCTACACCATGGCCATGCGCCACGAAGGCTACAGAAGGGCTGTAGCATCCAAGGGCAAGGAGGATCTGAGCCTCCGGATTGCTGATTATAACAAAGCGGATCTGGAACAGCCCATCCAGAAATGGCTTCAGCAGCATCCGGCCATCGATGCGGTCCTTTGCGGCAACGACGATATCTGCTATGCCACTATGGCGGCCGTTCAGAAAACCGAAAAAACGATCCCAGAGGATTTCGGCATTATCTCCTACGATGAGATTCGCTGGTTCTCCATGCTGAAGTGCCCGGTCACGGCGATTCGTCAGCCTACACACCGTATCGGTACCGTGGCAGTTGACCTGCTTATCGACCGCATCGAAGGCACTCTCGAGGAGGCGCCCAAGGAGATCCTTTTCGATGCCGAGCTCATTATCAGAAAATCATGCCTGAAGGGAGGTGATATAGGTACTGCGAACTGAGGCCAAGGTAAAAAAAACTGCTTAGAGAAGGGGGTGATAACAGGCAAACAATATAGTCAGATTAGAGATTTCAGCAGAAAAGTTGCAAATAATGCAAGGAGGGAAAAAATATGAAATTTAGTATCAAAGTAGCAATTATTCTTTTTGCGCTGATCTTTGCCGCATCCGCAGTCTTTGCCGGTGGAAGACAGGAGGAAGCACCAGCACCAGCACCAGCACCGGAGGCCGAAGCGGCGGCAGGGCCACCGGAGGTAGACCTGACCGTACCGCTCACCATCCTGGTGACCGACCCTCACAACCAGGTCGTGGACACCTGGAAGCCGATCTGGGAGGCGCAGACAGGCGGTAAGATCAACGTGGTCCTGGTCCCCTACGCCACCCTGGAGGAGAAGCTTTGGATCGAGTTCCGTACCAAGGCCGGTTCCTTCGACCTGGCCTGCATTCCGGTGACCTGGAAGGGCGACGTGTTCGGCGGGAGCCATGTGGAAAACCTGAAACCGTACATGGACAAGTACGGCTATCCGGCTTGGGACGATGTGATGCCCGCCCCGAAGGTTATCATCGGCTGGGGCGATGAGATCGACGCCCTGCCCTACGACGCAGACAACCACCTGTTCTACTATCGGACGGATGCCCTGGAAGTGCCGGAATACCAGGAGAAATTCAAGAGCAAATATGGCTACATGTACAACCTGCCGCCTCAGAATTGGAGCGAGGTGTACGACATCGCCGAGTTCTTCAATGGTTGGGATTGGGACGGAGACGGCGAGGTGGAGTACGGATTCGCCTTCATCGCCCAGCAGAACACCCAGGCGCAGTGGTCAGTTCTCGATTTCATCGCCCAATATGCAACGATCGCCGGCAAGCCCTCGAACTATACGAGCAATATCTTCTTCGACGCCGACACGATGGAGCCCCTCTGCAAGACCCCCGGCTGGGTGGAGGCCATGAAGATGATTAAGTCGCTCACCGACTTTGCTCCTCCGGGACTGCTGGGCTACGGCTACTCCGAGCTGCGCCAGGCCTTCGTTTCGGGTAACGCCGCCATGGCTATAGACTGGGCCGACATCGCCATCCAGGCCCAGTATCCGGAAGAGTACGGCAGCAAGGTCAAGGGCAAGCTGGGCTATGGACCGCTGCCGGGGGCGAAGAAGTACTGGGATCGAAAGGCAGGCAAGTGGGTCGAGAAACAGCACAACGTGAACTTCCTCAACTTCGGAGGTTGGGTCTACGTCATTCCCAAGAGCGCGCCCCACAAGGACGCGGCCTACAATTTCGGCACCTACATCACCAACCCCGAGCGCTCCCTGCTCGATGTCTGCGGCATCCACGGCTACACCGGGGCCAATCCCTGGAGGATGTCCCACTTCAAAGCGCTCGACGCCTGGGTCCGGGGCGGCTGGGACCGGAGCTCCGCCGAAGGATTCCTCAAAGGCGTGGCCGACATACTCCAGGACCCCTTTGCGGTCACGGACTTGATGATTCCCGGGGGCTCGGAGTACTATAACATCCTGGACACCCATCTAAACAAGGTGCTCGCGGGTTCGATCTCTCCGGAGAAAGGCTGCGAGCTGATCTACAACGACTGGGTGCGCATCACCAAAGAGAGAGGCCTCGAAGACCAGAAGAGGTACTACCGGGGTTCCCTGGGGTTGAAGTAACGCCACTGTAGAATAAAAACAGGGTGTCTTCGCGGCACCCTGTTTCATTTTTTTCAAGGCAAAGGAACACTGAAAATGGCTGGAAATCTTTCTTCCCGGGAAACCGTCAAATGGGCCTTTCTGCTGCCCGCCCTGGTGTATCTCATGCTACTGGCGATCTTTCCCCTGGCCTGGACCTTGACCCTGTCCTTCACCAAGTGGCACGCCAACATGATGCCGAAACCGCAGTTTGTGGGCTTGAGCAACTTCAAGTATTTCCTCTTCGAAGACCCACGCTTCTGGTACGACCTGCGCTTCACCGCCATGTATGTGGGCATCGCCGTGAGCGTCGAGCTGGCCCTGGGGCTGTTTCTGGCCAACCTGTTGAGCCAGAGTTTCCGAGGAAGGAACTTCTTTCGGGTTATTTTTCTCATTCCCATGGCTTGTCCCCCCATAGCCGTGGCCTTTCTCTGGCGCATGATGCTGCACCCCGACATCGGGGTCATCAACTCGGCCCTGCAGGCCGTGGGACTGAATCTTGTCAAGTGGACCACAAGCCCGGCCGTGGCTCCCTTCACCATCATCATGGTGGATATCTGGGAGTGGACCCCCTTCATGTTCCTGGCCCTGCTGGCCGCACTGCAGGCTCTTCCTCCCGAGCTCTACCAGTCCGCGGCGGTAGACGGGGCCACCTCGTGGCAGATGTTCAGCCGGCTGACTCTGCCTCTCATCACGCCGATGATCATCACGATCTCGCTGATCCGGGCCATCGACGCCTTCAAGCTCTTCGAGCTTGTCTTCGGCATTACCGGAGGCGGGCCGGGAGGATCGACCGAGTCCCTCTCCTACTACGTCTACCTGATCGGGATGAAGTGGTTCAAACTCGGCAGAGGGTCTGCGATCTCCTGGCTGTTTGTCATCGTGCTGATCACTCTGGCGCTCCTGCTGATCTCCCGCTTTCGAAAGGAGAGAACACGATGACCGCTGCCCTGCCCCGACAAGTCATACAACGCGGATAAAGGAGAGGATCCATGCTGGATGCACACGGAATCGCAAAGCGAAGACCAACGGGTGTGGTTATAACCTGGGTGATTCTCCTCGTTTTTTCGGTTTGGACTCTGTTCCCTATCTTTTGGGCGGCCATCACCTCGTTCAAGCAGCCGGGAGATTCTTACCAGGCCACCTTTATCCCCTATAAACAATTCAAACCGACACTGCACGCCTGGGAAGACGCCTTCGTGACCACCAGGGACAGGACGCTTCGCTCCCTCTTGAACAGCATTATCATCGCAACCTGTTCGAGCGCCGTGGTTCTGATGTTAGGCGCTTTTGCCGGCTACTCCCTGGCCCGCTTCACTTTCAGGAAATGGAAGAATCGGGACATCTCCTTCTTCATTCTCTCCCAACGGATGTTTCCTCCTGTTGCCGTGCTGATCCCCTACTTCCTGATCATGCAGAACCTGCGCCTGCTGGACAACCTCCTGGCCGTAATCATCGTGCACACTGCGATGAACCTGCCGCTCTCGGTATGGCTGATGCTCGACTTTTTCGCCGACATTCCCAAAGACCTGGAGGAGGCGGCCATGATCGACGGCTGCGGTCATTTCCGGGCCTTTGTATCCATCGCCCTGCCCATCGCGGCTCCCGGGCTGGTGGCTGTCTACGTGCTCTCTTTTATCATGTCCTGGAACGAGTTTATCTTTGTCGTCGTTTTCGGGTACAGGAGGGCCATGACCCTGCCCGTGCTGATCGCCGGCTCGCTGTCGGTGCGGGGGCTCGATTTCTGGAAGGTTGCCTCCCTTTCCATCATAGCGATCATCCCTCCCGTGATCCTGGCGGTGGTGTTCTCACGCTATCTGGTACGGGGGCTGACCATGGGGGCGATCAAGGAGTAAGCTGAACCGGGACTGCCTGTCCTACACGGATAGAAGCAGTGAGCAAAGCCACCTATTCCTTCATTGGAGTGACTACGTACCGGCGCCGAGTCCTTCTCGATCGAAATACCTGCCGCGGGTCCCCGATTCGAGGAGCTTTCGCTGATCGCCTCCCGCGCCCGCCCATGAGGTGCCCGATCTCTTCGGCCCGGGGGAATGAAGCCTGAGTTCCAAGCCTGGTCACCGAGAGGGCGGCAATGTCGCCAGCCCGCTGCACCCGGGCCGAGTCGATGAAGCCGGGGCGGCTGGTGTATGTTCTTCCCTATTGGGCGCACCGATCGGCGAACACAGTAGGCGAGCCCCTTATTTCTCTATGCATCTACCCGGCAGAAGCGGGGTATAATTACGGGGACATCGAGAAACAGGGTTTCCCGCAGCGGGTCTATCGGCGAAAGGGAACGATAGAGATAGTCGAGGAGGATACGATGACCTCACGGGAAAGGGTTCTCAGTGCGCTGAATCACGTCCAGCCGGATCGCGTCCCGGTAGACTTCGGGGCTCATCGCAGCAGCGGCATCATGGCCCTGGCTTACAGGAAACTGAGGCGGTATCTAGAGCTGCCGGAAAAGCCCACCAGGGTCTACGACATGGTCCAACAGCTGGCGGTCATCGACGAGGATGTGTTGGAGCGTTTCGGGATCGATACCTTGGAGATGGGCCGGGGATTCGCCGTAGATGAAGCCGACTGGAAGGAGTGGGAGCTTCCCGACGGGAGTCCCTGCTTGATTCCCCGCTATGTGGATGTTCGGAAGGTTGGAAAGGAGTGGATCCTGTACGCCGCCTCAGGGAAGCCCTGCGGTGTCCAGCGGGAGAGCATGATCTACTTCGACCAGATCTACTGGCCCTATCGAGAGGGAGTTCCGAAAGACCTGTCGCGGCTTCCCGAGGACCTGGAAGACATCATGTGGTCAGTACCTACACCTCCCAACCTGGCGGAAATAGACATGCAAACACTGCGGGAGGGGGCCAAACGACTCAGAGAGTCCACAGGGCGGGCTATCTTGTTCCTGTTCGGAGGAAACCTGCTGGAGATCGCGACCTTTCTGTGCAGCGTCGAGACCTTCATGATCCTGATGGCATCAGATCCGAGGGCGACACACAGACTTCTGGAGCGCCTCGAGGAAGTGCATCTAGAAAATCTGGAAAGATACCTGCCGGCGGTGGGACCCTATGTCGACATCGTTCTTTTCAGTGACGATCTGGGTATGCAGCTGGGCCCGCAAATCTCTCCCAGAATGTACCGGGAGTACTTCAAGCCGCGGCACCGGAGCCTCTGGACCCGCGCCAAGAGTCTGGCTGAAGTGAAAGTGCAGCTCCACTCCTGCGGAGGGATTCGGCCGCTGCTGGATGACCTGATCGAAGCTGGTTTGGATGCGGTAAACCCTGTCCAGATCAGTGCCGCTGGTATGGAGCCGGAAGGGCTGAAGAGGGATTTCGGCTCCTGGATCTGTCTGTGGGGAGGCGGATGCGACACGCAAACCGTGCTTCCCACAGGAACACAGGAAGAGGTCCGCCGGCATGTTCTCAGGTGTCTCGAAGTCCTCTCCCGCGACGGCGGATTCGTGTTCCAACAGGTGCACAACATCATGGCCAATGTTCCTCCGGAAAATATTGTGGCCATGTTCGATGCAGTCGCCGAGTACAACGGAGGGGGATTATGAACTCGAAAGACAGAGTGCGGTCCGCGATCAACCGTGAACAGCCGGATCGTGTGCCCAGGGCGCTGTGGGGAAGCTATTACACGCTCAATGAAGGAGCTTATACCCCCGCAATAAGATACAAGGAAGTGATAGGAACGACTAAAATCAGGGAAAGGCTGACAACACCCCAGATTCGTCGCGAAGTAGACCGATTGCTGCGGCACTAATCCGTATCGTACCTCTTGGCGTAGCGAGCAACAAACCTGTGTGGATAGGGCAGCGGGATACTGCCGGCGGCACTCAGGCCCGCAAGCTCTTCCCGATTCAAAGACCAGCCGCTGCACCCGATGTTGTCCTTCAGTTGATCTACAGTTCTAGCACCGATAATCGGGACGACCCTCCCCGGCTGCTGAAGAATCCAATTCAGAGCGATTTGAGCCGGGGGTTTTCCTGATTTCTTACTTACAGCGAGGAGAGCATCGATAACCTGCCAGGTCAGCTCACTTGCCCTCTGTTCCGGCTGATCGTCCCATCGATCTTTCCTGCCGACCCTGCTGTTTTCAGGAGAATGCCGGTCTCGGCGATACTTCGCGGTCAACCAGCCGCCGGCAAGGGGCGACCAGGCCATGAATCCCAGATTTTCCTCCCGGCACAGGGGAAGAAGTTCCCACTCGGCCTCGCGAACCATAAGACTGTACTCGGCCTGCAGTGATACGATCGGCGCCCACCGGTTGTTCCTGCAGATCTGTATCCCTTTCATCAGCTGGGAAGGCAGCCAGTTGGAAATGCCTACAAACCGAACCTTTCCGCTTGTAACCAGATCGCTGAAGACCTGAAGGGTTTCCTCCAACCGTGCTGTGTAGTCGTAGCAGTGGGCTTGATACAAATCAATATAGTCAGTCTGCAGCCGCCCCAGGCTCTCCTCTACGGACTGCAGTATATGTTTCCGAGACAGACCCGACTGGTTTGGTCCATCCCCGACCGGGAAAAAGACTTTAGATGAAATGAACAGTCGATCTCTGTTTCCCTTTTTCTTGAGCCAGGAGCCGAGCATTGTCTCCGACGCTCCGTCGTTGTAGATGTTCGCTGTGTCGAAAAAATTGCCGCCCGCTTCGACAAAACGATCGGCGATCTCATGAGATGTCTTTTCATCGGCTACCCAACCCCACGTCTGGGTTCCCATGGCCAACTCTGAGACTTTGACACCCGTGCCTGCAAAGAATCGATAATTCATAAGCATCCCTCCCCCCTCACCGTACAGTGTAGAACGAATCAACCGCGGAAGCAAGAAATCCGGGTGCCGAGTATTGGTCTACTCAAGATTCGCGTGTTTCGAAAGCATTTGTTCGGTGTCCAGACCTTTGAGTTCTGCGATTCGAAGAATAATCGATTCGAAAAGAATGAACATGGTTTGCTCGAACAGAGAACCCCGGGGCTGAACCGAAGCGGGTTTAAAGGTCGGTGATGATTTCAGAGCGGCGGCCTGGATTTGAACGTTCAGATCCGCCGTCTTTCCGATCGAAGATCGAGGCTGCGTGCTCACCAATGCGATCTCCGCGTTCAGTGCCTTTGCTTTGCGAGCCATCGCTACCAGACTCTGAGTCTCCCCACTGCCTGAACCGATAACGAGGATGTCCCCTCTTTCTATTGCTGGTGTGGTAGTCTCGCCGACCACATGAACCGTGAATCCCATCTGCATCAGGCGCATGGCAAAGGTTCGAATCACCAGGGCGGATCGCCCCATTCCCGCTAGAAAAATCCGCTTAGCCCGCATGATCATGTCTGTAAGGCGATCACAGGATTCGTAGCGAAGTTGTGTTAGGGCTTGTTCAATCTCCCGTTGGATAGCGAGGGCATATTCTGCAACGTGCACGTTAGACTTCTCCTGCTCGCTGCATGCTGGTCTTCAGGTATCTGGCTGCCCTTCGTCTGTCCGGCTGGTTTATAATGCCTCCGCCAACGACCACCACGGCGGGCCGTGCAGCAACGATCTCATCAATCGTGCTGGCGTCTATTCCTCCGGCTACCGCTGCCTTTGCGGTGGTCACAGCGCCGACAGTCTCTTTCAGGCGGCGCAGCGTAGAACTGTCGAGGCCGTGAAGATCCGATGCGGTATGAATACATACGTACGCGGCTCCCATTCTCTCCACCTGGGCTATTCTGTCGACCACATTATGGACGCCAAGCAAATCTACCATAATGGATCGTTCCGCGCGTTTCGCTTCCCGAGCCGCAGCCTCAATGGTTACATCGTAGGCCAGTCCCAGCACGCTGACAATATCCGCCCCAGCCTCGAAGGCGATCCGAGATTCGTACGCGCCACCGTCTATTATTTTCACATCCGCCAGAACGGTAAGGCGTGGGAAGCGCCGCTTAGCCGCTCTGACTGCGGACAACCCTTCAGAGATGATCATGGGCGTACCGATTTCGACGATATCGATCAGGTCTTGAAGATTCCCGATGATCTTCATCGCCTTTTGTAAATCCAATTGATCCAAAGCGAGCTGCAGCTGCATCTTCTCGTTCTCCTACCCCCAGCCTTCTCCGCTGCTATTATAACCAAGATTGGGCTTTGTCCCAAGGTTGTGTATCATTCCCATACGAAGCGAATAGACAGGGCGAGGTACGCTGGATAAGATGAGATTCGAGGGGGTAAAAGCCGTGGAAAAGTCAGTTCCGGACCTGTTGGAACGGTCTCGGAGAGTCCGAGAGCTCGTGATCCGTATGATCCACGAAAGCGAGACCGCCGGACACTACGGAGGGTCTCTATCCTGTGTCGATATCCTGGTTTGTCTCTATTTCTCCTCGATGAAACATCGACCGAATGAACCCGATTGGGAAGATCGCGACCGATTCGTATTGAGCAAAGGCCACGCAGCCCCGGCGCTTTATGCGGTGTTGGCAGAGGCGGGCTATTTCCCGATCAGGAACCTCTGGAGCTTCAAGAAGTTTGGCAGCACCTTGCAGGGACATCCGGATATGAAGTTGGTACCCGGCGTTGAAATGTCGACAGGCTCGCTCGGTCAGGGTCTCTCCGTAGCCGTTGGCATGGCTCTGGCGGGCAAGCTGGACAGAAAATCCTACAGAGTCAATGTGCTCTTGGGCGACGGAGAAATTGACGAGGGCAGCGTATGGGAGGCGGCTATGGCGGCTTCCCACTATCAACTGGACAATCTAACGGCGGTCCTTGACCGCAACAACTTGCAGGTTTCGGGATTCACCGAATCCCATATGCGGATCGAGCCGGTAGCAGAGAAATGGAAGGCTTTTGGCTGGACTGTGATCGAAATCGACGGGCACGACCCACGGCAGATACTCTCTGCACTCGGGTCAGCCGACCAGAACTCGGTGAAGCCTCTGTTGATAATAGCAAGGACTGTAAAGGGCAAAGGAATAGATTTCTTGGAGAACAAGATAGGATCTCACAGCTGCACACTTACAAGCGAGCAGTTCGCTCAGGTAATGCAGAGATTGAAGGGAACACCGCCGGGATGAGAAAAAACTTAGGAGAAAAATCCACGAGAGATGCCTATGGGGAAGCACTGCTTCGCCTCGGTGAAAGCGATTCCCGCATTGTCGCCTTAGATGCGGATCTGTCATCTTCCACACGGACGGGCAAATTTGCCGAGAAGTTTCCAGATAGATTCTTCAATCTGGGAGTTGCCGAGCAGAATCTTTACGCGGTAGCGGCTGGAATGTCTACCTGCGGGAAAATACCGTTTGCCAGCACATTCGCTGTGTTCGCTACTGAAAGAGCTCTGAATCAAATCAAACAGTGTATCGCCTATCCGGCGCTGAACGTCAACATTGTTGCCACCCACAGCGGGTTCACCTCCTCAGGTGACGGAGCGAGCCACCAGGCACTCACTGACATGGCATTCATGCGCTGTCTTCCTAATATGACGGTGATTGCTCCAGCTGATGCCACCCAGACCGAAAAGGCCATCAGAGCAGCAGCCGCTCATGACGGTCCGGTATACGTTCGCCTCGGGAAAATCGACGTCCCAATACTCTTCGAGCCTGACAGCGATTTCCGAATTGGAAGAGCTGTCTTAGTGCGGGAGGGATCGGACATCACGGTCCTGGTTACCGGGATTCTGCTGAGCCAGACGATTACGGCGGCAGAAATTGCGGAGAAGAAAGGAATTGACGTCGAGTTGATCCACGTTCACACGGTCAAGCCGATCGACAGAGAGATGCTTGTTCGTTCAGCGACAAAAACACGATGTGTGCTTACCGTTGAAGACCACAGTATAGTAGGAGGTCTGGGAAGCGCAGCAGCGGAAGTTTATGCGCAAAATCACCCCGTTCCTCTCACGATGGTTGGAGTTGCGGATGTGTTTGGTGAATCAGGTGAGATAGAACAATTGTACGAAAAGCACGGCCTTACAGCAGCCCAAATTGCTGATAAAATTCGGATTGCCGTTCAGAGAAAATGATCAGTATATCGAGGAGGGCTTGAGATGAAATCCGCTTGGATAACAGGAAAACTACAAATCGAGGTTCGCGAGGAAGACTACCCGAGCCCCGCAGCCGAGGAGGTGGTGATTCGAATCCGGGCCTGTGGCATCTGCGGGACAGATCTTCATTTTTATCGCGATTTTCCAGGCGCCGCGCCGATTCCTTTGGGACACGAGGTGGCCGGCACGGTCCATGAGACCGGCGCTGCGGTTGATGATCTACAGATTGGGCAGACTGTAACTGTCCAGAACCACGTGCCCTGCGGAATATGTACCCCCTGCCTGATGGGCAAGCCGGAGCGCTGCCGGAACATTCAGACCTACATGGATGACCGAGCCGCCTTGGCCGAGTACCTCAGGGTACCAAGAAAAATGGTGATTCCCTATACCGGCGTCAGCTTCGAGGAGGCGGTCCTGGTTGAGCCGCTCACAGTAGCCTTCGATCTGTTAAGCAGGGCGCAGATAGAACCTTTTCAGAGTGTCTGCGTGTCCGGCCCCGGCATCATCGGTTTGTTCTGCACGAAGCTGGCGACTGAAGCCGGCGCGCGGAAGGTCGTGGTGTTAGGCAGAGGTTTTCAAACGGAAAGAGGTGGTATTCGAAGGGAGGCTGCGCAACGGCTTGGAGCTGCGGTAGTGGTCGATACAGATGAGGAGGCCTGGGTGGATACGGTAAAGGAAGCTGTGCCCGATGGATTCGAAAAAATCGTCGTGACCTCACCGCCCCACTCCATCCCCGCGACCTTCGAGCTGGCTTGTTTCGGCGCCGACATAATATACAACGGGATAAGCTTCACAGAGCCAGAGATTACTTTTAATGCCAACGACTTCCATTTCAAGAGGCTGGCCTTGATCGCATCCCACGCTATTCCGAATTGGGGCTTCCCCCTGGCCTTTGAGCTGCTGTCCCAGAAGATGTTCGATTCCGCCCGTCTTGTTACTCACAGCTTTGCTTTTGAAGATATCGAGAAAGCTTTTGCAGTCGCCGCAAGTCGCGATGAGGCGGCAATCAAAGTGGTGATTACACTTTAATGGAATGATTAGCAATCGATTTTTCGTCCGAAGAGCCCGCGCCGCCCGGCTATTCTCTTCATGGCGATTAGACCACCGCGATCGACAACTGTTACAGGCGCCTTATCCAGCTCGTAGGTTTCGCGACTTTCCCACGCCTCCTTTAGGAAATCCGGCAGCAGCAGTAAGTCTGCTGTCAACGCCGGACTGGGTTGAGTTGGACGGTTCAGACTCTCTCCACCCGAACTTCCACCGCCTTCATCAGGGGGAAACCGCTGATCGGGTCGAAGCGGTCGTCGTGGGTCAGAAGGTTCACGTTGGCCTCTTCCCAACCATGGGTCACCTGGAGTGTCCTGGGCAGGATTTCAACGGCGGACTTGATCTTGGCCGGCACTTCAACACTTCCGATCCGGGAGGTGATGCGGATCGGATCGCCATCCGCCACACCGAGGGCTGCGGCATCGTCAGGATGCAGCTCCGCTTCCGGTCCGGGGATGGCGGTGCGGAAGCGTTTAATGTTGCGAAAGCGGCTGTGGTAGTAGATCAGCTTGCGGGCGCCGGTAATCAGCACGAAGGGATACTCCGGATCCGGTGATTCCAGGTAGGCCGGCGGCTTGTATTCGGGAAGCGCCGGGTAGCCCAGATCTTTGAGGTATTGGGAGCTGAACTCCACCTTTCCCGATGGTGTGTTGAATGGTTCCTTCTCCCACTTGCGATATCGGATCGGAGTGTACTCGATACCCTCCGGATGGGCGGCGGCCCGTTCCAGACTGATATCGGTGGGCTCGAGGATCCAGCGGGTCAGCTCCGTCTCATCCTCCCAGGGGAAGTATTCGCCGATCCCCAGTCTGAGGGCCAGGTCGTGCCAGAACTGGTACTCGTCCTGCACATCCGGATAGCTTAATATCTTGCGGGTCATGGTAACGACTTGATACTTGGCGTGGGTATGCAGCTCCACACGCTCGAGGAAAGAAGCCGCGGGCAGCACGTAGTCGGCCAGCTCGGCGGTTGGGGTCATGAACAGATCCCGTACCACAAACAGGTCGAGGGATTCCAGGGCCTTCCGCACCTTCAGGGTGTTGGGATTGGTCATGGCCGGGTTGGCAGCGGTCAGAATCATGGCTCGGAGGGGATAGGGTTTGCCGCTCAGGATCGTGTTCATCCCGGTCATGGTGTGGCATTCCTGGCGGAAGCCGTACAGGACGGGAAAGCGGTCCGCCCCGATCGGGCCGAGGTGTTCCAGAGGAATCTCGTCGTACAGGGTGAGGTGGTTCACCTTGAAACCTTCGACCAACCGGTTCCCCCCCTCCCGATCCAGAGCACCGAGGATTGCATCCAAGCAGGCCACGGCCCGGATGTTATTGATGCCGTTTTCGTGGTGCTCCGGTCCGTTGCCCACGTACACGGCAACTCGGGGAGCGGCGACGGCCATGGTTCGGGCCAGCTCCCGAACAACCGCGGCGGCTACCCCGGTTTGCTCTTCCACCTTCTCCAATGAAAAGGCTTTGACATACTCGGCCAGCTCGGCAAAACCGATTGTATATTGATCCACGAACTCCCGATCAAAGCTCTGAGTTTCGATCAGCTGCTGAATCAGGCCCAAGGCTAAGGCACCGTCGGTTCCGGGTTTCAGAGCGGCGTGGAGGTCCGCCTGGCGAGCGATCGCCGACATCCTTGGATCTACGACGATCATTTTTGCCCCGGCCTTGCGGGCGCGCATGATCATCTGGGTCATGTTCGGGTGGGCATGGGGCGGGTTGGCTCCCCAGAGCACGACGCAGCGGGAGTTCTCGTAATCCGGCACCGGCCAGGCGCCTTCCACCAGACGGTAGCCGAAGTAGCGGCCGTTGTAGCACATCGAGTCATTGGAGAAATAGTTGGGGCTGCCCAAAGCGTGGACGAAGCGCCGGGCCATCTCCTCCTCCTGGGCAAAGCCGATCGCCTCTCCCTTCCAGATGCTGATCGACCGTGCTCCGTGTTTGTCTTTGATGGCCAATAGCTGTTCGGCGATCTCATCGAGAGCCTGCTGGAGCGGGATTTCTTCGAAGCCCTTTTTTGTTCGCTTGAGAGGCTTGAGGAGTCGATCCGGATGATAGACCATATCCACCGCGGCTCGTGCCTTGACGCACAGCCGACCCCGGTTCCAGGGATGTTCCTTATAGCCGTCGATATCGACGATCTTTCCATCCTCCAGATACACATTGATGGCGCAGCGGTCGTCGCACATGCGGCAGAGGGTTTGGACTGTTTCTCTTTCTGGCATGGCTCTTTAGCTTCCTCTCTTGTTCAGACCGAACAGACGTTTTAGCTTGGCATCGAGGTTTTCTCTTCGAAAGCTGTACGCATTTTCCTCTTCCACGAACTGGAGAGCTCCGGAGGTGCAGAACTTGACGCAAGCCGGGTCTCCTCCGCAGAGATCGCACTTCTTGCTGACCAGCTGGACCTTGTCGAAGTGGATGCTTCCCGAGGGGCAGGCCAGGAGACACATCTTGCAGCCGACGCAAGCGTTGGAGTCGATCTCTACAGCCCCGGTCTCCGGATTGCGGAGGATCGCGCCGGCGGGGCAGACCTCCATACACCAGCCCTCGGCGCAGTGAACGCAGGTCCAGGGAATGCAGACCCGCTCCTCCGGATAGAAGTTGACCCGGATGTTGGAGTCCTTTCTATCGAAATCGCCGGTTTGTTTGAACGCACAGGCGTACTCACAGTTCCTGCAGGCCACGCAGGAGGTGGGGTCTACTTCAACGATGCGCATCCGACTATCCTTTCTTCTCTCGTTGTACCGCGAGGTCTAAGCCGGGGGTTGAGGTTCGCTCTTCCATATCAAGCCACCTGCCTAGACAGGAGGTATCGACCCTCCAAGAACCCTCCAACGTCCGGGAGCCTGCGATGGTTGCGGATCCACGGGCGCAGCCTCCCCAGCATCACTGTATCCTCGGCTCCGCCAAGGGCTACCGCCCCGATAGGTATTCCTCCCCGCAGTATGATTTTAACGTAGCGGGGCTGCCCGGCTTCATCGATTACGTGGGAGGTGAGACCCTCATTTTCAATGAATTTCCCCATAGAGGCAACTGTGATTCCAAACATCTCGGTTACATTCATATTGAGACTACCCTGATATGGGACGCTTCGCCCGGCCATATTAGTTCCGGCGATCCTGCCGTGCTCCACCGCGGTCGGCCACAAGGCGTGAGCCTGGTGTGTCTCTCCGAAAACAGTCGGTCCCCGGGCAATGTCTCCGGCGGCATAGATGCCGGGCACGTTCGTTTGCATATGCTCGTCGACCGGAATGCCCCGATCGGTCTGAACCGGGCTGCCGTCCAGGAGCTCGGTATTCGGCCGCACTCCGGCTCCCACAATAATCAGTTCGACTTCCAGGGGGGGGTGGCCTTTGGCTTGTACCCGCAGCACACCTTTTTTCGATCGATCTACGACCTCGGTATGAATACCGACGTGTACCTCGACGCCGTGCTCCTCAACTTTTTGCCGCAGAACCGTCGCTGCTCTGTCATCGAGAACCGTGGGCATGATGCGCGGCAGGAGCTCGAAGACCGTCACGTGTAACCCCCTCTGCTGGGCCGCCCAGGCTGCCTGCAGGGCGATAAAACCGGATCCGATCACCAACGCTCGCCGTCCTGGTCGAAACAGGGAATCGAGCTGCTCGGTGTCGCTGAGCGTCCAGAGATGGTACACATTCGGTCCTGCCAGGCCTTCAATCGGGGGTAGGAAAGGCCGAGATCCGGCAGCAATGAGCAGGCGGTCGAAGCCGATGGTTCTGCCATCGTTCAAAATAAGGGTGTGGGCCGCAGGATCAACGCGCATCACCTCTACCCCGAACTGTGTCTTTACCCCCAGCCGTTCATAGTCCTCGGGCCGGCGGATAAACAGGTTTTCGTATGGGATCTTTCTGCGCAGGTAGTAGGGCAGCAGGACCCTGGAGTAGGCGGTCCCCGATTCTGCGGAGATCAGCGTGATCTGTGACTCCTGGTCGATAGATCGGAAGCGGCTGAGTGCACTCAAACCTGCCGCGCTGTTTCCAATGATGACAATCTGCATTGAAACCTAGTTCCTTTTTGGTGACCTCTGCATTATAGAGGTGTATCCCGCTGTCGTTCAATAGGATTTACTTTATAGTTTCGCTCAAGTATGCCATATATTGAGAACGACGGTTCAAATGAGGCTTGATTTGCCCTTGACCCAATTTCCGCTCCTTGCGTACTCTTGAGTGAAGTTGAAGGAGTACGCCATGTTGCTTTCGCGAATCGCCAACAAGGGCACTTCGGCCATAAAGAAGTACGTGCCGGGTAAATCGATTAAAGAAGCCCAGGCGGAGCTGGGTATACCCCACATGATCAAGCTGGCCTCGAATGAGAATGCTTTCGGAGCGTCTCCCAATTCGATACAAGCGATTCAGGAGATGGCGGATCAGATTCACGTATATCCGGATTCCCAAAGTCGGGAGATTCGCTTCAGTCTGGCGGAGCAGTTGGGAGTTCAATTTGGGGAAATCACTACAGGCAATGGAGCGGATGGAGTGATCTACAACCTCGGGATGGCCGTGATCGATCAGGGGGATGAAGTCATCTTCCCCCGTATCACCTTCCCCATCTATGAAACGATTTCCCGGGTGATGCGGGGCATACCCGTGTACTCGGAGATGCGTGACCTGCGAATCGATCTGGCGGATATCGCAAGAAAAATCAGCGACAGGACCAAGGTTGTTTTCCTCTGCAATCCCAACAATCCGACCGGAGACGCCCTGCCTCCGGAGGAGGTGAAGGCATTTTTAGCGAGCGTGCCGGAACACGTTCTGGTGGTTCTGGATGAAGCCTACATCGATTTTACTGAAGTCCACGCCAGGCTCGATTCGGTCGGTGTGTTTCGAGGGGGGATGAGCAATCTGTTCATCCTGCGCTCCTTCTCCAAGATCTACGGCCTGGCGGGACTGCGCTTCGGCTACGGAATCGCGGATCGGGATCTCGTGTCTCTGATCAACCTGATCAAGCCTCCCTTCAATGTGTCGATCCTGGCCGAACAGGCCGCGATCGCTGCCCTTGAGGATCAGGAGTTTGTGAGCAGAACCGTGGAGGGGTGCTCCGAGGAGAAGCGCTTCTTCTACCGGCAGCTCGATGCCATGGGCCTCGACTACGTTCGTTCCCATACCAACTTCATACTGATCGACACCGGCCGGGACGCCCAGGAGGTGTTTCAAGCCGTCCTGCGGCAGGGTGTGATTGTGCGGGCGGCCACCCTGTACAGCCTGCCGACTCATATCCGGGTAACTATCGGTCAGCGCGCCGAGAACGAGCGGTTTTTCGAAGCGCTGCGGGCGGCTTTGTAAGTCTGGGCAGGCGTTTTAATCGACTGTCTCGACTCTGTTTCCCCCTTAAACTGAGATTCCCGATCCTTTCTGGGTTGAATCACGGAAAAACGAGTCAAAGAGAGCCTCGTCCACCTCAGTTCTTAAATTGATGTTGTCACAGTTATTGTGGAAGAAATTCAAAAAGTTCCCGCACTCCTGGTTTGGGAGTATATCGCCCCTGAGTTCAGCCAAGATATCTATCGTCTGGACAGTGGAAACACTCTGTTTATCGATTACGTGCAGGTACTGGAGGAGGTCAAGAGGAATGTCAAGGGAGGGATCGCCAATAACGAGCTGGAGGGCATTATGTGGGTCTGTACGCCTCTTCCGGACGGCAGTATTCTGGCTTCATTCCATAATTTGAACCTGATCTGCGAGGCCATGGAGGGAAAGATCTGGGAAGTGACGGCCGACGGCCACGTGGCCTGGGTATACGTGAATCCCGCTCCACGGTGGGGAAACGTACTAGCTCATATTTTTACCAAACAGTTACAAGCCACGCCAAGGTCTGTAGAAGGTTATCTTTGGTCACCAGCGGTGTTTGGTAGTGCAAAGCGGTCGCTACGATGAATCGATCCGCTGGATCCGGGTGCATCTCGAGAGCATCCGCCCTAATGGCAAGTTGGTGAAAAAGAGGAATCTCTTGAACGCGTGGAATCGACAAGACCTCAGCAACCCACTCTTCCATTGAGCTACCACGCTTCAACGAAAGACGGCCTTTACGAACGAGGAGCGTAATCTCCCAGAATACGATTGCAGGGATCAGGATCCGGTCTGCTGTGCGGATCGCCTCCTCTGCCGTGGATCCAAGGAGTTCAGGCTGTTGAGTCCACCAGACCAAGGCGTGCGTATCGAGGATAATCACGATTCAGTCCAGCCTGCAATGTAAGAAGTGGGCTGCAGGAATGTTTCCTCGTCTACCAGCATGCCTCCCTCACCGGACCGTAATGAGGTTAGGATGCGTTCCTCTATCTCCCGCTCGCTTTCCAACGGTAGCAGGCGTGCTACCGGCTTTCCTCGCTTGCTGATTATTACGGGCTTGTGGGTTCTATCAACTGTGTCGATGATTGCCAAGCATTTCTGCTTGAAAAGACCGGCAGGGATTACTTCATAGCTTTTGTCCGTGGATATAGTCTATAGACAAATACTGCCCATGTTAATTTCTGTCATGGTAAAATATTGGATTTCATACTTTAGAAATGGCACTCTATTTATTCGGCACCTTGCTCACTTCATCCCACCACGCTGCATATTTAAGCGAAAGGCTAAACATCATCGGCGAATCAAAAATTGAAGACGCACCGGATCTTGTGGTTGAAATACTCTCGCCTGGTACAGCTTATTACGATTTGAAACATAAGATGCAGTTGTATGAACAACAGGGTGTAAGGGACTATTGGATCGTGGATCCGATAGAGCAGAGTATTGAAGGGTACGCTAATACTGAGGGATCGTTCAAACTGATAGCCCAGGCTGCACAAAGCGGTCTTTTCCAATCCGGTATTTTCGGTTCATGCGAGCAGAGCTTGAAAGAATCTTCAAAACAAACTGAGATACCGTCAACTCAGGAGTTGGCCCCCCGTTCCGCCGGCTTCCTCAATACAAATCACAAATCCATCCATACACATATTTAACCTTGAACAGTATGTATTATTTTATTAAAATATACGTATGAAAACTACAATTGATGTTGATGATTTGCTGGTGAAAGAAGCTATGCATCTCTACGGAGTCGCAACGAAAACTCGGATCATTGAGATGGGTCTTGAAGAGTTGATCAAGGCGAATAAGAGATCCCGTCTCGCGGAGGCCTTCGGATCGCAGCCGGAGTTGACCGAGCCTCGGAGAAGACGGTGATCCTTATCGATACGAGCGTATGGGTGCGCTTTTTCAAGGGTTCGGACGAAGCTAAGTTTGCCGGCGAGAAGGCTCGCGAAAACACAGCCCTCCTCCACCAGCTTGTCTTCGGCGAGCTGCTGCTGGGGGGATTATCCGCGGAGAACGAATCGCTGCTTCAGGCGCTGCCCACCATCCAGCTCCCCTCAACTGAGAAGATCTACCGCTTCATCAAAGACAACTCGCTACCCTGTAAAGGCATCGGCTGGGTGGACGCCGCCATCCTCTGTTCGGCCCATGAGGCAGGGGCGGTATTGGCGACTTGCGACGAAGCCCTACGATCGAGTGCAGGGGACATCGGTATCACCTACGTGCCGACCGGCTGAGACGAAACGACGAAAAGAGTATACACGCCATACACCGGTCGGCCGTACCCTCGTCGCTTTCGCTCAAAAAGGTGAGCT
>CAZBXU010000016.1:682-30116 GCA_964495755.1 uncultured Spirochaetaceae bacterium | reverse complement strand
GATTAGATATTGCACGTATCCAAGATGTCGGACTTTCGGGAGCGGATGACCCCACGATTTTTGAGTGGGCGGCGTCTCGGATTTTGAGCAGGCCAGAGAGATCATCAAAGAATCCTTTCCGGTGATCCGGGATACTTCCAAACACCATGCCCACTGGAACGAGGAGTATCAAAGGTAAAGCGAATTGGTGGGAGCGGTTATGCAATAACGCCGAAGGAACGGATGCTGACTGCCCTGGAGCGGAAAGACCGGATCGTGTTCCTACGGGGGAGATGAATGCAGCCGGCGAGCTTGCTGAAGAAATCATCGCTCATGAGACCCTGTTCAATCGAGGGCGGAAAGAACTACAGGCGCTCTGGGATGGCCGCAGGAATGAAGCTGCATGTGATTGCGGAACGGCCCTGGTAGAGCTGGCTCATATGCTGGAATGGGATTTTGTCGAAATACCAACCGTACCTGCAGATGTTGAGTACCATAGACCTAAAATGACCGGGGAACATTCCTGGATTGATGATGAAGGGCATGAAGTTCATCTCAATCCAGAGGCCGGGCACATGCAATCTGAACGTTGAAATTCGAAGTGCAGGGTGATCAACATGATCCTATATGGACACGATAGCAATGTTCATCTAGTATATTGGTATTGGAGGCGAATCTTATGACTCTCGAAGGCGTCACTGAAGTTATACCATTGAAAGTTGACAAGAATGGCGTTGCTAGTGTCGGTGGAACACGTGTAACATTGGATACCATTATTGCAGCATTTTCAGACGGTGCAACCGCTGAAGAAATAGCTCAGCAATATCCTTCCCTGAAATTGGCCGATGTCTATTACGTGATCGGTTATTATCTGCGACGTCATTCAGAGGTTGAAACGTATTTACGACAAAGGAAAGTTAATGCAGCGGATGTTCGACAAGAAAATGAGTCTAACTTCGATCCACAGGGTGTACGTGACCGCTTAATAGCTCGTCGTGCAAGCAGAGAACATTGATCCATGCTCTTGCTGGCTTCCGACGAGAACTTCAACAACGACATAGTACGTGGACTATTACGTCGTAATCCTGGATTAGATATTGCACGTATCCAAGATGTCGGACTTTCGGGAGCGGATGACCCCACAATTCTTGAATGGGCGGCGCGAGAAGCACGGGTTTTACTCACGCATGATGTGTCATCGATCACTCATTTTGCTTATGAACGTGTTCGGGCAGGTAAAAAAATGCCTGGGGTCTTTGAAGTCAGTCGAAATGTTCCTATCAGGGTTTCTATTGAAGACATTCTATTGCTGGCTGAATACAGTCTGGATGATGAGTGGAATGATCAAGTTCGCTATTTGCCGCTACGATAAAGGCGGTCTGGGCCTGGACTCTATTATCTGCTTACAGTGCTAAAATACCCATGATATTCCTCTAAAAGATCATACTGATGGTTCTGGCGTTACCACCCATCGCCTTGAATCCCAGCCCTCCTGCCGGTAGAATGCTCTTACTCACAGAGTTCGTGGAGTGCACAATGACAGCACAGGAAAACCGACTATCCCTCCTCGTTGCGGGAAGTGTGAATATGGATCTGGTGATGCAGCTGGATAGAGCCCCGCAGGGAGGGGAGACCCTCCTGGTGGAACCGGACGGTCAGAATCGCATCGTTGAGTTCCCGGGGGCGAATATGGCCATTCGGGATCTGGTTTTCTTTCTGCCCCATGGCTTGGAGATCCTCGATGGCTGAATTACGGGCAGGCGCGGGGCAGGCTCTGCGGCTTCTGGCCGGACTTCCGGGTGTGGTGGCTGTAGAGTCGGTTCGGCGGGAAGTCGTAAAACAGATCGCAGAGCTGGAAAACCGATACGAGCAGGGAGCATTGATCCCCTTGAAAAACCTGGGTGTACGAATCGCCTCGAAAAGAGATGTTGCCATTGCTTTACTCAAGGACAAACTCTTCCGGGAGCCGCCGGAACCTACGGTGTGCCTGGTGGAGGAAGTGCAACCGGAAGATAGAAATGATCGGCGCTGCATCACGGTCGAGGGAGCCGTCTACCGGGTTGTGGGCGAGGAGGTTTTGGCCTCTCGTCGGCCCTATGGAGAAAAAACCATCTTTTTGGGAGATTCCTTTGTCATCTTTCCCGACCGCCGGGCAAGTGGCAGTATCCCGTCGTATTTTCTCGTTCCGCCCCTCGGTTTCCCCGAGTTGGAGGAGGTCCAGGACAGGCTGGGGATAGGCGGGGTCCTTTCCATCAGCCCATCGGCCCGGGCCGACGACTGCCTGCGGGAGGCCTGTGGCTTTTCCTCCGACCCTTCCCTGGCCACGCTGCTGGTGGCATTCAACCTTGTAGAACAGCCTACAGGGAAGCCCTGATCCGTTTAGCCGGAGTTTTACATATTAGCTGGATCATGTCATAGTATTCCATGAGCCCGACGGTTTTCCGGTATAAGGAATACCGGTTTTATTTCTTTTCGCGAAAGGAAGAGAGGATTCATGTGCATGTGTACTGCAGCGATGGAGAAGCTAAGTTTTGGGTTGAACCACAAGTCTCTGTTGCCAAGAACTATGGACTCTCAATCTCGCAGATCACCGAACTGACCACTATTGTGGAGGATCATAAGGATGAGATCACGGACGCTTGGGAAAAAAACTTCAGACGTTGAAATTCTCAGCATCGAAGGTAACGGACTATGGTTATATGCAAAGGGAAAAGAGTATTTTCTGCCCCACGATGATTTTCCTTGGTTTAAAGAAGCACGTGTAATTGATATATTGAATGTTGAATTGCTCCATGAGTTCCACTTGCACTGGCCATCTCTAGATGTGGATCTTGATCTGGAGTCTTTAGAAGATTTGAGCACTAAACCTTTGTTATACCATTAGAACAGAATCTTGTGTCTGACCCTTCCCTGGCCACGCTGCTGGTGGCATTCAACCTTGTAGAACAGCCTACAGGGAAGCCCTGATCCGTTTAGCCGCCCGGCAATAGGCCTCCTCCACGGCGGGTAGATCCGCCTCGGTGTGGGCCGTGGCGATCGAGCCCAGCCCGTGAATCACGTGGAGGTCCTCCAGCAACAGGGCCAGCTGCAGGACCCGGTTGGAGAGGACGACGTCGCAGACGTGGGGATTGAGGGTGTCTTCCGGTCCCTTGCAGAGGTGGTCCTCTTCGTATGGGAAAACCACCGTGCTGACCGAGCTGCCCGGGAGGGTTCCCTGACCCACGCCGGTGCAGCGGGCATAGATCCCTTCAGCGGCGAAGGCCTTCTCTACGCTACTGCGGATTTTTCCCGCCAGGCTGTTGATATAGGGATAGATCTCCTTCTCGTTTTCCGACAAGAACCTCAGCATGGTCTTCGCCGCCAGCAGACAGGCCGGATGGCCCGAATAGGTTCCGCCTGAGAAGCGGACGCTGCCGGACCTGGCGGCCAGCTCCATGATGTCTCGGCGGCCCACCACAGCGGCAAGGGGCATCCCGCCGCCGATGATCTTGGCCAGCGTAGCCAGGTCGGGCTGCACGTTGTACAGTTGACCGAGAAGTCCCGCGTGGAAACGAAAACCCGAAATCACTTCGTCGAAGATGAGTACAGTGCCGTGCTTTCGGGTCAACTCTCTCGCTGCCTGGAGATACTCCCGGTCGGCGGGGATGCATCCGCCGGCGCCGATAAAGGGTTCGAGGATGAAACAGGCCACCTCGGAACCGAAGCGTTTGAAATGATCCTCGAGCATATCCGGATCGTTGAAGCGGGTGACAACCACCTCCTCTTCGATGGCCACCGGCAGACCTTCGGTGTCGCTGAACTGAAAGTGATTCTTCCCCGGCCGTTTTACCGCATTGCCGTTGTGGTACTCGATGCCCACCAGTCCCCAGGGCTGTGCACCGTGCCAGCCGCCGCCGATCTTCATCACCCGGTCCCGCCCTGTGAAGGCACGGGCCAGGAGGATCGCGTACATCGTGGCCAGAGAGCCGCTGGTGGTGAAGCGAACCCGGTCCATGCCGGTCTGCCGGCGGAGAATCTCCGCCGCTTCGATCTGAAAACCTTCGACGAAACCGGTCAGAAGACCCTCTCCGGCGGCGAAATAGTCACGGAGAGCTTCCGTCACCACCGCCGGGTTGTGTCCGAGGATATTGGCGTGGTGTCCCTGCCAGAAATCGAGGATGTCGTGCCCGTCTTCAACGGTGATCCTCGATCCTCGGGCGCTGCGGATTCTCGGCGGGAAGGGTTTGATCAAGCGCAGGGCGTGGCTTCCACCGTCGATCAGGCTCTTCTGCGCCTGTCCGTTACGAGAGGCGGAGATCGGAAAGCGGCGTTCATACTCCGCACTCAGTTCCGCCAGAAGTTTGCTGTGATTTCTCTCTTTCATTTTTCTCTCCATCCTGTTTCGAGGCTGACTATAGGTTGAAAGGTTGCGGTTGATCAAGCGGGGCGACCTTCAGCGGCGCATCTGCTAAGATACTGGGAAAGCGAGTTCGGGCCTCTTGTGCGGGATACGATGCGGCGGAAAAGGAAGCGGCGGAAAAGGAAGCGGCTCCGGGTTTCCCGCTGGAGACTTCAAAAGCACCATCGCCGAGCACGCCGGAGATTCGGACAAACATCCGTTGAACTAAAGCGATGACAAGAAGGTAGAACGTTGATGGCAAAACACATTGCAGTGGATCTGGGTGCCGAAAGCGGCCGAATCATTGTCGGGGATGTCCGGAAGATCGAGGTTGTCTATCGATTTGCGAATCAGCCGGTTCGTATAAGGGAGAGCATCTACTGGGATGTCCTGAACATCTATTCAGAGATCAAGAGGGGTCTCAAGCAAGCGTTCTCCAGATATCCCGGGGAGGTACGGAGTATAGGGCTGGACACCTGGGGTGTTGACTATGCCCTTCTCGATTCTCAGGGGGAGCTGATCGGCAGCGTCTACCACTACCGGGATCCCCGCACCGACGGAGTGCCTGATCGGGTGTTCTCCCTCATTCCCAAGCGGGAGATTTACGAAGAAACCGGGATCCAGTACATGCAGATCAACACGATCCATCAGCTCTACGCCCATGTTAAAGAAAAGCCCTGGTTGTTGGAACAAGCCCGCAGCCTGCTCACCCTGCCGAACCTTTTTCACTACTGGCTCACCGGCGTGATGCGCAGCGAATACTCCCACATTTCAACATCACAGCTGTACAATCCGCGCAAGCGGGATTGGTCCTGGCGGATAATCGATGCGCTGGGGTTCAACAGGGATTGGTTCGGTGAAATAGTGGCTTCGGGAACCCGGCTGGGAAGGCTTCTGCCCTACGTGGCCGGGGAGATCGGAGCCACCCAAGAGGTCGTTGTAGTCGCCTCGGCAAGTCACGATACAGCCTGTGCCGTGGCCGCGATACCCGCCCCGGCCGATTGCAGCTATGCCTACATCAGCTCCGGAACCTGGTCTCTACTGGGAATCGAGACGCCCGAGCCGATCATCAACGACAAGAGCTACGCCTACAATTTCACCAACGAAGGGGCGGCGAACGGAGGCGTGCGTTTTCTCAAGAACATTATCGGTCTGTGGATCATCCAGGAGTGCAAGCGCCACTGGGATCGAACGGATCGGGAGTATTCCTATGCGGAGCTCACCGGCCTGGCCGGAGAGTTTGGCCCCGCCGAGTTCAGCATCGACCCCAATGATCCCCGCTTTCTCAAGCCGGGTCTGATCGACGACGTCATGCCCGATCGGATTCTCAAAGCTTGCCGGGAGCGGGGACAGAGGCAGCCTGAAAGTCCAGCGGAGATCGTCCGGGGAGTTCTGCAGAGTCTGGCCAGGCTCTATGCCGAGTCCATCGAGGAGCTCGAGGATGTGACCGGCCGGTCCGTGGAGCAGCTGCACATCATCGGAGGTGGGGCTCAGAACACTCTTCTCTGCGAGCTCACCGCCGCGGCGGCCGGCATTCCGGTATTTGCAGGTCCGGTCGAGGCCACGGCCATCGGGAACATCCTGGTTCAGGCCATCAGCATGGGAGAAATAGATTCGATAGAAAAGGGGAGGGAGCTGATACGAGAATCCTACCCGATCGAAGAGTTTAAGCCCGATTCATAGTCCCTGCCGATCCGCTGGTAGGCCTCGATCCGTTCCTCCAACCTGGGGTATTTCGCCATTGCTTCCTGCCGAAACATCCCTCTGCCCAGGTCCCGGGTTGCCTCCAGCTCATGTCCGATCAGCGCCCAGGTTGAGTCGATCAGGTGATGGAATTGGTCCTGGCGGATCTCCGGACAGGAGAAGGACTGCCGGGGAGAATTGATGTCCACGCCGCTGATCTCAAACAGGGAGTGTTTCCGGCATAGGGACTGTACCCGCCGAAGCTGCTCCGGGGCGTTCCTGGTGGGCATGTAGGTTACGGCTTGAAACCCGAGCTCGCTTAAGACCTCGAACAGCTCTTCCAAGTAGCCATCTTCGAACTTCTGTGCTTTCTTGTCTCCCGTAACGGATTCTTTGATATCCCCGAGATAGGCATAGGCCGAGATAGCACCGATTCTATCACAGAAGGCCAGAGCTTCCCGCACATCGGGGCATTCCTCCGAGGCATCTATGTAGAAGGTGCTTACCAGCTCGCTCTTCAGGGCACCCAGAAGATCGTAGGGGTAGTAAGGATTGGCGCTGTCGAGCAGATGATCTCGGACTTGATAGCTGATATCCAGTCCCAGCTGCTCTTGAAAAAAGGTTAGGAGGGCCGAACCCTTTCCGAATCGCAGGATCAGTCGATTTGCCAGGGCGAAGAGGATGTGGCGCTCTGTAATGCTTCCTCCCTCGTGGTACATGGAAAGAGGAAGCACGTCCCTATCGAAGTCCAGAACCAGGTTGGGATCTACAACCACGGCGTTTAGGCTCTCCAACATCAGCCGGTTGCGCTGGTTTCTCGCCTTCAAGTAGGGTCGGAAGTAGGCGGTAACCGTCTCGATCTGGGTATGGGGGATTCCGTGCAGTGCTATGTAGGCGTTGGAAAACTGATCCGGGTTGTTGATCCGCCGTCCAGCCAGCGCGGTGGATGAGAAATCACAGCGGCACTCGACTCCAATCGTGGTAGCCAGTCCGATTCTCTCTCCCGCCTCGATGAACTCCTTGGCACCGCTGATCGAATCGTGGTCCATGATTCCGGCGGTCCGCAGGCCGGAGGTATAGCTCATCCATACGGCCTTTGCCGGGGAGTAGGGAGAGAAGGAGTAGATGGTGTGGATGTGATTGTTCACCTCTTCCCCCGCTGGAGGAGCCTCGATTTTTCCGGTTTTTAAGCCCGAGCTCAGCCGGCAAAGAGCTTCGAGGCGTTTCTCGCGCCGCGGGTGGTTGAGTTGCTCGATCGACGATTGTATATCCATGAAAGCGCCGGTAGGATAGCACAAAATGCAAGTCTAGGAGTAGTCCGATCGAACCCGGGTCGTCAACGGCTGGTTGACATATCTTGAGTAAATCGCTAACATTATCACGATATATATATAGAAAATACTGTATAGAAGAGGCACGATGAAACGATTTAAAGAGGGATTGCTGTCCGGAAAAGATTTCGTGGCCACCTGCGAGCTGGTGCCGGGAAGAGGTCATACCGGCATGGGAATCGACAATATCATGAAGTTCGCCGAAGAGGCGAAGGATAGCAAATACATCTACGGACTGAGCCTGACCGACAACGCAGGCGGGAACCCCGCACTGTGCGCGGACATCCTGGGACCGGAAATCCAGTCGCTCGGTCCGGATCTACTCGTTCATTTCTCCTGCAAGGATATGAACCGCAACATGATCGAGGCTCGAGCCTACGCGCTCAAGCGTGCCGGGGTGACCAATCTGCTGGTGATCACGGGGGACTACCCGATCTCAGGAGCCTTCGGGCTGCCCAAACCTGTGTTCGACATCGATGCGGTGATTGCTCTGCACTACCTGAGGCAGATGAATGAAGGTCTGGAAGTGGAGAGCGGGCGAAAGACCATCAAGCTCGATCCCACCGATTTCTTCCTCGGCGCCGTGACCTCTCCCTTCAAAGCAACGGAAGCCTCGGCGTATATGCAGTACTACAAGATGGAGAAAAAGATCCGGGCCGGGGCGCATTTCATCGCCACCCAGCTCGGATACGATTCCCGTAAATTTGCCGAGTTCTATAAATACGTGCGGCAGATCCTCGGGCTGAACATCCCGTTGATCGGCAGTGTGTACGTGCTCTCAGCGGGAGCCGCTCGCTTCATGGCCGGCGGTGAGGTGCCGGGATGTTACGTAAGCGATCGGTTGGTCGGCGTTCTTCAAGAGGAGGCCAAGGCCGAGGACAAGGGCAAGTCGGATAGACTGACCCGGGCCGCTAAACAGGTCGCTATACTGAAAGGATTGGGATACAACGGAGCCCACATCGAGGGTCTGAATCTGAAGTTCGCCGACGTGAGCACCATCATGGAACGTTCCGAAGAGATCGGCGAAAATTGGCGGGATCACCTCGAAGAGCTGGACTTCTCGCCGAAGAACAACTTTTTCATGTTCGAAGGGGGAGAGGACTTCTCTTTCGCGAAAAACGGCGGGGAACCGAAGTTCAGGGTGACCCGGAGAAAGCGAATCGCTTCGCCCAAGTTCTGGATGATGCGCCTGGCCCACAAGTTGTTCTTTATCGAGGGAACCCTCGGCTACAAGCTGATGCGGGGCTTTGCGAAATCTGCACAGAGAAGACGCCTGCGCTACAAGGTCTTGCAGGCTTTGGAGCACGTAGCCAAGAGAGCCCTCTTCGACTGCCGGGAGTGCGATGACTGCGCCCTGTTCGAGATGTACTACCTCTGCCCGGAATCGCGTTGCCCCAAGGGACAGCGGATCGGTCCCTGCGGTGGAAGCCGGATCAACGGGAACTGCGAAGTTTTCGACGACAGACCCTGCATCTGGGAGCTGGTGTACTGGCGGGCCAAGAGCCGCAAAGAGCTGGACAATCTGCAGTACGTAATCAATCCCCGCAACTGGAAGCTCTACGAGACCTCCTCCTGGGTGAACTACTTCCTCAAGCAGGATCATTCGGGAAATCATGTCGGAGTACCGAAGGAGATCCCCAATGAAAACCCGTGAAAAAATTCTTTACAAACCAGGTAATGTACCCTAAACTGAAGTATCCGAGAGAATTTGTCATATATTTTTTAAACGACTTTGTTGATCGGGGTACATCGAGAAGTGAGGAGGAAATTGATGGTCAAAACAGGTACGGGTGTTTTTCGTCTGCGATGGAGGCTAAGAGCGTCAGCTCCCACTTTGGCGCCCACCACGGACCGCAGTCCGATATGGTGAACGGCACCAATGCGTATGAATACCCTGGCAAGCGCTACTCAAGCTCTCCCCACAAGGACGTGTTGGCCGACGGCTGCGTCACTTGCCACATGAGCCTGCCCGAAGGCCGCTACTCCTCCGGCCCGGAAGTGGGCGGTCACAGCTTCAACATTGTCGGTGAGGTGCATGAGTCGGAGAAGGTCAACGTCTCCGGCTGCGTCGGCTGCCACAAGGATATCAAGCAGTTGTCGGGAACCGACATGTTCGACATCAAGGCCAAGGCGGACTATGACCGCGACGGCACGGTCGAGGCGGTGCAGGTGGAGGTACAGGGTCTTCTCGATGCTCTGGTGAATGAAAACGGCACCGGATATCTGCAAACCATGAATCCGCCGATGTTCAAGAAGGACGCCAAGGCGACCTTCCACGAACTGGGCTCCGGATGGGCCGGTTCCAAAAGCGGAAGCTGGAGCGAGGCCCAGATCGGTGCCCTTTGGAATTACAAGATGATCATCGAAGACCGCAGCCGCGGGGTGCACAACGCCACCTACACGATGCAGGTGTTGTACGACACGCTCAAGGCCCTCAATCCTCGATTGAACGAGTCCCTGCGACCGAGATAACGAAAGGATTCTCGACAGATTCGTTTGCCGCGAAATTACTGAAAATCACGGTGCGGTGGGAGAATAAACTCAAGGATTTCTACGACGTGGCGGAGTACGCGTTGAAAAACGAGAAGTCAAAAAAAACAGTGCAGATGCTGAGGGAACAACTGGTAGACAAACTGGAAATCTTGAAAGGTGTGAATCTGAACAGCTTCGGCAAGACCGAATGGGTCCGCTATGCACCGAGTTACAAAGACGAAGATCTTATACAGGTAGGGAAAATACACAGAGACGCGGAGCCTGCGGTAATCTTCGAGCATCTGCTGGATTGCGAGGGTAAACTGAAAAGCATCTACTCCAATATCGCCAATAATCTGATCAGCCGGGACCAGAAGGAGCTTTTCGAATCCCTCGTCCTGTTCAAGGAGGAGCAGATCGAAGAGATCCGCCACCTCAGCGAAGAGACCCGAACAGGTACCTGAGATCTCCTGATCACTTAGCATGCAGATCCTTCGGAATACACGGATCTCAACAGAGTCGTCAGCTGGTTCATCCTGCTGCGCTGGATCGCGGCTGTCGGAGTTTTACTTGCCCTCTTTTTTGTACGCTTCCGCTTAGGGTATCTTCTTCCTTATACCCTCTTGTACCTGCTTACCGGTGTACTCTGCCTGATCAACCTGCTGTTCACCCTCTACTACGTCGTCATCAAGAAACAGAATCTTTCCCGCCGCGAGCTGGCGGTTTTTCTGCACGTACAGATCATCTGCGACTACGTGCTGTTGTTCTTCCTGATCTACTTCACCGGGTTCCTCGAGAATCCTTTCACCTATTTTTTTGTCTTTCACATCATGCTGACCTCCTTTCTGTTCTCCTCGGATGTCGTATTTGTCTATGTCAGTGCGCTGATCGTTCTGTTCATCGGAACCTCTTTTACCGAGTATTTCCGGGTGATTCCCCACTACCTGTTGAGTAACACCATCGATTCCGGGTATTTCCACCTCTATTTGCCGCGAGCGATCGGGTTGTGTTCGACTCTGGCCATTTCCGCCTACCTGATCACCAGTATCAAACGAAGGATCGCCGAGAAGGGTCGGCGGGTGGAAGTGGAGCTGAATCACTACAAGGAACTGGACAGGGTCAAGAGCAACTTCATCCTGCAGGTAACCCACGAGATACGCGGCCCGATCGCAGCCATGAACGGGTACCATGAGATGTTGATGCGCGGCATCGGCGGCAAGCTCACCCCGAGGGCGAACGAGCTGGTGCACAAGGCGAACCGGAGGACGGAGAACCTTCTCCAAATCATCGACTATCAGCTGGACATCCACTCCAGTCAGGCGACCCGGAAGAACGTCGATCTGGTTTCCGACTGCACCAAGGAGCTGCAGATCCACTCCAACCGGGATCTGCTCAACATCATCCTAAGCAACCTGATCAACAATGCGATCAAGTATTCCCCCGATTCGACTACCATCGCGGTAAATGCGGGACGAGAGGGCGGGGAGATGCATCTTTTTGTCCGGGACCAGGGCTACGGTATCGAGCCGGAGGAATTGGATAAGATATTCGAGGAGTTCTACCGTACCCGCAAGGCGAGAGAGCTGGAGCGGGATGGGACCGGGTTGGGTCTTTCCATAATCAAGCGTGCCGTTGAATCCTTGGGCGGCCGTCTGACCGTGTACTCGGAGTTGAACAAAGGAACGACCTTTCATATATTTTTACCTGCAGGAGGAGAGAATGAGCAAAATATTGATCATCGATGATGACCTGGACATTCTGGAAACAACGGGCTCCCTGCTGGAGTACGAGGGCTTCGAAATCCATTCCGCCGATACCGTGGAGAAGGGAATAGAGATGATCGCTCAGGTCTCCCCCGATCTGATCCTGCTGGATGTGATGTTTCCTGAAAAAAAGACCCGGGGTTTCGAGGCCGCCGGAGAGATCAAGTCCAAGTATCCTAAAATTCCCGTTTTTGTTCTAACCGCGATTAACCGGGAATACGCTTTTGACTTCAACACCGAGGACGTACAGGCCGAGGAGTTCATAAACAAACCCATCAAGATCGATCGACTGGTCAAGCTGATCCGCAACTACGTCTGAGCGACGCCGACGCTTTCCAGAACGAAATCACAGGCCCGGATCAGTTCCTTCCGGTAGATACTGTCCGTCAGCACAGCCAATATCGAGCGGGCTCGCCCCATCTGCTGCAAAGCTTTCTCAACGATGTCTACATCTTTGCTGATCAGGGCGTCCTTGTCCTTATGGTCGTCGAGCAGCTGGAAAGCTAAGCCGAAGGACATGCCGAACTCCGAGAGTTTTTTTGTCGTCGGATCATCCGCTCCGGCTAGAATGGCACCGCTGTGGCAGCAGGCCGACATGAGCACCGCGGTTTTATTCTTCAATATATCCAGGTAATCAGAGAAATCGACGGACACTTTTCCGTCGATCACCCGCTGCTCGATTATCTCCCCCAGACACATGTTTCGAGTGGTGTCGCAGTACAGCTGGTAGATCGCCAGGTGGCGGTCCCAACTCGGAAGCTTGAGGCCCGCTATCAGAGAAAAGGACTGGGCGTAGAGGATATCGCCCACCAATACTGCGGTTTGATTCCCGTGCTTCCTGTGCAGGGCGGCCTGGCCCCTGCGTATCCGCTCGTCGTCTATGATGTCATCATGGATCAGGGAGGCCGAATGGATCAGCTCCACCGCTGCGGCGAGTTTTATCAAAGACGTGTTCAGAGCTTCCGACTCTCCCTTCGGATTCCAGCCGACCATGCCCGCGGACAGCAGAACCAGGGCCGGCCGCAGCATCTTGCCCGGCTTGTCGAGCAGATGGTGAACGACCCGATCGATGTGTTCGGCCTGCTTACCGTTCTGCGCCCAGCTGTTGACGATCAACTCAGCCTGGGCGCTGATTTCGGTTTCCACGAATCGAAGGTGTTGAGAGATCGACGTGAATATTTCCTTGCTCCTCATGAGGTGTTCTCCAAATGTAGCTCGACTTTTGCTTTAGGGCAAGGGTGGTCTTTTTTCAGAGTGAAAACAAATGTCGTTCCCTTGTTTACCTCGCTCTCCACGTGAATCTCGCCATCGTGGAGCTCAACGATCTTCTTCACTATGGACAAGCCCAACCCCGTTCCGTTTTCGGTAAAGGCTTTGGCATTCCCGGCACGGTAAAAATCATCGAAGATAAGGAGCAGGCTGTCGGGGGCGATCCCGCTCCCTCTGCCGAAGCTTGCTCACGATGGTCGTCGTCAAATACACCGCGATGTACAGAGTGGAGGAGAAAGACAGAAAGCGTCCCAAGGTGGCTATGACGGATCCCGGTTCCGGCGCGGCCCCGGCGGTAGACAGCGGATGGTACGGCAGCACGTTCAGGAACTCTCCGGCCATCAGCAAACCGAATAAGAGCGAGGCGAAGTTAGCCTGCAGGTAGGCGGAGCGGTTTGTCAGCAGGGCGCCGGCGATGATTCCGATACGGAATACCTCCCCCGTGCTTCCGGCGACCTGTCCCAACAGCAGATCCAGGTAGGGGGCGGCGCCTTGAGTGGATCGATACACAGCCAGCGGAGTGGCAGCGGTAATGACATCGGAGAAGGGAGCTTGCCAGGTCGCCGACATGATTTCCGGAAAGGCGATGGTGATGAAGATCCTTCCCACCAGAGCCGGGTTGAAGATGTTGCGGCCCGTGCCGCCGAATACTTCCTTGCCGAAGAACACAACCGCCGCTACGGTGGTGGGAATCATGGCCGCGATGACCGTGGACATGTAGCGCTTGATCTCGATATGTTCGAGGAAATGGGGCGCACCCGCCGTGGTTTCCGGGCTGCCGAGGAGAATTCCTTCCAAGGTTTCGATCACCGGTTTCACGGGCCGGAGGGGCCTGGCCTTTTTCAGCCCTTCGAAGAGGCTCCTCACGATTTTCATGCTTCCTCCTCCCCGAATCCTTTGAGCTGCAGGCGATGTACGGTCCGGCCTCGGGGATCCAACCCTTCAGCTTTCAGGCTGTCCTTACCTTTGCGCATCAGCTGCGCCAGCGGGATTTTCGAGGTGCAGAGGTAGGTGCAGAGATTGCAGTCGATGCAGTCGAAGATCCGGTAGCGGACCAGTGTCTCGTCGATCACACCTCTCTGGACATAACGGTGCAGGAGATGGGGTAGGATCCCAACCGGACAGACGTCGTCGCAAAAGGTGCAGGCGATGCAGGGGCGGGCCCTGCTTCTCTTCGGGAACGGCGATCAGTGCCGACATCAGGGCGTCGACAGTCTGGGCGGTGGGTTCAAGCGTATCACCTGTCAGCAGGCTGTTGCCCACGATTCGTAACTCCCGACTTCGGTCCAGGTACTGATCCAGTACTTGTTCCAGGGGTGTGCCGATCCGCAGGCGGAGGTGCGGCCGCTTGGTAAAACCGCTGCCCGCCAGGGCCACGATTCTGTCGATCGCCGGTTTCCCCGCCGCCACGGCGTCCCGAAGCTGAAGCAGGGCCTGCAGATCGAGAATGACCACCCCCAGGTTGATCGCCGAGTACCCGTGGGGAAATTCCTTACCGAGCACGGCCGGAACCAGGACCTCTTCGCGATGGTTCGGGTATTTCGCCTCGAGGGTATGGTGATGTACCCGATCGAGCCCGATTTGCAGGCAGGCCTGTCGGGTTTGCGAAAGCAGGGGCTTCTGCTTCCTGCCGCCGACCAGGTGCAGGGCGGCTCGAGGCATGATCTTTGCCAGGATCGCCAGGCCTTCGGCAACCTGACCCACATCCCTTCCCTCGAGCAGTACTGATATGGAGGGGTTGAACACCTCCGCCGGTACTATTTGCAGCAGGATGTGCTCGACCTCCTCCGGTCCGATTGCCGCGCTGTTGAACCGCGTCGGGATACCCCCGGCAACGCAACCGGAGGCTCCTGAAAGGTACATCAATTTCTCGAGCACGTCGGAGCTCAGGTTGTTCCACTCCGCCGAATATCCTGCCAAAGGGCGACAGGAATCCGTGCCGTCACTGCGGATCACCACAGCCGGGCCGGATCCCCCTCTCTTCAGGATATCCTCGACCGTACCGTTCACGGATGCCAGGACCGGGTTTCCCACGGTCTCGTCGTCTCGTGCGATGATCTGGCCCGCGCTGACGGACTCCCCTTGCTCGACCAGCGGGCGAACGGGTGCTGTGCCCGCCGGTGCCAGTCCGGATCGTGACAACCTGGGCCGCCCCGGCTTCCACAAGCTCGGGCTGCGGCTGTCCTGCGAAACGGGCGAACCGGTAGCCTCCGATTACTCTTTTGCGCTTCCTCGCCATACGTCCTTTGTGTGTTTTATCTACCAGTTCTTCGGACCGCTCTTGACCGTCATTTTACCGCTGCCCGGACTCACGCTGTGGCAGTTCAGACAGGCGCCCTGGTAGAGCTTGATGAAGGCGTTGTCGTTGGGATTGCGGTAGTGATATTTATGGGTAATGAGATTCAGAGGCCCCGCCTTGGTGCCCTCTTTGTGGCACATCAGGCAGTCTTGGGGCACATTCTTCACGATGGCGTCGACCTGGGGATGTCCTTCGACGTTGGCCAGCTCGGCGTTGAGCCGGTAGTCGTTGCCTCCGGAAACCTTGTGACAGTCCACACATCCATTGGGATGCTCATCGGTCACGGTCACTCCTGGTAGAAACGGCTTGTTGTTGTCCGCCGCGACCAGGAACAGGGTTGCGGCTACCACGGCACCGGCAAGCAGGAGAAAGAACAGGATCTTGGTAGTTGTTTTCATCTCCTCGACTCCTTCCTGTTGTATTTTGTCCCCGCCGATCAGGCGGCGGTATCAGTTGGAAAAAACATTAGTAAATCAGTTCACAATAGTCTTACACTACTGTATAATACTTTGGAAATCAAGGGGAATTCACCTGATTACGGTAATATAATCACGATTTACTATATAATCTATTTTTTATATTGCTAAGGGGAGGATAGTCATGTTTTGGAAGGATCCGAAGGGTTTGAAAAGCATCCCGATGTACTCGAAGGTCGGGATCAGCATCCTGCTGGTTGTCGCCGGAGTGGGGTATCTGTTGGGTTTCGCCAACATCGTTGTGTCCTACGCGCCGATCGACGAGCAGCCGGGACTGTCCATTCAGGACATCCGCATCAGTTTCTACGGTGCCCGGGAAAAAACCAAGCTCGAGAAGGCTATCGACGGCACCATGAAAGAATATTTCATGGATGAGGCGGGCTACAGGGCCACCAAGGAGTGGATCACCGCGGGGGCTGCGGAAGACGGTTTCCCCCGCATCAAGGAGATCTGGGACGTGTCCTGCAGCACCTGTCACTCCGCCGACGCCCAGGTGGCCGGAGTCGTGACCGAGGAGTATGACGACGTTGCCCAGTACCTGAAGCAGGATACGGGCAAGTCCATCTCCCGGTTGATCTCGTTGAGCCATACCCACGTGAATGGGACGCTGCCGGCGATGTTCGCCCTGATCTTTATCTTTTCCTTTACTCTGTACAAGGATTGGATCAAGACCGTTGTGATCGCCTTCTCCGCCGCGGCCATCCTGGCCGATGTGGGGGCCTGGTGGCTGGCCAAGCTGTCCGGCGCCTTGGCTCCGGTTGTAATTTTGGGGGGGCTCGCCCTGGCTTTGGCCTACGGCGCGCTGATCCTGCTGCCCCTCTACGAGCTGTGGGTCAAGAAGGCTTGACCGATGTCGCGACTAAAATTAGGATTTTAGTCATATTATTCTTGACACCTGCTACCAGTATGCTAAGAAGACATCGATGAAGTGGAAGGGACGAGGTTGCATCGTGGTCGTTGTGCTCGTGTTGCTGTCCTCTCTCTTTCCGCAATATTGACTCAGGTCCCTCAAAAATCTATGTTTAAGCCTGAACGGAATCAAAACGTATCTCGGGAGGGACTTGTGAAAAAGCAGTATTACCTCGCCATTTTAATTTTTTTCGTTGCCGGGTCACTGACGATTGCAGCCGACGTAATCGTCTCCCACGCCCTGGCGATGCGGGGGGAACCCAAATATTCCGCCGATTTCAAGCATTTCGACTACGTTAATCCCAACGCTCCCAAAGGGGGGATGTTGACCCAATACACGTTGGGAACCTACGACAGCTTCAATCGCTACGCCCAGCGCGGCGATTCCGCCATTGCCAGCGACACCTTTTACGATTCCCTGATGGTCGGCTCCGATGACGAGATCGAAGTGTACTACGGATTGATCGCCGAGAAGGTCGAGTACGATAGTGACTATCGCTGGATCATCTTCCATATCAACCCAAAGGCCAGACACCAGGACGGCCGGCCGATCACCGCCGAAGACGTGGTGTTCAGCTTCTATAAGTTCGTTGAGGAGGGGGTTCCTCAGTTCAAGAGCTACTTCAGTCTCGTGGAAAAGGTTGAAGCTCTGGATCGCCTCCGGGCCAAGTTCACCCTCTCCGAGTCGGATAAGGAGACGATGGTCAGCCTCGGCGGGTTGACCGTGTTGCCCAAGCACTATTGGGAGTCCCGAGATTTTTCCGAGCCGCTGACCGATATTCCGATCGGCAGCGGAGCCTACACGGTGAGTAACCACAGGATGGGCCAGTACATCATCTACGAGCGGAAGAAAGACTATTGGGCCATGGATGTTCCGGTGAATAGAGGCCGGCTCAATTTCGATTTCCTTCGCTATGACTACTATCGCGATCAGACCGTGGCTTTCGAGGCCTTCAAGGCGGGGGAGTACGATATCCGGGTGGAGAATGAAGCCAAGAAGTGGGCTACCCAGTACACCGGATCGGCCATCGAGGCCGGCTATATCAAGAAAGAGGAGATTCCTCACGAAATCCCACCCGGGATGCAAGCCTTCATCTTCAATATCCAGCGGCCCGTTTTTCAGGACCGCAGGGTGCGAATAGCCCTGAACTACCTGATGGATTTTGAGTGGATGAACCGCAATATCTTCTACGACCAGTACACACGAACCCGCAGCTACTTCGAGAGTACCGAGTATGCCGCCACCGGTCTTCCCAGCCGGGAAGAGTTGAAGATACTGGAGCCGATCCGTGGCAAAATCCCCAAAGAGGTATTTGCCAAGGAGTACGACCCGCCGGTCACCGACGGCTCGGGAAATATCCGAAGCGAGGTACGGCAGGCGCTTAGACTGCTGAAAGAGGCCGGGTGGGAGGTACGGGACAGACAGCTGGTGAATGTGCGTACCGGGGAGCCCTTCGGATTTGAGCTCATGATCTACACCGACACGACGGAGCGGATCGCCATTCCTCTGCAGAAGAACCTGGAGCGGGTGGGAATCACCATGAATATCCGAAAGGTGGATCCCTCACAGTACCTCAACCGTTGGCATGATCATGATTTCGACTTGATTTCAAGTGGATTTTCCTCCCATATTTATCCGGACACCACTTTGAAGATTTCGTGGGGCAGCGATTACATCGACTCCACCTACAATCAAGCGGCGGTTCAAGATGAGGCGGTAGATTATCTGCTTGACGGCATCGACGAGCATCAGGGGGATGATGAAGCCCTGCGGAGTTGGGGGCGGGCTTTTGACAGGGTACTGACCTGGAATCACTACGTTATCCCGCAGTGGCATCTCAGCATGTTCCGGGTGGCCGCCTGGGATAAGTTCAGCCGCCCTGCTATTCGTCCTAAATACGCTTTGGGAATCGATACCTGGTGGGTGGATCCGGCTAAAGAGCGTAGTTTGCCCGATCGCTAGCCAACGATGCTCGCCTACATCATTCGCCGCCTTCTCCTGATCATACCGACCCTCTGGGCCATCATCACGGTCAACTTTTTCGTGGTGCAGATCGCCCCCGGCGGGCCGGTGGAACAGATGGTGGCGGAGATGCGGGGAATTCGGGTAAATACCCGTATGGAGCGGCTATCCGGTATCACTGCGGATGAGGTCACCCCGGCTGAACGGGAAGGGGAAGACTCCTCTGTCTACAGAGGCGCCCGGGGACTTGATCCGGAAGTCATTGAAGAAATCAAGCGGCGTTTCGGCTTCGACAGGCCGCTGCACCTGCGCTACTTCGATATGCTGAAGCGCTATGTGGCGTTCGATTTTGGCGAGAGTCTGTTCCGCGGCAATACCGTGATCCGCCTCATCGCTACGCGTTTGCCCGTATCGATCTCCCTGGGAATCTGGAGCACCCTGTTCATCTACCTGATTTCCATTCCTTTGGGCATCGCCAAGGCGGTGCGACACGGCAGCCGCTTCGACCTGGCAACGAGCACGGTGGTCACCGTTGGCTACGCCATACCGTCGTTTCTCTTCGCCATCCTCCTGATCGTCCTGTTCGCCGGCGGATCCTTCCTGAAATGGTTTCCCCTCCGAGGTCTGGTCTCGACGAATTTTGCAGATTTGAGCTTTTTCGGTAAAATCGCCGATTACTTCTGGCACCTGGCTCTGCCGATTGCAGCATTAACGATCGGGGGCTACGCCACGCTGACCATGCTCACAAAGAACTCCTTCTTGGACGAGGTCAACAAACATTACGTTATGACGGCTCGTGCCAAAGGGCTGACCGAGAGAAAGACGCTCTTCGGCCATGTCTTTCGCAACGCCATGCTGCTGATCATTGCCGGATTTCCGGCTGCCTTTATCAGTATGTTTTTTACAGGCAGCGTACTCATTGAAGTTATGTTTTCGTTGGAGGGACTGGGTTTGCTGGGATTCGAAGCCGCTACCCAGAGAGATTACCCGTTGATGTTCGCCACCCTGTACATCTTTACGCTCATGGGCCTGCTGCTGGGATTGATCAGCGACATCACCTATACTCTGGTGGATCCGCGGATCGACTTCGAGAGTCGTGGATGAACGGCACATGATTCGCTTAAGCAGGTTGAACCGGGAGCGTTGGCAGCGATTCAAAGCCAACAAGAGAGGATTCGTTTCCCTCTGGATTTTCCTCCTTTTTTTCGTGTTGAGCCTGTTTGCCGAGGTGATCGCCAATGATGTTCCCCTCCTGATCCGCCACCGTGAAAGTCTGTATCTTCCGCTGTTCAGGGAGTACGCGGAAACCGAGTTCGGCGGCGAGTTCGAAACCACGGCGGACTACCGTGATCCCTATGTGATCGATCTGATCGAGCAGGACGGCTGGATCCTATGGCCGCCGATCCGTTTCAGTTATGACACTATAAACTACGACCTGCCCAGCCCGGCTCCCTCTCCGCCGACCCGGGAAAACCTGCTCGGCACGGATGACCGGGGACGGGACGTGCTGTCCCGGGTGATCTATGGATTTCGGGTCTCGGTTCTGTTCGGATTCATCCTCACCTTCTTCTCCACAATCATTGGGGTGTCTGTAGGTGCTGTCCAAGGGTTCTACGGCGGCTGGATCGATCTGCTGGGCCAGCGTTTCATGGAGATCTGGTCGGGCATACCCACCCTCTACATCCTGATTATCCTGTCCAGCATTGTACAACCAAGCTTCTGGCTGCTGCTGGCTATACTACTGCTGTTTAGTTGGATGACTTTCGTCGGCGTGGTACGGGCGGAGTTCCTGAGAGGCCGAAACTTCGAGTACGTCCTGGCTGCAAAAGCAATGGGCATGAGCAATGCCCGGGTCATGTTCAGGCATATCCTGCCCAACGCGATGATCGCCACGCTGACCTTCCTGCCTTTTACTTTGAGCGGCTCGATTCTGGTTTTGACTTCCCTGGATTTCCTGGGATTCGGTCTTCCTATAGGTTCTCCATCCCTTGGGGAGCTGCTGGCCCAGGCCAAGACGAATCTCCAGGCGCCGCGGTTGGGCATTACCATCTTCCTCGTGCTGGCCGTCACCTTGACCTTGCTGGTATTCGTCGGTGAAGCGGTGCGGGATGCCTTAGACCCGCGGAGATCGTACTAGGCCTATGGCAGAATCATTGATATCCATCAGGAATCTTCACATCGGATTTCGCAAGGGTCAACGGCTCGACGAGGTTGTTCATGGGGCTGACCTGGATATTTATCCGAATGAAACTCTGGCGCTGGTTGGGGAGAGCGGTTCAGGAAAAACGGTGACCGCCCAGGCGCTCCTTCGGTTGTTTCCGGAGAGCATTATTGCCTATCCCCGCGGGCGGATTCTATTCGGACAGAGGGACATTTTGGCCATGGACAACGAACAGCTGCGCGAGATTCGCGGCAGCGAGATCAGTATGATCTTCCAGGAGCCCATGTCTTCCCTCAATCCCCTGCACACCGTGGAAAAACAGATCAACGAGGCCCTGTTCCTGCACAGAGGGTTATCCGCTTCCAAGGCCGGTCCGATCAGCCTGGATTGGCTGAAACGGGTGGGATTGAACGATCCGGAAAAGAAGATGTTCTCCTTCCCCCACCAGCTCTCCGGAGGCGAGCGCCAGCGGGTGATGATCGCCATGGCCCTGGTCAACGAGCCGAAGCTGCTTATCGCAGATGAACCGACTACGGCCCTGGACGTTACGATCCAAGCCCAGATCCTCGACCTGATGAAGGAGCTTCAGCGGCAGCTTGAGATGTCGGTGTTGTTCATCACCCACGATCTTGGAATCGTCCGCCGCATTGCCGATCGGGTGGCGGTGATGCACGATGGTGTTATCGTGGAAACCGACAATACTCAGAAGATCTTCGCTGCTCCCAGCCATCCCTACACCAAAGAGCTTTTGGCGGCGGAACCGGAGGGGGAGCCTCCCGCCTCCGATCCCGAGCGGGAAGCTCTCGTTACGGTGGAGGACTTGAAGGTGTGGTTTCCCATCCAGAAGGGAATCTTGCGGCTAACCAGGGGTCATGTGAAAGCGGTGGACGGTGTTACCCTTAAGGTGCGCAAAGGCCAGACCCTCGGTGTTGTAGGGGAGAGCGGATCCGGAAAGACAACCCTGGGTAAGGCCCTGCTCAGGTTGGAGAGAAGCGAGGGGGAAATCTGGTTCGAGGGCAAGCCCCTTCACGAGATCGACGCCAAGGCGCTTCGTCCGATTCGCCGTCGCATGCAGGTCATCTTTCAGGATCCTTTCGGTTCTCTCAGTCCTCGGATGTCGGTGGAGCAGATCATCGGCGAGGGTTTGATCATCAACAAGATCGGAGACCCCCAGAGCCGGGGAAAACGGATCGTCGACGTGATGAAAGAGGTGGGGTTGGATCCGGAACACCGCCACCGCTATCCCCACGAGTTTTCCGGAGGTCAGCGGCAGCGGATCGCCCTGGCCCGGGCCCTGGTACTAAAACCGGATATCCTCGTTCTGGACGAGCCCACATCTTCCTTGGACAGAACGATCCAGTTTCAAGTGATCGAGCTCCTAAAAAGCCTGCAGGCGAAGCACGGATTGAGCTACATCTTCATCAGCCACGACCTCAAGGTGGTGAAGAGCCTCTGCCACGACCTCGTGATCATGAAGGAAGGCAAGATCGTGGAGGAGGGTGAGGCTCGGGCGATCTTCAGCAATCCCCGGCATCCTTACACACAAGAGCTTCTCAGCACTGCCTTCGAGAATTAGAGGGATCATCCACGGCGGAAGATTTCTCCAGAAACGGTTGCGTCGCCATTGATTTGAACCATGAAATCGATCACTATACACAAGCTGGACGAGACTCTTACCAGAGTCCTGGAAGAACGTGCCAGGAGAGAGGGCGTATCGCTCAACCGACTGGTGAAGAAGCTGCTTCGATCGGCTCTAGGCTTGGAAAAGGCGCCGGAGCCGGACCACAGGGATGAGTTCCTCGATCTGTTCGGCACCTGGTCCGATCGGGAAACGGCGGATTTTCACGGGAGGATCGAAGAGCTGGAGCGGATTGAACCCCAAGACTGGGATGAATCATCTTGAGATCCATACTTCTTGACACGACTGCCTACTCCGCCTACCGAAACGGGAATACGCTGGTTTTGGACAGCCTTGCCGGTGTGGATAGAGTGTACATGTCCGTTTTCGTTCTTGGGGAGCTGGTCTTCGGTTTCGAGGGCGGCGATAGGTCGATCGAGAACCGTCATGAACTTGACAAATTCTTGCGAAAACCGACGGTTCGCTTTGTAGACGCCACCCGGGAGACAGCTGAAGTTCCCGGCTTGAGGACCTGGCCGCATATGGAGACATAGGCAGCCGGTTCTCTCGTTGCTGCACCACCCGCGACAAGGAAGAGCGCGGCGGCCGGCCAGAAGGCCTTGATCTAACTACACATATATGTTAACTTATAAGTGTATTCCCGGGGTACTAGGATCAGGAGGTAACGTATGGCTCAGTTAACAATCTATCTTGATTCAGAGACACTTCGCAAAATAGAGAGCGCGGCGGCCGCGAGTAGCGTATCGATTTCCAAATGGGTGCGCGAAAAAATTGAAATTACCTTGAGAGATGAATGGCCGGAATCTTTTTTTCAACTCTTTGGAGCATTAAGAGAAATAGATTTGGAAGAACCAAAGGAGCTTGATTTCATTACTGATGTTGCTCGGACTAAACTATGACCTACTTTCTTGACACCAACATCTGTATCTACGCGTTCAAAGGGTTGTATCCGAAGATACAGGTGCATATGAAATCTCATGTACCGTCTGAAATCAGCATTCCGTCGATCGTACTGGCTGAGCTGTATTATGGTGCGGCGAAGAGCACCGCTCGGGACAAGGTAATTCAGAGGTTACGGGAGTTTATCGCACCTCTCCATATTGTTGCTTTTGACAGCAGATCTGCGATGACTTATGGCACTATCCGAGCCGAATTGGAATCTATGGGGAGAGTAATTGGACCCAACGATCTGGTTGTTGCGGCCACAACACTTGGCAATGGGGGTACCCTCGTAACCCATAATGTTAAAGAATTCAGTGCGGTCCCTGGTCTGCGCATTGAGGATTGGACCCAGTAGGAGAGTTCCCCTCGCATCAACACCGAAGGAGCATACAAATGGATAGAGTTCTGCGGCACGTTGTGATGTTCTGTTTCAAAGCGGGTACAAAGGCAGAGACGATCCGGGAGATCGAAGCCACCTTCGCCGGTCTTCCGGAAAAGATCGAGGAGATCCGGGATTTTGAGTGGGGGACCGATGTCAGTGTGGAAGGCAAAGCCAATGGCTTCAGCCACAGCTTCCTGGTTACTTTCGGCAGTGAACAAGACCGGGGCACCTACCTGCCTCATCCGGCACATCAGGAGTTTGTCGCTCTGGTCAAACCCCATGTTGAGAAGTCGCTGGTCCTGGATTACTGGGCGCGCTAGTTGAAAGAGTTTTGAGCTTCGATGCAGCTCTGATCAAACAGCTCATCCAGGCGAGGCGTATTGCAGTACAAGCAGAGATTGGCGAAAGCGGCGTTAAAAAACTGATCGAGGATTTCAGGATAGGTAGCGGTGAAGCCTCAGCGATCTGGCTGGCGAGAACAAAGGAGTTACCTCTGGCACTTGATGATGGTCAGGCAATAAAAGTCTGCAAGGCATTGGGGCTACAATTCGTCACAGCGATTCATATTCTGCTAATCCTGGTCTCGCGTGGACGATTGAGTAAAGAAATTGCTGCAGAAAAGCTCAAGGCGCTTTCGCACATTGGCCGGTACACCAAGAAGATCATCGAAGATGCGGAACAGCGCTTAAGGGAGTAAGTCAATGAGTGTGATAAGTCTGAGGTTGAAGGACAAAGAAACGAAACGCATCGATGAGCTTTCGAAAACAGAGAACAAAGACCGTTCCTCTGTAGCGCGAGAGCTATTGGGCTACGGGTGGACTTTCCTGATGATCAGCCGTTATCGGGAAGGCAAAATCTCGTTGGAAATTCTATCGAAGAAGCTTGATCTATCGATAGGCGAAGCCATCGATCTGCTCGCCGAATACGGAGTAGAATCCACAGTTACCTACGAAGACTATTTAAAGGGATTCGAATTCACCCTTGGTTGAGACTTCAAGCTTGGTACTCTGAGGTTACCACTCCCCGGAACCGTGGAACTTTTTTCGCACTGCATCTTTGAACTCTCGGCCGGCCCGATTCATTTCGGCCAGGGTTTCCTTGAACGGTTTCCCCGCGCTCCCGCGAGCTGCAGGGATCACGGTAGTGCATTCATTCTCGTCCATGAACCGGACCGCTTCCAGCAGCCCGGACTGGTCCTCCTCCGGGATGACTACAAATCCGTGTTTGTCCGCATGAATGAGCTGGCCCGGCCGGATCGAACATCCGAATACCTCCACCTCGCAGTTCCAGCGAACAGGATGATTGAAGGCGTGACCCACGCAGAGCCTGCGGGCGAGTGCCTTGAAACCGGCATTGCACATTTCGTCCACATCCCGGATAGCTCCATCGACGATGGTACCAACACAGCCTAAGGCCTTGTGAACATTGCTGTTCACCTCCCCCCAAAAGGACCCGATCACCTTTGGTTTATCCAAATCCTGGATCACGATGATTTTCGGTCCTGCCATCGACGCCACATGCTCGCGGTACTCACTCCATCCGGCCGGATTGTTCTTGGGATGCTCCGGATTGCCCGGCTCGACTACTACGGTGAAGGCATAGCCCACCATTGGTCCCATTTGGGGCATGAAATCCCGGGTCTCTTCGAGGTTCCAATGGGTTCTGCGATCATGCTTGGTGATGGCTTCCCAGCCGTTGTACACCGATGGGGTGTTCCAGCGCCCCAGCTGCAAAAGCTCCGAGTGGGATAAGCGTGGGGATTGTTTCCCGTTCATAAATTTCGAATCCTTGCCAGACCCGGGTGAAAACCCTTTTACTTCACGGTCATGGCCATGGCGCCGGTCCAGTCCGGAGCGGGCGGGCTGGCGATGTTGGATTTGGAGCGCTCGAGGAACATCGCGCTCGAGCGGTCTCCCGGCAGCAGCTCCTGGACTTTCTGGAACAGCCGGGCGGCGTCTTGAAAGCTACGCTCGTAGAACAGGCGTGCCGCCTCCTCGTGCAGCTGCCAGGCGTGCTGCTCCTCCGGGCTGAGCTGCCTCCGGGAGGTATAGATCCCGATACCGGCGGTTTTTCCCTTCACGATCACCCGGTCGATCAATCGGCAGGGAAACTGCTCCTGGATCTTTTTTGCCATGGATTCGGAGATGATGATAGGTTGATCGTACACCTTGGTGAGCCCCTCCAAACGGGAGCCTATGTTCACCATATCCCCGATGACCGTATAGTCCATCTTCTTCTCAGAACCGATATTGCCCACTGTGACGACTCCGTAGTTGATGCCGATCCCGATGCGAAACTCCGGCCTGCCCCTCTGGGTCTGCCAGACATTGAAGTCCTTGAGTGCTTCGAGCATCTCGAAGGCGGATTGAACGGCTTCGGAAGCCTCGTGGCGGGTTCGCTCGGGAGCGCCGTAGAAGGCCATGATGGCATCTCCCATGTACTTGTCCACCACACCCCGGTTGCGCATGATGATGTCGACCATTATCTCGAAGTAGGCGTTGAGGGACTCCACCACCTCGTTCGGTCTCATCTGTTCGGAGATCGTGGTAAAGCCCCGGATGTCGGAAAACAGCAGAGCCACTATTCGGTCCTCCCCGACCAGCATCTGCTCGGGACTGGCGAAGAACTGATCGATCACCGCCTTGGGTACGTACTTCTGGAAGATGTTGCGGATCTTCTGTTCTTTATGTTGTGCGACGACCGCCTGTAGGGCGTAGCCCTTCACCAGGTCGTTGGACTTGCCCAACTCGCCGGTCATGAGGTTGAAGGTGTGCCCCAATTCACCCGTCTCGTCGTTGTACAGGACTTCTACACGCTTTGACAGATCGCTGGTGGAGATGATATCCCGCATAGCCCCAACCACGTTTTTCAACGGTTGGGTCAAGAGGTAGGAGAAGACCAGCAGTAGAGCCACCGCCAGCGCGGAGGAGACCGAGAGGATGATTCCTGTCTGCAGGTACATCTGGTTGATCGTCTGGTAGAAAGCCTCCCGCTGCTCCGTAACCAGGATGTTCCAGCCGAAGGCCTCGAAAGGAGCCACCTGGGCAACCCGTTCGCTTCCCCCCAGGGCGAGCTGCTGCCAGCCGAAAGCCTCCTCCGCCAGCAGCGCCTGCAGGCTTTGAGTTTCATCGGCAGTCAGCTCAATCTCGCCGGTAGCCATGACCACGTTCCCGCCGGCATCAACGGCCAGGATCAGTTCCGTGGCGCTGCGTACCATGTTTCGAGCAAAGGACTGTACCGCGTCTTTGCTCGCTTCCACGAACTCCTCGTTCCCTACCAGGTTGTTGGAGACTAATAGAGACCATTGACTGCTCGCGTAGGAGAGGAGCTCCTCCTGTTTGAAGCGCAGCAGGCTGGTTGCAACTCTGGTGATGCCGTTTCTTGCCGACAGGGAGGATACATACCCCGTGACCAAGAGGGGCGCGATGATCAGAGGGAGCACGATCAGTACGATTTTAGCCCGAATGCTCATTTACTTCTCCACCCTCCTACCTAAAAAAATCGGTTTTTCATGACAAAACTGGATTGGAAAATATGCCTTTTCCCGCCGATGATCAGAGTGTTGGTGTACCATATATGAGCGGTCTATATCACCGAGCCCTCGAAATATACCGCCAGACGGTTGGACTGCGTCTGGTAGGCAAGGGTGAGGAGGGTCTGGACACTGAAGATGTCTCACCGGAAGATCGGGCCAAGATCCTGCGCCAGATCGATGAGGTGATCGACCGTAACCGGATCAAAGTCCAGGCGGACACCTTCACCATCACCGCCAAGCGCAGAGGAACCGGATTACCCATTCTCATCAACGGGGCGATCGTGGCCGTCGTTGCCGCTACACTCCTCATCTTTACCTTTTTCTTCAACAGGCAGGAGGATGTTTTGGCCGCCGGCGCGGGAACGATCCTCAGCGCCGAAAGTAAGGTGATCGAAACCCTGCGTAAAGAGTCTCAAGCGCAGCTTCAGCTGAAGGACAGGGAGATCCTTGCCTTCCAGCAGCGGCTCCAGGATACCCTCGAGCAGCAGAGACGCCTGCAGGCGGAGACAGATCAAACCATTCGCCGGCGGGAAGAGCAGCTGGAGGAAGGGTTTCAAAGAACTCTTGAACAGGAGAGGAAGCGCCTGCTCGATCAGGGCCTTGCCACAGCAGCCATCGAAGAGAGATTAAACACCTTCGAGGCGGAGAAACGCTCCGAGCTGAAAGCCGAGTTCGAGACGTTCCGACGTCAGACCCAAGAAGATGCGGCTCAGCGCGAGGAGGCGATTGCCGGTCTGGTGCGGGAGTATGAGCAGAGCCTCCAGTCTGCCCAGGCGGGGCGCAGCGAATTGGAGCGTCAGCTGCAGGAACGGGAAACGGAACTGCAGAGACAGTACGAAGAGCAGACCCAGGCCTTGGAGGGCGACAGAGCCCGGGTGGCGGCGCAGCTTGACCGCCTGCAGGAAGAGCAGCGTCAGGAACAGCTGGTGCGGGACCAGATCCTCGGCGCTTACGAGACGGTAAACGTCAATATTGCTGCGGGGGAGTATGCCTTGGCCTTGCAGCGGCTCGAATCGATCCGGTCCTACCTCGATCAGGAGCCGGCCCTTTCATTGGCCGGGATCCAGCGGCGGCGACCGGTAGAGCGGTTCATCATCACTTCCCTGGAGGATCTTATCCGCAGCCGCTCCGCTCGGGAGGAGCAGGACCTGGATTCCCTGATCGCTGCGGGCAGCCGGATCAACGCCCTGAACCAAGGGATTAGCAGAGCAAACCAGCTTCTCGAGCAGGGCGATGCGGCCGCGGCCCGGCAGCAATACCTCTCCTCTCTCGCTGAGATCCCCTCAGCCCGCCAGGGCTACGAGAGACTGGCGGAAATCGATCAGCGGGAAGAGGCGAGAATCCGGCGGATTGCCGGTACTGCGATTTCCAGGGGCAATACGCTCTATCAGAACGAGCAGTTCCAGGCTTCTCTGGACCGTTACCGTGAAGCTTTGATGATCCTTCTCGAGGATCCTAACGCGGCCGGACGCATCGTAGATCAGATCGCCGAAATCAGTGCCCGTTTGAGTTCTGTGATTGCCGCAACCCCCGTGCAGCCCGAGCCAGTTGCTCAGCCTGATGAGGAGCAGCTCAGGTTGCTCGGGCAGTATCAGGAACGGATTGAGACGCTGGAGGATGAAAATGCCAGGCTGGCGAATCAGCTGAAGAGTCTCCAGGAACGTGAACAATCGCTGCAGAATGAGAATGACAGGATGACCGCGGCGCTGGAGCGTTTCGAAGCGCAGGAAAGCTCCCTGAAAAGCGAGAACACCCGACTAACGACGCAGCTGGAGCGGCTCCGGGAGCAGCAGCAGCTTCTGCAGGGGGATCAAACCCAGGTGGCCACCCAGGTACAGCGCCTTCAGGGGGAGAAAGAAGCCCTGAGCGCTCAGGCACAGCAGCTCCGTGACGAGAAGGACAAACTGGCAGGGCAGGTAAAGCAGCTACAAGCCGAGAAAGACGGGTTGATCTCAACGCGGGATCGGATGGAAGCGGAGCGAGAGAAGCTTCGGGAACGCTTGGCTGCGTTGGAGATGCGCTTCCGGACCCAGCGGCAGAGCGCAAACCTGACCGGCGACACCGCACCTGAGACACTGGCTACCTTGCTCGAGGCCAAGCTCCTGACCTGGCAGATCATCGGCTCCGACCCGATCGCCGGTCAACATCCGCAGCTCTACGACACCATGGAGCGTTATCTCGATACGCTGGCGGAGCAGAGCCTGCTCGAAGGCCGGTATACGGCGGTGCAGGATATGATCACCGTCGTGGATG
>CAZBXU010000016.1:0-672 GCA_964495755.1 uncultured Spirochaetaceae bacterium | reverse complement strand
TGCTGAGCACGCCCGCAGCACAGGTGCCCGCCGAACTGTGGCGCCGATACAGCTACACGGATCGGGAAGATCTGCTGACAAGGCTGATCAACAAGATCGAGCTGCTGCTCGAATGAGCCCGGGGGAAGTGCAGAGCTGCCCTGAGGGACGTAGGGCGCTCTGCACGTATTCCCGGATTTATTTACTTGAAAATCGGTCAACCTGCTTCTAATGACCGCTAACCACACAGGTATAGGGGCCGTCGTAGGGCGAGACAGGAGGGGCGCTGCTCTCCTCGCCTCGGTTGTCGAGGTTTAGATAGCGCTGGACGCCGGCTGCATCAACAATCCAGTTCAAGGAAATGCCCCCCGGTGTTCCCGACACTCCGTCGATGAAGCTGTCGGGTCCATCCAACAAGAAAATTCGGATTTGAGCATCTGCTGAACCGTAGCTAACAGCGAAGGTGATCATGGTACAGGTGCCCGTGTTGAAGGCCATGATATCGTCCATGTCGGCAGCGCTCATGGTTCCACTAATTTCGAGGCTCATCCCCGGCTTGAAAGTTACACCCAGGTCGTAAAAATCGGTTAGACCTGCATCGTCGTCGTTGATCTCATTCGCCAACTCATCGAAATATCCCACCGATTCTGGTGAGCCGGTGGCGCCGAAGTTGTCCGCAGGATTGAGTTCATC
>CAZBXU010000015.1:29510-32957 GCA_964495755.1 uncultured Spirochaetaceae bacterium | reverse complement strand
CACGCCAGAAGCTCCTTGAACGATGGCATTGTAGGCCATCTTCAGAGCATCCAGCTCGGGACGCTTCTTTCCACCTGCGATGACAATCGGTACCGGGCAGGCCGAGATTACGGTTTCAAATCCTTCCTCCACGTAGTAAGTCTTCACATAGTGGGCCCCAAGCTCGGCGCAGATCCGGGTGGCCAGACGGAAGTACTTGGCGTTTCTCTCCAGTTCCCGCCCCACCGCAGTGACCGCCATGGTGGGAATCCCGTAGCGAAGCCCCGCGTCCACCAGCCTGGTCATGTTCACCACCGAGCGGGATTCGAACTGTCCGCCGATGAACACCTGGATCGCCGTTGCACACACTCCCAGACGGATGCAGTCTTCCATGTCCATGGCAATCTGCTCGTCGGAGAGCTCCTTGAGTATGCTCGGACCCCCGGAGGCTCGGATCACAATCGGTTTGGTCACTGACGGCGGAACGATCGTACGAAGGATGCCACGCGTCAGCATCAGCACGTCGGCCTCCGGGACCAGCGGCATGATGTTCACGTCGATCCTCTCCAGTCCCGATGTCGGGCCCTGAAAGTAGCCGTGGTCGATGGCCAGCATCACGGTCCGGCCGTCTTTGGGATTGAAGATCCGGGCCAATCTGTTCTTCATCCCCCAATCCAGCTCGGTCGAACCTTTCAAAAAAAACAATTCCGCTTTCTGTGGTATATCCACGTGGTAGGTTTTTCCTTCTTTATCCACTTCAGGCATGACATTTACCTCCTGTATTCATTAACACTTGTTTCGTCGCGATAAAAAGACCTCTGTTCCATACCGAGAAATCACGTCTTCGGGTAGATCAGATCCTCGAAATCCTCCAACTTCTGTCCTCTTTCTTCGATTTCATTGAGGATCAACTCGGTAGCCCAACGGGCTCCGTCCCCGACAACGGCGCAGCACCCATCTTCACGCTCATGGGCTCCGGCATCTCTGAACTGCTGCTTCTGCTCGTCGTCTCTCAAATCAAATGCTCGGCCGTAGATTTTCTTATGTATCCCCGAGCAAATCACGGTACCGTATTTCTCCATGTACCTATCGTGTAGCGCCGCGGCCATTCTGAAGGACACGTACTTATCCTCGCGCCCCTTCGTGCTCGCCTCTTCCTCCCGTGTCCGGCCGAAAAATAAGCTCATCGCCATAATACCTCCGGAGTACCCGCCGCAAATGCCGTCGATGCACTCTCCAGCACCGCCGGCCAGGCCGCTTGCCGCCTTGTACACGAAATCGTTACGAATGTTCAAGGCATCCTGAACCCCGGCGAGAGTACATTGGGCGCACCCTCTGACGTTGCGCTCCCCCGCAAAACCCTGCTTATAGGCTTTGTCCAAGATCTGCTGTTTGTTCATCCAATCCTCCAAATGATGAAATTGCTGATTCAGCAGCTAAGCTGCCCCTATCGTATCGCTCACCTATTTGTACGTAGACCCACCATCAACGATGATGTTCTGGCCGGTAATGAACCCGGCATACTCGGAGGCGAGGAACAGCACGGTGTAGGCCACATCCTCCGGTGTACCAAAGCGTCCAACCGGAATTCGTTTTATGTATTCCTTTCTCCTCTCCGGGTCAGGCTCTTTATCCCGCAGGAGATCCGTTTCTATAAGAGCGGGAAGCACTGCATTCACGGTAATACCCATGGGAGCCAGCTCTTTGGATAGGGCTCTGACCAGGCCGTTGATACCCGCCTTTGCCGCTGAATAGAAGGCTGAGCCTCCCCCGCCGGTAATCGAGCCGGCCGATCCGATGTAGATGATTCTGCCCGCCTTCTGGGAGATCATATACTTGCCGGCCGCTTGGGTGGCGTAGAACGCTCCACTGAGATTCACCTCGATCCCGCTCTTCCACAGGTCAACGGGAAGCTCAAGTATTGTCGCAGGTTTCGTAAACCCGGCGCTGTTGACCAGAATATCGAGGCTACCGAACTGTTCCGCCGCTCTGGTACAGAGCTCGTCCATGGCCTTGGGTGAGGTGATGTCTCCTTCAAAAGATTCGCATCCTCCTCCCCGGCGTCGTATCTCCTCTTCGACCTGTTTCAAGCCCTCGATATCTTTCTCAACCGGAAGATAGTCGATCATGACGTTTGCACCGGAAGCGGCGAAGAGGACACTGATCGCCGCGCCGATCCCACGGCTGCCGCCTGTAACGACCGCTGTTTTCCCTTTGAAGTCGAAGTTCACGAATTCCGATCCTCTACTCTCTATTGATTGTCGCTCTGGTTTGCAATGAGCAGCTCGATGCCTCGATCGGCAAGTATCTCGCGGTACTCGTCCGATATGCCCTCGTCGGTAATGACTGTATCGACCTCATCGAGACCGGCAAAATGAGCGACGCTGATCTTGCCGAATTTTGTCGAATCGGTGACCAGAATGATCTGCCTGGCCGAGCGAATCATCTCCCGCTTGATATCCGCCTCGTAGTAAAAATAGGTTGTCAGACCGAGATCCGGATCGAGCCCGCCTGTGGAGATAAATGCTTTGTCCGCTCGAATGTTGCTTATCAACGCCCTGTTTTCAACGCTGTGAAATATATTCGAGTCCCTGTGGAAAAACCCCCCCAAGAGGATCAGGTTGGCGTTCTTTCTGGGGTAGAACTCCAGGGCATTGGTGAAGGTGTAACAAAGAACCGTGAGAGGCAGGTCTTTGTCTATATGTCTGGCAACGAAGGGAGTGGTCGATCCGGAATCGAGAAGAATCGTCTCATCTGGACGAACCAGAGACGCTGCTTTGATCCCGATCATGCTCTTCTCTCGGACATTCTTGGCGGTTTGTTCGCCAAGTATGTATGGGTCCCGCGCGCTGCTGCTGGGATCGAGCAGCGTGGCCCCGCCGTGGGTTCTACGGATGATTCCCTGCCTCTCCAGTTCATTCAAATCGCGTCTCACAGTCATGTCTGAAACATGAAGCATCTCGGCAATCTCCTTGACCGAGAGCTCCGATTTCTGGTTGAGCAAGTTGACGATGTTCCTAATTCTTTTTTTTCGTTCGTACGACATTTTCTACACAAAACACTTGACAAATGTTCAAATTAACGTTTTAATTGTTCATTATATGTGTTTTATAACAAAAAGAGAACAGTTTGTCAACATCTTTTCGGGAAATAATGTCAGCTGTGGAAGCACACGGGGTCGATGCCCGTTGCGATAATAAAACCAATCTAAGGAGGTACGTTATGCGTACGTGGCCAAAACGGTTGATCACCGCTTCGATCCTGCTTCTCCTCACCCTGCCTCTATTCGCCGGCGGTGGTACGGAAGCAGCAGCTAAGGAGTATGAAATCGTCACGGTGGTCAAGATTACCGGAATCCCCTGGTTCAATCGTCTCGAGGAGGGGGTAAAGCAGGCAAACGAAGAGCTGGGCGTGAATGCCTACCAGATCGGACCCGCCGATGCCGATCCTGCCCAGCAGGTGAAGATC